>UQRR01000026.1 GCA_900543455.1 uncultured Dialister sp.
TGGTAGCTAGGGATTAGTGGCTAGGGATTAGGTTTGCGATACGAGAAAACCGCTAGTTTCAAACCTTCGCGGCGCTTATGTATTTTTATGCGCCGCACCACCATTTCGCATTTCTCATTTCTAATTTCTCATTCAAGAGAGACTTTCACCCCCAATTAAGGGGCAGTACGCCCCGTAGTCTGCCCCTGAACCCCAAACGAAAAACGCACCGCGAAATCATTCGCAGTGCGTTTTTACATACTAACCTGTTACGGCAAACCGTCGCTCATGAGATGCGCATAGTGCTGCTGGATCTTACGGGTGACAGGGCCGACTTCTCCATTGCCGATCGGCTGTCCGTCGATGGAGATGACCGGAATGATGCCGTCCTGAGAATTCGTGAGGAAGACTTCTTCCGCATTCATCATATCTTCGAGGCGGACCGGATCTGCCGCATCATCGATGGAGGTGACGCCGGCGGTCGGAGCGACGCGGGAAAGGACGAGGGAGCGTGTGATACCGCGGGTCATGAATTCATTCGTGCCCGGGGTCCAGATGACGCCTGCCTTGACGATGAGTACATTCGAGTGGGTGGCTTCGGTCAGAAGGCCGTCTCTGATGAAGATGCCGTCGTAGCAGCCCTGCTTCAGTGCGTCCTGACGCGCGAGCAGGTTATCCACCTGAGAGAGGGAAAGGATGTCGCAGTGATGGCCGCGATCATCTTTCATCGTGATGCACTTCACGCCGTCCTGTACTTTGGCGATGGCGTCCAAGCTGATCGGTTTGGCGTAGACAAGGACATTCGGGCGCAGCTGATTTCTAGCCGGGATCAGGAAATCATGGTCGCCCTGTCCGCGGGTGACGATGATCTTCACATAGCCTTCTTCGATGCCGCTTTCTTCGACGACGGTTTCCACGATCTCGGTGAATTCGTCCGGTGCTGTCACGGGACGGATGCCCAGAAGGCGCATGGAGCGGTACAGACGGTCGGTGTGATAGGAAAGAGCAAACGGATGGCCTTTGTAGACGCGGATCCATTCATAGCATCCGTCACCAAACTGGAGTCCTCTGTCATCTGCCGCGATGATCTGGGAGAAATCATAATAGAAATTGTGATTGTAGTATATGGTAGTTTTTCTTTCTGCCATACGTCTCACCTCCGTAACAAATTGTTATTATTATGGCTTATGAGGGATATTACCACTGGGGCGTTCTGCCTCTTGATTGCCTGCGAAAGAGGTTCAGCGGGTTCTATAGGTTCAAGAGGTTCAAAGGGGGTTGGTGCGGCGCATAAAAACATAGAAGCGCCGCAGAGTATGGATGTGGCGATGCCCGAAGGTTTCTTAAAAAGCAGGTTTCCCGTTTGAGCTTTTCTGACAGGATTCGTTTGACCGCAAACAACAAAGATTTCTCGCTTCGCTCGAAATGACGATACGCGAAAAGATTTTTCTAATCCAGTCACCCATCACTAGTAACTAGTCACCAGTCACTAGTCACTCGAGACTCCCAGTCCCCAATTCCTGACCATTCACCCCTCATTTGCTTTTCAGCGCTTTGATCTTTTCAATGAGGAGCGGGAGGAAATCCTTCAGATCCGCTTCGACAGCGTAGTCTGCCATTTCCATGATCGGCGCCTTCGGGTCCTTATTAACCGCGATGACGATGTCCGCATTGACTGCACACATGTGCTGCATCGCGCCCGAAATGCCAAGTGCGAAATAGATCTTCGGCGCTACGCCCTTGCCGGTCTGACCGATCTGGTGGCGATGCGGTTCCCAGCCGAGTTCTGCGATCGGACGGCTGCAGCCGACAGCCGCTCCCAGAAGGTCAGCGAGTTCATGGACCTTCGCCCATTCCTCTTCCGTGCGGATACCGCGGCCGCCTGCGACGACGACCTTCGCATTTTCGACCGGATGGCTGTCCTTCTCACCGGCGATGATTTCCTTCAGCACCGTGCCGAGATCCTTCTCTTCGAGGGAAACGGGGAGAGCGATGACCTCCCCCGTGCGGGAAGCATCCGCTGCCGGATACTTGAAGATGCCCGGGCGGACCGTACCGACCTGAGGACGGTAGTCCGGAGATACGATGTCAGCCATGATATTCCCATCCATCGCCGGACGCGACCAGATGACGAGCCCCTTCTCGGTATCTGCCGAAAGCTCCGTCACATCTGCCGTGACGCCGCAGACGAGCTCTGCTGCCAGACGCGGAGCGAGATCACGGCCGAATGGCGTCGCGCCAAAGATGATGGTATCCGGCTTCTTCTCCAAGAGGAACGGCGCCAGTGCTTTCTGGTACGCTTTCCCATCATAGTGGGAGAGGAGCGGATGATCGATCACATAGACCTTATCCGCACCGAGGGAAATCAGCGAGGATGCCGGATCCTTGAGATCAGCACCGATGAGGACGACCGCGACTTCTTCTCCCAGCTGGTCAGCCAGCACGCGGGCTTCGCCGGTCAGTTCACCGGTGACCTTCTGGATCTTGCCATTTGCAAGCGCCCCGATGACATAAATACCTTTGTGTTCAGAAAAATCCATTTCGCCCCTCCTTAGATGACCTTCAGTTTCTGCATAGCCGAGAGGAAGAGATCCACAGCTTCTTCCGTCGTCTTTCCTTCGATGCGGAGATTTTCTTTTTTCGGCGGCACGACCGGACGGACCTGACGGACCTGCGTCGGAGAGCCCTTCATGCCGATGCGCGCCGGATCGACCGGCAGATCGGCTGCCGTCAGATTTCCGATCTCCACTTCGTCCTTCTTGAGGAGACCCTTGATGCTCGGGTATCTCGCATGGTTCAGCGCTTCCGTCGCAGTGACGACCGCCGGAAGAGCAAGCTCGAGCACCTCGATATTCCCACCGATCTGGCGCTTCACCGTCAGGAAGCCTTCCTTCTCATAGGAAATGCCTACGGCTGCACTCACATCCGCGATGCCGAGCGTCGCAGCGATCTCCGGGCCGATCTGTGCCGTATTGCTGTCGATGGACTCCTGCCCGCAGAAAATGAGATCGAATGTTCCCAGCTTCTCGATCGCCTTAGCCAGCGTGTAGCTCGTCGCAAGAGTATCCGCACCGCCAAATGCGCGATCCGTCACGAGGTATACTTCATCAGCGCCCATAGCGACCGCATCCTTCAGGACAGCGGCTGCCTGCGGGGGACCCATGGTGATGACCGTCACCGTGCCGCCCACTTCATCGCGCAGCGAGAAAGCCGCTTCCAGCGCATGGAGATCCAGCGGGTTCATGATGCTGTTCGCATTATTTCTTTTCAGTCTTCCTGTGGTCGGATCGACTTCCATCTTCGACGTGTCGACGACCTGTTTGATACAAACCAGAAACTTCATAGTGTCTCCCTTCCGTGAGGTCGAAATCATGTGCCGCGCAGCACGAACACCGCGCCACAGGGTAAACGGGGCTATAGAGAAATAAGGCTTCGCCTACTGTCCCTATTATCCATATTTTCTTAGTTTAGTATAGCATAAATGCACATTCTTTGGTGTAGAAACTTCGAAGAAACTTGAACGTTTCCCGTGACTTTGCGGCTATCAAAAAATGGCGAACGCATCGTTCACCGTTGAAGCTCAATTTTTTTCATCCTTCCGCATGCGAATATACCGTTTCGCCGCGAAATCATACACCTCATCATTGGCTCGCGTCCCAATGATGATGACAAGCATTTCATTCTCCATTTGAATCAGTGCGTACACAATCCGAATGCCGGATTTTTGAGCTTAATCTGATATAGCCCGTACAGTGCATTTCCACTCTTATTTCCGAGCAATTTGCCATAGCCATCAACACCTGAATTCTCTACTACTTTCTTTATCGCTTTATTGATGACCTTCTGATGATACCGATCAAAACCTTTCAAATCTTTTTCTGCAAAAGCCAAAAACCGGACATGCCACATCATTCAAATTCCACCTCAGACTCGTCAATATCGTTCAGCGCCTCCGAGGCAATATGGACTTCTTTCATCACTTCATCGAAGTCCCTGGTGTCCTTGAACGCACCATTTTCAATCCTCTGCATGGCAAGCGCTAGAAGTTCAGCATTTTCCAGTTTTTCTGTCATCTCAAGATAACTTTCCGGTGACAGCAAGACGCATTCAGGTACATTGTTTTTCATGACAATCTTGAAACCGCTTTCTTTGACACTTTTAAAGATTTTTCCCGCCATGCCTTTATGGAACAGGCTGATGGGGATCGTATTCTTCAACGCCAGTGCTAATTTTTCCAAAGTCGTTTCCTCCTGCTCTCACTGTACTATTGATTGGTAAATTTATCAATCAATGTATTGTTGTCAAACAAGAAAACTTTTCTTCGCATCTTCCTGCACTCCATTTCTCGAAACAAAAACGCCCTGCAACGGAATCCCGAGATTCGCTGCAGGGCGCTGTTTATGCCATATCAATTATCATCGGCTGAGAAGTCAGCTTAGAAGTGAAACCCCAATCCCTAGTCACCAGTCACTAGCTACTATTTCTTAATTTTTTCTCCCCTCGACCGCCGCATTGCCAAGGAGCCCCTTCAGCGCTTCTTCGGCTTCTTCAGTAAAGTTAACGTAGAATTTCGGCACCATGCGGATCTCCTGCCTTGAGGAGATGAGGTGGAGAATGACAGGGGTGTCGCCATGGTATTTCGCAAGGACTCTGGCGAGGGCGGCACTGACGTCGTCTGTCTCATGACGGGGATCGACGTAGAGGTGGACTTCATCGACCGGCATGCGGACGGTCTTTTGGAACTGGGCCATCGGTATGATGCTGTCGGCTAAGATCTTGACTTCTCGCTCGTTCGACTGGACGCGGCCACGGATACAGATGGGCGCGTCTTCGGTGAGGAAGGGACGCGCGGCTTCCCAGACGGAGGGGAAGAGGACGGATTCGATCTCACTTTCATAGTCTTCGATGGTGACGTAACCCATGGGCGCGCCCTTCTTGGTAACCATGCCCTTCACACGGGTGACAGTGCCGCCCAAGGTGACTGTCTTCCCGTCGTAGCGGCTGCCTTCGGTCTCGAGCTGGTAGATGGGCGTGCAGGCGGCCATCTGCTTCTTGTACTTTTCGAGCGGATGACCGCTGACGTAGAAGCCTAAGAGCTTCCTTTCCCAGTCGATCTTTTCATCCGCGTCCATGTCTTCGAGATCAGGATAGACGACGGAGCTTTTCATCTCGTCCCCACCGAAGAGAGACATCTGTCCGCTCTCCCGGTCACTCTTCGCAGCGGCGACATCACTCATGACCTGCGGGAGTGCGGCGAGAAGCTGAGAGCGGTTGTAGCCGAAGCCGTCCATCGCACCGCAGCGGATGAGGCTTTCGCACGCGCGGCTATTGAGACCTTTTCCTTCGACCCGCTCTAAGAAATCCGACATGGACGTGAAGGGGCCGCCCTTCTTCCGGGCTTTGATGATGGCTTCGACGGCATTCTCTCCGACGTTCTGGATGGCATCGAGTCCGAAGAGGATCTTATTTCCGCTGACAGAAAAATAGGCTTCCGAAAGATTGACATCCGGTGCGGCGATCTCCACACCGGCTCTTCTGGTATCTGAAATGTAGCGGCTGACCTTGTTCTTATCGCCATTGTAGCAGGTCATCATGGCAGCCATGAATTCAGCGCGGTAGTGCGCCTTGAGGTAGGCGGTCTGCCAGGCGATCCATCCGTAGCAGACACTGTGAGATTTATTGAAGCCGTAACCGGCAAAGTGGACCATGAGGTCGAAGACGTAATTCGCCGTCTTTTCATCGACGCCATTCTTCACGGCGCCTGTGACAAAGGTATCCCGGTTCTTCTGCAGGATTTCCGGCTCCTTGTGCCCCATGGCGCGGCGGAGCATGTCGGACTGGCCGAGGGAGAAGCCGCCCATGACAGAGGCGATCTGCATGACCTGTTCCTGATAGAGGATGACGCCGTAGGTTTCCTTCAGGATGGGAGCCAGTGATGGATGCGGATACTCGATGGGGATTTCTCCGTGTTTTCTCTTGATGAAATCTTCCGCCATGCCGCTCCCCAAAGGCCCCGGACGGTAGAGCGCGACCATCGGGATGAGGTCTTCGAAGCGGTCCGGGTGGAGCTTCATCAGAAGATTCGTAAAGCCGGTGGACTCGGACTGGAAAACGCCTGTGGTGTCGCCCGCGCAGAGCATCTCGCACGTCTTCTCATCGACGGAAGGGATGTGATTGATATCGATGGTGACACCGCGGTTCGCCCGGATCATCTCGATCGCATCATGGATGACGGTGAGGTTCCTAAGCCCCAGGAGATCCATCTTGAGAAGGCCGAGCTGCTCGACCTGATCTTTTTCGTACTGCGTCTGGATGAAATCATCCGCCGTGAGCTGGATCGGCACGTACTCATCGACAGGCTTCGAGCAGATGACGACACCGGCAGCATGCGTGCCGGAATTTCTGGAAAGCCCTTCCAGGTCGAGGCAGTGGTCGATCAGGGTGCGTACCGTCGCATTCGACTCGTAGAGGTCTTTGAATTCCTTCGAGCCGTCCAGTGTCTTCTTCAGCGTGACGCCCGGGCCGCTCGGCACCATCTTTGCGATCTTGTCCACTTCGCGAAGGGGCAGATTCATGACACGGCCGACATCACGGATGACGGCACGCGCCGCGAGCGTACCGAAGGTGATGATCTGCGCCACCTGCTCGGCGCCGTACTTCTCTGCGAGATAGGCGATGACCTGCCCGCGTCCGCGATAGCAGAGGTCAGTATCGATATCCGGCATGGAGACTCGCTCCGGATTCAGGAAGCGTTCAAAGAGAAGATCGAAACGCAGTGGGTCGATTTCCGTGATGTGCAGGAGGTAGGCGACGATGCTTCCTGCCGCGCTCCCACGCCCCGGCCCGATCGGGATGCCATGTGTCTTCGCGTAGCGGATGAAGTCCATGACGATCAGGAAGTAATCCGAGAATCCCATCTGATTGATGACACCGAGCTCATAATCCAGACGCTCCTGCTCTTTTCCCGTGGGCTCTGGATAGTGCTCAGGAATCGCCGCCTCGCAGAGCTTGCGAAGATACGACTTCGACGTCTCACCTTCCGGCACATCAAAGGACGGGAGCTTGTGGTCGCCAAAGGTGAAGGTCACATGACAGCGCTCTGCGATCTTTGCCGTATTCTCGATAGCGCCCGGATACTCGCCTAAGATCGCCTGCATCTCCTCCCCGCTCTTGCAGTAGAATTCGTCATTCGGAAAATGGAAATGATAGGGATCATCCAGTGTCTTTCCCGTGGAGATGCAGAGCTTGATTTCCTGGCTCTTCGCATCCTCTTTTTTCGTATAGTGGAAATCATTCGTCGCGACCAGCCCCAGCCCATACTCTTTTGCCAAAGACGCCAGCACCGGACGCACATCCGCTTCTTCCGGGATGCCATGATTCTGCAACTCGAGGAAATAGTTCTCCTTCCCGAACGTATCGATGTAGTAGCGGATCACCTTTCTGGCTTCATCCATGTCGCGGTTTAAGATCGCCTGCGGAAGCTCGCCGGCAACACACGCCGACATCGCGATGAGCCCTTTGTGATACTTGGACAGAAGCTCATGATCCACCCGCGGCTTATGAAAATAGCCCTCCGTCCACCCCTTCGAGCAGATCTTGATGAGATTCTGATAGCCCTCATTCGTTTCTGCCAAAAGGATCAGATGCCCCAGCTTCTCCTTCTCGCCCTTCGCCCGCTCGAAGCGGCTCTTCCTCGTGACGTAGACCTCGCATCCGATGATCGGCTTGATGCCCTGCGCGATACACTCTTTATATAAATAGACCGCACCGTACATGACACCATGGTCCGTGATCGCGACCGCCGTCTGCCCGAGCGACTTGACATAAGAGACAAGCTCCTTAATGCGGCATGTGCCGTCGAAAAGGCTGTACTCGGTGTGGACGTGGAGATGAACAAATGGATCCAAGCGGAAACGCCTCCTTCACTCCTTTTTTCTTTCGAATTCTAAGGAAATGCTGATGCAATCGCAAAATCAGTGTTTCCCTAAAAATAACTTTTTCTTATTGTATCATATTTCGTGATCGGTCATTCATCCGGTCCTGTCTCATTCGAACCGAGCTTTCCTTTGCGATCAAGGCCGGCACATCCTGCGGGCTGACCCTGCGTAAGGCGGGCAACAAAAAACTGATGACTCATCATCGGGAGAACCTCCCAGTGATGAGTCACCAGTCACGAATCACGAATCTTAAAATTCACATTTCCAAAGGCCATGCAGATTGCAATATTCATACACCACGCCATGCGGCACATCAGCAAAGACGGCTTTCGGTTCTTCTCCCGGTTTCAGATAGCGCACTTGGAATCCCTCTTCGGTCACCAAAGCGATCCACTGGATGTAATGGTTTTCCAACATAGGATGCAGCACTTCCCCCACTTGTACGTGAAGGAGGTCTCCCTCATGAGTCACCACCGGTACATGTTTTTCCCTGGCTCCATCGCTGGTGCCTGCTGCCAAGAGCTGCAATGCTTCACCACAGCAAGAAACAGCCATGGCTTCGCCGGTTTTGAATAAGAAAGAATCGCAAGATGGGCAATAATAGATATGAAGTGTCATGATATTCTCCTTTCTCTGCAGGTGGCAGAAAAAAATAGGTGAACAGCGACCATGGATCAGGTGTTAGGGATTAGGTACTGCACTCTCCTAAACGTAATTCTTGTCCGCTTGCCATGTTCATGGCGAAGCAGACCGCCAGTCGAGCTCCCTCTTGTATGATCCCCCAACGGGGGATACACACTAAAAATGATTTTCTTACCCGTCACAGGTTACTTTATCGATGTTTCTCTATATCTATATATTACCATATGGTTCGACATTTATCAATATGAAAAATGCAATGGTTAAGGAAACCTGAGTAACCTTTTCTCCTCTATTTTCCCTCCTCGGCCAAAAGACTCTCCACAGCCCATTCCACTTCCTCATGGGGAATCCGTTCTTGTTCCAATCGCCAACCGTTATCGTGAATCAATTTCCATGCCATTTTCTCACTGACGGTCAAACAGTCCGGGATGGTGGTGGTATTTCCTGTATCTTTCACTTTGGGATCCACATAGGCCAGAAGCGTTTCTTTGTCCATCAGAAAGGAATGAATCTTCATTTCTGGCAATACTTTTCGAAGATTGCTCAGGATATTGAATCCATCGTGGTCCAAATCGCCCCAATAGTATATTTCCTTATCGGCTAACCAAGGTGCGGATTCTGCCATTTCCAAGACGCCATAGCCCATGCCGAAGAGAATGAGGCTGTCTTCGGCATCGGGGAAGGTATAGCCATTCACCTTGTTCTCCGTGATGAAGATACGGCGGTGCGGTGGCTGGAAATCGGCGATATCATCCTGCGAAAGGAAGAGTTTTCTGACGCCGGCAAAGCGCAGGTGCTCATCGAGGCTTCGGACGCAGATGGAGGGCGTCGGGACCTTCTGTACGAAGAGTTTCTCCCAGAGTTCGTCGCTGCTCTCAGCGGTATTTTCCGGGAAAAGGGCATTCCAGAGAGTCCGCACCAGGAAATTGTGATTCTCCAGAAATTTCGTATCGACGCCGGGGAGCGCCATCTCGCGAAGGTATCCTTCCCGCTGCTCCTGCTCCAGCATGAAACGGGCAATGGATAGCGCCATGGGAAAGAAATCTTCCGCGAAAATCCGGACAAAATACGTGAGGTACCAGTCACGGAGAGAGGGCATCTGGCTTTCTACAGCTGAAAGGCCGGCCAGAAATTCTTTTTTCTTCTTCGTGAGTCCGAGGAGTGCCATGGCGTCTTCCGGGGTATCGATGAAGACGCGGACAGGCATCAGCTGTTTCCCAAAGGAGACCGTCTGCTTTCGTTTTTCTTCTGCATGCCAGAGGGGATGACCATCTAATGCTTTCGGCGCTTTGCGCCAGAAGTCCTGCCAGGCGAGAAGCTCGTCCCAGCTGGTCTCTATGTCCTGCGGCCGCTTGAGCGGCATGCTCAGATAGGGGACTTCGCTCCCTTCTGCGAGTGCCACGTAGAGTTTGCCATTGGCTTCCAGGCGCGAGAGTTTCTTTCTGAGCGGCTCGTCAAACTTTCTTCTCATGGGCTTTGAGCTCCTTCCGGTACTCACCGATGGAGAGGTTTCGGATCTGCGACTGGCGCTTCTCATTCTGCGAGACGAAGCCTAGGTGGGAAATGTACGGCTCGATGGTCGGGATCTTGGCGAGCGGCGTCACGACAAGAAGCTGCAGTCCCATTTTGCGGAAAAGTTCGAGCCCGAATCGAGCGGACTCGTCCGAGCTCTTCAGGAAGGCTTCGTCGATCGCCGTAAAGCGGAAGGTCGGAAGCGCACGGCTGCCGATGATGCCAAAGCTGTATACGAAGCTGGCTGCCAGGATCGTGTAGGCGAGTTTTTCTTTCTGCCCGCCGGACTTGCCGGAGGAGTCAGTGTAGTGCTCGTACTCTTCGCCGCAGCTGCCATCCTCCATACGGATGCGTTCGGAGACAGCAAAGGTGTACCAGTTCCGGACATCGGTCACCATCGCTGTCCATTTCTTATCTTCTTCCGCTCGTCCCGGGCGGCTCTTAGAGAAGCGGGACAAGATTTTTTCGATTTCAAGGAATTTCTCTTCGTTATAGTTATCATCACTGCCCGTGATGGCACTGTCGGTGCAGACCTTCAGCTGCTGACGGAAATGCTTGATTTCACTGTTCAGTGACTCGATGCACTCGATCTCGATATAGTGCCCCACATTGTAGTCGATGTCGTAGAGCGAGCGGTTGATTTCCTCAATGCGCTCCCGGATGACATCGCGATTCGAGAGGAGCTTCGACTGGAATATCGCCATATCCTGAATCGTATTCTCACGAAGTCGCTTCTTGAATTTCGGCAGCAGTTTCGGCAGATCATCTTCGCCAATGCGGCGGTAGAGCTCCTTGTACTCGCTCCTGTTTGCGCGGTTCAGCTCGTTCGTAAGATTCGGGTCACTTTCATTATGGAGTGAGAGGTACTGCAGGTACTTCGACATGCCAGACGACATGGCCGAGCCACTCTGCTCCTTCTTCGCGCCCCACTTTTCTTTTTCTTCCCGGATCCACTTATTGTACATTCCCTGCTTTTCGGTCATGGACTTCAGCGTGAAGGAACGTTTCTTGATGCAGTCTTCACGGTGCTTGTCCAATAGGTCGAAGCCTTCGCGGCGGATGAGCTCCGGCGCGCTCAAGAGGATTTTCTCGTCCGCGGCTTTTTTATCTTCGTATTCTTGGATCTGGCGCACAAGTCCGCCCAGCTCACCGTCTGCAAGACGAATAGCCGTCTCAATCTCTTTTTTCTCTTTCTCGAGCGCTTTCACTTCGCGGTCGAGACGGGCGAGGATATTCGAATGGCCCTTGAGGCTTTGGATGATGGCTTTCTGCTTGTCGACGCGGTCTGCAAAATACTGGCAGTCAATGTCCTTGAAATTATCCACCACGAGAAGGTTCTCTGCGGCATTCCGCTTTCGGATGACGGACTCTCTCTCCGCCACGATCTGCTGCACGATTTTCCTCTGCGCAGCGCGCTCCCCTTCGAGGCGTTCCAGTTCCTTTCTGATGAGAGCGATCTTTTCTTTGTTCGAGAAGCCGAGCACGTAATAGCGACGGTCATGGAGCGCGTGGCGGTCATCTTTCTGATGGCGGCGCCCCTGCGTCTTGATCTGGCCTTCGAGCGACAGCGCGAAGCGGGCTTTCTTAAATTCCGCGGTCGTTTCCGCACACACGTGATCGAAGCGGTGCACCAGCTCGGAGGCAAGCCAGCCCGCATACGGCGAGTCACGCTTGATATGAAGTTTCCTCGCTGCCGACGCTTCCGGCAGGTCTGTCATCGAGACGGGCGGCGTGTATTCGTCGACGCGGTAGTACACCATGCGGCGGCCAAGAAAATGTTTTTCCATCCAGTCGATGACTTTGCCATAGAGACTTTCCGGCACGAGGAGCGATACGCCGAATTCCCCAAGAAGCCTCTCGAGTGCCCCTTCCCACTTCTGCTCCTCGGGCTTCACTTCCATGATTTCCCCAGCAAATGGCATGTCTTGCTCCGCCACCTTGAGGTCGCAGCAGAGGTCTTTGCGGATGGCAATGAAGGGGGCCGGGATATTGCTGTCTCGTTTCAGAAGGGACGCGAGCTCTGTCTTGTCCGCAGAAATCTGCGATACGATCTCCCGCTCCTTGCTGTCGGCCTCGAATTTCTTTACATCCAGTGCGTCGTACTCCGCCTTGAGCTCGCCCAGCAGGTCTTCGAGCTCTTTTCGCCGAGTCAGGAAATCTTCCAGCACCACCGGCACAGGAAGCCCCAGCGCATCCGCGTAGACGCGGTAGTTCTCTGCCTGCTTTCTCACCTGCGCGAGATCTTTCTCGCAATTCTTGAGTTCTTTTTCCGCATCATGCAGGCGATTACCGCCATTCTGCCACATTTCCTTCTTCTTGGCGTCAATGTCTTCCCCGACGTGGGTGAGTTCCGCCTCAAAGGACGTGCGGCGGGCACGCATTTCTTCCTGCTGCCGGTTGCTCTCTGTAAGCGCTTCCGTGAGGAGCTTAATTTCCTCTCGCGCCAGATATGGCTGCACGCCCTCTTCCATCAGGGAGAGCTCACTCTCTTTAAGGAGGCAGGCATCATAGGTATCCGACGCCCTTACGACAGGGCGGAGAAGATCCATCTTCTCGCGGTCACGCACGATGGCATCATGGATGCTCTTCAGGGTATGGAAATGGGTGAGGAGGCGCTGGATATTCTCTTCCATCTCCGCCTGGTCCACATCACCAAGCATGTTCTTGCGGACGAAATCGGTGATCCCATTCACTTTCTTCATGGAGACGGTCTGCTGGAAAAGGTCGAGCGCGTCATCACTCACAATGCCGAAGAGCGACTTGAATTTCACCGCATACGAGGTGTAGTCATTGAATACTTCCACATAGAGTGATTTTTTCAGGCGCTTCTTGAGGTCGCTGATGTTATTCCCAAAGCCGCCGAAGTCTTTCTTGATGGAGAGACTGCGCTCTGCCACGATGAAGAAGCGGGCCGGACGCTCGCTCCCGGGCTGGAAGAAAAAGACCTGTGCGAGTGTCACATAGCTGTCCTTCTCTACATCCGAAAAGACGGCGAGGATGACGGAGTACTTATTCCTATCACGGAGCGCGACCGGCTCTTCTTCACCGGATGCATTGCTCCTCTTCGCATAGTAACCGCGCACGTAGGACGTGAGCGAACGCTCACGGCTCCCCGAGTCAGCGGCTTTGTTGTAATTGATTTTCGGCTGCGGGATGAGGAGCGTCAAGATGGCATCGACCAAAGTCGACTTGCCCGAGCCGATTTCCCCGGTAAGGAGCGACGTATTGCCGCCCAGCTCGAAAGGCCAGACCGCACCGTCGAAGGTGCCCCAGTTGTACACTTCGAGCCGCCGCATACGGTAGCCCGGGCCCACATCTTCCATGCGGCCGTCTGTATCAAAGAGATTCATGGGTGTCCTCCTTTTCTTCCGCCTTGTCCTCTAAGGAAATGCCATTCTCTTCCATGTACTTGTCGAGCGCCCGGTTGAATTCCGAGAGCCAGGCCGCATCCACGAAGCGGCGCAGGATCGGCTGCACCTCATAGGCAAATTCATTGTCCCTCACCGGCGAGAGTATCTTCATGGAAACCGCTTTCTTGATGCAGGCGCGGATGGAGTCAGCAAATTTCACTTCATCTGACATATCTGGGAAATACGGCTTCATGCGAGCGACCATTTCCTCATCCTTCACGACAAGCATGCTGTCCCCGTTCGCCCCGTCGAATTCATTGATTTCATTACGAAGAAGCGCAAGGAAAAGACTCATCTTGAATGTCATCGGCTGCTTCTTCACGAGATGCGGCAGCTCATCCGTCTCCTTCTGCTTTAGGAAAGCGTAGCCGCCATCCTCGTCAATGACAAGCAAAAGCCCGATCTTTTCCATATATTCATTGATGCGGTACTGCTGAGAAAGGATGGTATTCCAGCTCTCCGGGGCCGCTTCCTTCACCACGATCCCTGAGAGAAGCTGGATCAGTACGGTAGAAAATGTGATGTCTTCTTTGTCCATCATGGCTCCTTCTTTTCAAATACAATACGTTCCATCGTGACATAGCGGCTCCTACCATCGATTCCCTGGAAGAAGATCCGTTCTTTGGCGGGCGTGAAATGGCACGCCTCGCTCTTAACGATTTCCATGTACGCCAAGAGCTCGAAAAGCCCCTTCTCAAGCGGATAGGCATCAATGACTTCTTTCAGCGTCACCTTCGGCCGCGTCTCGAGCATGTCCTCGATGCGAGTGCGAAGCAGCGCCTTATCCACGTAGACCTGATTGAAAATCGCCTCCAGACTCCCCTCGTGCTCACCCACCGTGAGCGCATCCGCGGCAAGCTCCATCTGCGCGGGCGGCATGCGGAGCGGCCGCTCCATCGGAAGAGAAATCGTCGGCGCGGCTTCATCAAGCCACATGAATTCCTTCTCCCGTTTCGGCTCTCTCCCCTTCATCGCGAGCGCCTTCTTCTCGATTTCCTTCACCTGGAAATAGATATTTTTCTTCTCCTGCAGATTGTTCTCATTGACATACCAGCGGATCTGCTCCGATAGCTTGCCGATCGTCTGCTGCACGTCTTCTGCGCCGTCCACCCACGCACGGCGCACATGGAGCGGATTGTAGCGGTTCGTCTCACCGGCAAGTGCCTTCAGGCGGAGAATCTTTCGCATCGTCTGATCGAAATCCTCCTGCTGCGAGGACGCCATCAGGTAGTCGAAGAAGGCGGCGAAGCTCTTGCCCTGCTCCGACTCTTCGATGATTTCCCTGTCCGCGATGAACTGCGAGAGCAACGCCCCCTTGCCCTGCTCCCACTCGTTCACTTCATTGCGAAAATCATTGTAGATGCCCTGAAATTTATCTTTGACCTCACGGAAATCAGAAAGAATCCCTGCCGCTATGTCCATGGCTTCCATGAAGCGCTCCTTGATCTGCACTTCATCTAAGACTTCGACTTCCCCGCCTTCGCGGAGTCGACGGATCTTCTCATCGATCTCCGCCCGCTGCTTTCTAAGGTAGTCCAAGCGCGCCTTCTTATCCGGATTCGCCTTATGCTCGATCTCGTGCAGGATATTGAAGAACGTGTGGAGGCGCGACTCCGTCCCGATGAAGCTCCGACTGCGCAGATTTTCCAGCCACTCTACGGCCTTCTGCCCCGAAGTCGTGAGGTCATAGTACGTCATGTGGTTTCGATAGAAACGGCGAAGCCAGCGGTGCTCCTCATCCGACCAACGGCGCAGATACTGCTTCGCCTCTCCCTCGAGCGCTTCCTCCTCCGGCTGCGGCTCCTTCGCGAGGGCATGCTTCTCTTTCAGAAATGGACGCATGTCCATCAAAAGACGTGCTTCCGGCAGATTTCTCACATTGCCCGCCAAAAATTCCTGATAAAAAAAGGCACAGCAGAAAGCTGCATCATCAGAAGCGAGAAGCTTCCATGAAGCATTGCTGTGTCTCATCAAGGCAAGCGCATCCAAAGCCATGAACCGATCCTGTGCCATCGAAGTCACCTTTATGTTGATCTAACAAATGTATAAAATGAATGCTGATGCAACTGCGCTATAGTGAAGAGGGTGGTACCGGCTTGAGACTTGGAGACTTTAGACCACAGATATCTAATGTCTAATGTCTGACGTCTAACATCTTCCAGTCTCCTAGTCACCAGTCACCAGTCACTAGTCACCGGCCACTACTTCTCCCATTCCATTTCCAGCAGGCGGAAACGGTGATCTGCGCTGTGTTTCTGCAGAAGATAGATATCCTTTCCCTGCTCTTCATTCTGACGAAGCGCTTCTTCGGCTTCATAGCGGATGTCATTCAGCTGCTCGTCATAGCAGGAGGCCTCGATATTCATCATCCGTTCCTGCAGGTCGGTGATCAAAAACTGCTGATAAATGACCATGCCGAGCAGCATGGCCATCATAAGGTAGAGATATTTACGTTCTCTCCACTGTATTTTATTTTTCCACTGTTCCATGGAAATCCTATTTCCTCATCATATCATCGATCTTACGCGGGTCATTCAAAAGCGTCAGATGGTCTTTGGTGAATTCGATCCAGAGGCGGGCAGCGCGGGAGAGGTAGCGGCCCTTCTTCCAGATGGCGTAGAGGTGGTGCGTCATGCGCGGTTCGGTCATCACGCGGGTGACGACTTTGCTCTCCTCGCTGTTTGCCGGACACAGGCGCGACGGCAGGATCGCGACGCCAAGGCCGCTCGCGACGGTCTGCAGCATCAGCTCGCGCTGGCTCGTCTCGAAGACGATCTTCGGCGTGAAGCCGATCTTCTTGCAGTTCGACATGATGTCATCATGCATATTGAAATCGTCACGGTACAGCACGAGCGGATAGTCCGCGAGCAGCTTCATCGGGACGACGCGGTGCTCTTCGAGCGGATAGCCTTTCGGCATGACCACGCACATCTCATCTTCTGAGAGGAAGAAGGACTCGAATTCGTTATTCGGAATGGTGCAGATGATGCCGACGTCGATAATCCCTTCCTGAACGGATGTCTCGATCACCTTCGAACCATGTTCATAGAGCTTGATGGCGATCTGCGGATAGTTCTTCTTAAATTCGCCCAGAAGCTTCGCAAAGACATGGGCGTCGGTGATCGGCGGCAGACCGATCTCGATGGTATCCTGCTTCAGGTTGAATTCATTTTCAAAATCCGACTTCAGATGTTCGAAAATAAAAAGACACCGCTTCGCATAGTTCAGGAAAATGGTCCCCGGCGCTGTGATTTCCACAGTCTTTGCGTTGCGGATGAAAAGCACGACCCCTAGCTCATCCTCCAGCGACTTGATCATGCGGCTGATGGCGGACTGGGAAATATGAAGATTGCGCGCTGCTTTCGAGAAGCTCTTCTGTTCAGCGACTTCCATGAAATATTTCAGATGACGATAATCCATTGTGATCCTCCGTGGAAAAGTGAGAAAGAGGAAAAGCGGGAATAGTCCATTGCGATGAGCGAAGCCCGAAAGTACTATCTCAGTCACAACTCACCGGGCATTCTCAGGCGCCAGTCACTAGTTACCAGCTACTCTTAATTCCTTTCTCCGTCTCATTTTCTTGTGAAATCCGTATCTTTATTCTATAATAAGAACGTATCTATTCAGATACCCTGGAAACGTCCATGGTCTATGACTTAGTATAGAATAAAGTGAATTCATCTATGCAAAATTATCATAAAACCATTGTACCTAATTTTCAGGTATCTTGCAAGGGAAGAGTAGAGGTTCAGGGTTAGCCCATGGGCGGCTCCGTCCACTGATTATGAATGAAAGCTTTGCGCGAATGAGAAATTAGGAATGGTGGTGCGGCGCATAAAAACATAGAAGCGCCGCGGAGTATAAATAGGGCGATGCTCGAAAGTGGCATTTAAGTCACCAGTCACTAGTCACTCCTAATCCCTAATCCCCAATCCCTAATCCCTAGCTACTCATCCCTGCTTTCAAACTTCAGGGTTCAAGTTCAGGGTCAGCCCCTTAGGCGCTTTGGCACTGATTGGTCTTGAAAGCTTTGCTTCCAAGAAGAGTGGTGGTGCGGTGCACGATGCCGGTACAAGGCAATCCAGTCACCAGTCACGCCTAATGATTCCACCCCCACCAGCCAGGCTACACCTCACGAAAACTTCCCTTGAACAGATTTTCCAAATAAAGGAGTGTTGATCTGTGAGAAATGTAAAAACAATGGATGGCAACACAGCGGCTGCGTATATTTCCTACGCATTCACAGAAGTAGCTGCTATTTATCCGATCACCCCTTCCTCGCCGATGGCGGAAGAAGTGGATGAATGGGCCGCTCACGGCAAGAAGAATATTTTCGGCGACACCGTACATGTCGTCGAAATGCAGGCAGAAGGCGGCGCAGCCGGCGCATTCCACGGCTCTTTGCAGAGCGGTGCGCTGACCACCACCTATACGGCATCTCAGGGTATGCTGCTCATGGTGCCGAACATGTACAAAGTCGCAGGCGAACTGCTCCCGGGCGTTTTCCACATCGCAGCGAGAGCGCTTGCGAACCACGCGCTCTCCATCTTCGGTGACCATCAGGACGTCATGAGCGCCCGCGCGACAGGCTGCGCGATGCTCGCAGAAGCGAACGCTCAGGAAATCATGGATCTCGCAGGCGTTGCCCATCTTGCTGCCATCAAAGGCCGTGTACCTTTCATCAATTTCTTCGACGGCTTCCGCACGAGCCATGAGATCCAGAAGGTCGAAGTCCTCGGCTATGAAGAGCTCGCTCCGCTCATCGACCAGAAAGCCCTCGCCGAATTCAGAGCCCGCGCTCTCAATCCGGACCATCCGGTCATCCGCGGCACCGCAGAAAACCCGGACGTTTACTTCCAGCACTGCGAAGCAGCGAACCCCTTCTACAATGCCCTTCCGGACATCGTCCAGGGCTACATGGATGAGATCTCCAAGATCACCGGCAGAAGCTACCACCTCTTCGACTACTACGGCGCAGCCGATGCCGACCGCATCATCATCGCGATCGGCTCTGTCACCGACATCTGCAAGGACGTCACCGATGCGCTCAATGCCCACGGCGAAAAAGTCGGCGTGCTGAATGTACACCTCTACCGCCCGTTCTCTGTCAAGCACTTCCTTGACCAGATCCCATCGACTGTCAAGAAGATCGCCGTCCTCGACCGCACCCGTGAACCGGGCGCCATCGGCGAACCGCTCTACCTCGATGTCGTTTCCGCCATCGCTTCCTCCGGCCGCGCCATCAAAGTCTGCGGCGGCCGCTACGGCTTAGGCTCGAAGGACGTCATTCCGGAAGACATCATGGCTGTCTATGAACACCTGAAGGAAGAAACCCCGCGCCACAACTTCACGCTCTCCATCAACGACGACGTGACGAACCTCTCCCTCGCTCCGGTCCCGGTACCGGAAGTCCCGTCCAAGCTCGTCTCCTGCAAATTCTGGGGATTCGGCTCTGACGGCACCGTCGGCGCGAACAAGAGCGCCATCAAGATCATCGGCGACCATACCGACCTCTATGCACAGGGCTACTTCGCCTATGACTCCAAGAAATCCGGCGGCGTCACCATCTCCCATCTGCGCTTCGGCCCCGATCCGATCAGAAAGCCTTACCTCATCCGCAAGGCTGACTACATCGCCTGCCACCGTCCGTCCTACATCTATAAATACGACCTTCTCCGCGGCTTCAAGCCGGGCGGCATCTTCCTTCTGAACTCTCCATGGAGAAAAGAAGACCTGGACCGCGTCCTGCCGGCAGCCATGAAACGGAAGCTCGCTGCCCTCAAGGCGAAATTCTACATCATCGATGCCTTTGAAATCGCAAAGAACATCGGTCTCGGCGGCCGCATCAATATGATCATGCAGTCTGCCTTCTTCCACCTCACCCACATCATTCCTGATGCGGATGCCGTGAAGTACCTGAAAGACTCCAACGAAAAATCCTACGGCAGAAAAGGCCAGAATGTCGTCGACATGAACAACAAAGCTGTCGACGCCGGCATGGAAGGCATCGTCGAAATCGAAGTACCGGCCGAATGGGAACATGCGACCACCGGCGGCTCCATCGCCAAGGTCAGCCGTCCGGACTTCGTCAAGAATGTCTGCGACGTCATGAACCGTCAGGAAGGCGACGACCTCCCGGTTTCCACCTGGAAAGGCATCGAAGACGGCACCTTCCCGTCCGGCACCTCCCAGTACGAACGTCCATCGGCAGCCATCATGATCCCGGAATGGATCCCGGAAAACTGTATCGGCTGTAACCAGTGCGGCGTCGTCTGCCCGCATGCTGCCATCCGTCCATTCCTCGTCACCGAAGACGAAGCAGCGAATGCGCCGGAAGGCTTCATCGTCAAAGACTTCAGAGGCCCGGTCAAAGGACTCAAGTACCGCATCGTCGTCGATCCGGAAGACTGCTACGGCTGCGGCATCTGCGCGAATACCTGCCCGGCGCCGAAGAAAGCCCTCGTCATGCAGCCAGCAGAGACAGAGCTCCCCAAGCAGAACCTTTGGGACTATGCAAAGAGCCTCCCGGCAAGAGACAATCCGCTCGGCAAAAAGAACCTCAGAAGCGCCATGTTCGAACCGACCTACTTCGAATTCTCCGGTGCCTGCGCAGGCTGCGGCGAGACCCCGTACATCAATATGGTCACCCGTCTCTTCGGCGACCGCATGATGATCTCCAATGCGACCGGCTGCTCCTCCATCTACGGCGCAAGCGCCCCGTCCATGCCATATACCAAGAACAGCAAAGGACAGGGACCGGCCTGGGCGAACTCCCTCTTCGAAGACAACGCGGAATATGGCCTCGGCATGCACCTCGGTGAAGCGAAGCTCAGAAGCCGCCTGACCGAAAAGCTCGAAGCTCTCCTCCCGGCAGCAGAAGGCGATGTCAAGACCGCCATGGAAGAATGGCTCGCCAAGAAAGACCTCGGCGAAGGCACGAGAGACCGCGCCGACAAGCTCGATGCGGCCCTCACCGCTGCAGTTTCCGCGCATCCGGAATACAAAGAACTGCTGGATCTCAAGGATCACTTCGTCAAGAAATCCCAGTGGATCTTCGGCGGCGACGGCTGGGCATACGACATCGGCTTCGGCGGCCTCGATCAGGTCCTCGCTTCCGGCGAAGATGTGAATGTCCTCGTCCTCGATACCGAAGTCTACTCCAATACCGGCGGACAGTCCTCCAAGTCCACTCCGGCTGCTGCCATTGCCAAATTCGCAGCCTCCGGCAAGAAGACCAAGAAGAAAGACCTCGGCATGATCGCCGTCTCTTACGGCTACATCTACGTCGCACAGATCGCTCTCGGCGCTGATATGAATCAGGCCTTCAAAGCCATCAGCGAAGCAGAAGCTTATCCGGGACCGTCCCTCATCATCGCCTATGCTCCATGCATCAACCACGGCCTCAAAGCCGGCATGGGCAAATCCTCCGAAGAAGAGAAACGCGCCGTCGAATGTGGCTACTGGTGCAACTGGCGCTACAACCCAGAGCTTCTGGAACAGGGCAAGAATCCGTTCCACCTCGACAGCCGCGAACCGAAAGGCAACTTCCGCGACTACCTCATGGGCGAAGTCCGCTTCGCATCTCTGGCGAAGCTCTTCCCAGACAAAGCGGAAGAACTCTTCGAAAAGACCGAACGCGATGCCAAACAGCGCCGTGAAAACTACGTCCGCATCCAGAAATCCTATGACCAGGAGATCGCAGATCGCAAAGCCAAAGAAGAAAAATAATCCTCACGCTGCGTAATACGAAAGCGTAAACAAAGGGGCCGCTGACTCAAAGAGTCAGCGGCCCCTTTCGCGCGGGTCTTCCGGGATAAAGAGTAACTAGTGACTGGTGACTGGTGACTAAAAACCAGGAGACATCAGACTCTCTCGTATCGTCATTGAAAGCGTTGCCGAGAAATCTTTCTTGCAGTCCGATAAACGACGCATGTGTGAAAGCAGGGATTTGGAGTATCAAGTGACTGGTGACTTGAATACTACTTTCAGGCATCGCCACCATCTATACTCCGCGGCGCTTCTATATTTTATGCGCCGCACCACCTCATACCCGAACTCATTTTCTTCTTGCATCTTACGCGAGACTATGGCATAATAGTCTGCGTCAATGATTTATGGGCGATTAGCTCAGCTGGGAGAGCGTCTGCCTTACAAGCAGAATGTCAGCAGTTCGATCCTGTTATCGCCCACCAAAAAGAAAGCGTCATGTGCTTCGCGCCGTGATGCTTTTTTCTTGCCTTTTTCCTCCCACCTTATTTATCATTTAACCTCCTGCATCCGCGACTCACTACATTTTGTGCGTCGCTTTGCTCCTTCAAAATGTGTTCGCTGCGGAACCAGTTCGATCCTGTTATCGCACACTATAATGAAAGGTTCCACGTGCTCCGCGCCGTGGGATTTTTTATTGCCATTTCCCTTTTCCCTCATTTGTCATTTCCCATGCCCTTAAAAAATCTATTGCATCTCACCCCCCAAAGGGGTATAATACGTAAACACATGGGGCATTAGCTCAGCTGGGAGAGCGCAAGGTTCGCAATCTTGAGGTCAGGGGTTCGATCCCCCTATGCTCCACCAAAACAATATAATCCGAACCTTTTGCCAATTGGTCATGGGTTCGGATTTTTTGTTTTAATGGAAGAAATTGAAGACTGGTAATGGAAAAGCCGGGAGGACTGCCGATTATGGCAATCCTCCCGGTTTTTCTATGTAGACGCTGAATCCGGAATCTCCCGCTCTGCTTTCCAATCGGCAAATGCCTTTTTGCCGTCCTCACTTTCATAGTACTCCTGAATTACCGGAAGCAGACTCCGTGCAAGCGATTCAAAGACGTATTCCGTAATTTCGGCTGCATCAACACCAGTCTGGATATTGGCTTTTTCTGCGTTCACATGGTTCCCCCTTTATCGCTTCTGTAGTCGCATAGACACGCTTTGCTGAGTTGTTATGGGAAAAGATATTCCTCTGTGATTTGCGCTACTTACAGAGCAAAAAAATTCTTTGTTTTCGACCTTTAGCCGGACGGTTTTGTACCATCCTCTTTCGGCTGAATGAGTTTTGCGTCCACCGGGTAGTTCAGCAGGATGAGGGCGGGCTTGCCCAGGCCCTGCTTGCGCCGAACGATCAAATCGCTGTACTCCAAATCCTGGAAGATTCGCGTGGCGCTCTAACGGCTGCGGTGGAGCTTTGTCTGTGCCTGTTCCAAGGTTGAAGTACAGCCAGATCGTGCCGTTCGGCCCGGCGTAGCCGTTCTGCCAGGAAATGCTGGCTCTGTCCAGCAGTAGCGCGTAGAGCACCTTGGCGTCGTTGCTGATGTCCCGCAGGGCTTCGTCTTGGAGAAGAAACCTTGGGAGCGGTACATAGGATGCCGCCGGGCTCTGCGTCGTGAGCCTTGCAAAAAGTTTTCATCTGACCTCCTGTACCATCCATCAATCCATTTTTGTGTTGATTGATTGATTCTCGTGTATCTTGATTTATTTCTTATTAGTTAGAGGATGAAATCCAGCCCCGATAAGCATCACGGAAACCGTCGTCCTGAAATCTAGGTGGAACGCTCCGGAGCGTCAGCTTATCCATCGTCCGGAAAACTGGTGACGGAACACACACACGGAACCCCCCCCGTTGTGGTCAAAGCTCCTCCCTCTGCTGCACTTTCAGCAGCTCCCATACATCAGCCATCCGTTCTTTCAGCTCAGCAACATCGGCATCGTAGAAATGCCCGGTGCTGTTGATGCGACGGCAAATCTGGTTGATGTTCGAGGCGAAACGGCTGACGAATGAGCGGTTCATCCTTGCAGCCGATACGCCCATTTTGATTTTTTGGGAAGCCCCACATCCCTTTCATGTCTGAATTGAAAACACTTCCTGAACTTTTTAGAAAGCCTTTACTTTTATTCGCTTTGACGATTATAATTATACTGTGATTTTATAAGAAGACGCAGAACGGAACTGCAACAGGAGTACCGCCATGAAGTATTTATCTATCGCGCAAACCGCCGAACGCTGGGGTATCTCCACTCGCCGTATTCAGATTTTGTGCGGCGAGGGGCGCGTCCCCGGTGCGATCCGCATTGGCACAGTCTGGGGAATTCCGGAGGACGCAGAAAAGCCGGCGGACGCGAGAATCAAGAACGGCAAGTATATCAAAAAGCCTGCCGAAAATGAAAAATGAGCCGCATCATATCAGCGACTCTAACTCGAAATAATGGGGTCTATTCCACCTCGCGGGTGCGAATGGGCGCACTGCCCCCTTGGTTACGACTCTATCCAAATCGTCGATTCGACAAACGATGACGGCGGTAGAAATACCCTCATTTGAAATGAGGATAACACGATTACGGAGGAAATCAGCCATGCCAACACTTGAATGGATTGGAAAAAGCAAGGTGATCAATCACCATCAGGACGTGCCGTTTCGGGTGTTGGAGCGCAAGTACAGCTTTGATGAAAACGGGCAGCATGACGAGGATAACGGCAGCGAAAACATGATCATCCGGGGCGATAATCTGGAAGCCTTGAAAGCGCTGCTGCCCCGGTATGAGGGGCGCGTCAAGTGCATCTATATCGATCCGCCCTACAACACCGGCAACGAGGGCTGGGTCTATAACGATAATGTCAATGACCCGAAGATCAAGAAGTGGCTAGGCGAGGTTGTCGGCAAAGAGGGCGAGGACTTGACCCGCCACGACAAGTGGCTGTGCATGATGTACCCGCGCTTGAAGCTGCTGCAAAAGCTGTTAGCAGATGATGGAGCAATTTTCATCAGCATTGATGATAATGAACTATATAACCTAAAAGTAATTTGCGATGAAATCTTTGGAGCCAATTGTTTTGTGGCGAAGGTAACTTGGCAAAATAACTACTCTTTTCGCAATGATGCAAAGGGAATCCCTTATGAAACGGATAACATTCTGGTGTACTCCAAAGCTGCATCTTGGAATCCGAAGCGATTAGCAAGAACGCCCGAAATGGATGCTCGGTACGTAAACTACGACAATGACTGTACTCCATACAAAGTTACGCCTATTCATGCGCCTGGTGCTTCTACACACAAAAGCATGGTTTATGCGATTCAACAACCGATTACGGGTGAACTCATGTATCCGCCCAAAGGTCGACACTGGAAAGATGGACAAGATAAGTTACTTACTGCGCTCAACGAGTGGGCACCTTATGAATTGCGAATCATTGATGACTATGAAAAAAGGTGTGATATATGCGGTGGCGATGTTCCTTTAGAGATTCCTGCTATTATGCTTTCTGTCCCAGAGGAAAATGCGAAAAAAATCGCGTTGCAGCGATACAACCACTTTCCTTGGCCTTCCTATTTCTTCCTTGCAAAAGGGCGTGGTAGCATACAATCAAAAACGTATTTAGATGCCACAAAAGGGAAAGTAGTATCAACTCTGTGGAAGTATGAGGATGTTGGAACAAACGTCGAAGCTACCAACGAATTAAAGCCTTTAATGCGAAATGCTCCTCAATTTGATACCCCTAAACCCACGCGTCTTTTGGAGCGTATAATCCAAATCGCAACAGATTCGGATTCCATTATTCTTGATTCTTTTGCTGGCTCTGGTACAACCGCTCATGCTGTCCTCAATGCCAATAAAAACGATAATGGTAATCGGCAATTCATACTCGTTGAAATGGAAAAATACGCCGACAGCATCACCGCCGAGCGCGTGAAGCGCGTTATCAAAGGTTACGGCGAGGGCAAGAACTCCGTGGAAGGTACGGGCGGCAATTTCAGCTTCTATGACTTAGGCGAGCCGCTGCTTGTGGGGGATTGCCTGAATGAAGCGGTTGCCCCGGAGAAAATCCGGGAATACATCTGGTTCATGGAAACCAAGCAGCCCTATGCCCCGCCCAGCGGCGGCAATCCGTATTACCTCGGCAAGCACAACAGCACAGGCTATTACTTCTACTACGAGCCGCA
>UQRR01000027.1 GCA_900543455.1 uncultured Dialister sp.
CGTGGCGCACAGCAGCGGGCAAGGATTTCCGCTATTACATGGTATTTGAGAATGAGGAAAACCTCTTGCCGGGTGCGATGAGCATGAGCCAGTTTATCGACACGGTTAAGGCGCTGTAAGGGAGGTGCATGTTTTGAAACTGCCGTATGAAAACGAACTGTATGAGCTGCGAAAGTGGATAGACTTTACAAGCGCAAACTTGCAGATACAGTTTCTCCACACACCTCAGGAAATTCAGCGCGTCCACCAATGGATCAATGCAATTACGAGAGGAATACAAGCGGACTATCCTTTTTATGCGACTACGCTCCCCTGTGTTGCAAATATACTCTTTCAGCAAAACGAGATGGGTGCTATTTTCCTGAATCCTGCGGCATTTGGCGAGTTGGTAGTAATTGTTCGCCATATCGAAGCAGAACCCGTTGTTGTCCAGTTCTGGTCCGATATTCACCCGCGAATTGCGAATGTCTCCCATGAGTTATATGCAGATGGTCACTACTCAACCGCAGCAGAAAAGGCGGTCAAAGAAGTAGAATCTCGTCTGCGTGAAAAGTTTTTGGAGTTAAAAACTGGCGCAGCAGTTCCCGCGAAGATTCGTGATGTGATTGGCGCACTTATGAGCGAGAACGGCGCTTTCAAATTCTGTGACACAACTACCACCAGTGGCAGGGACTACCGACGCGGAATCCACTCTCTGTTTGAAGGAATCATGGCAGCCTATCGCAACCCTGCGGCTCATGCTAATCTTCAATATGAAAAACGTGAGGCTATAGAGCAAATTATGCTGGCAAGCCAGCTGATGTATGTGTTGGACAAGCCGCAAATCTAAGAAGAAGGTGAAATAAATTATGTCATATACTGTAAAGTCATCAGAAAAATTGCGGAAGTCTGGCGCGGAAACTGAAACAAAAGCATTATTATATTTAATGAACTTCAGATCAGACAGTGATGATATACACTATTTCGTTGTTGACTTCTTTAACGATTTAACCGGCATGAATAACATGGCGACACGTTTATGGGACGTACAGTCAAAAGGAAATCATAATGTTGGTCCCAAAGCTATAGGTAGAGAACTGGTAACGCTATTCAAAAATTACATGAGCGAATTTACATTTGAGACCTATATCCTTTTCGTGGGTAGTGTTTCGGGTGCGCTTAGGAAGGATCCATCACTCACAGTCTTTGGAATTGAAAACGCTAAAGATACCGCAGTTAAGCTGATTAAAGAGGGCCTTGTTGAAGAAGGTAATGCTAAGGAATATATAGATAATTCCAGTCTTACAGATACAAATATTGATGCTTTCTTGAAGTCGATTCAATTTGTGATTGACGATGATAAAGAGCCACGTGAATATGTAAGAGCAATTATAAAGCAGCATCCAAATATCGTTCCCGAGGACAAGGTTCTGGATGCGATATTTAATGAAATACGAGATAAACAATCAAGTAAAAAGAATATATCCGTTGTCGAGGGTGTCGTTATTGAGACTACCGATGAAGCGCTGAATTATTGCCGCCATCTGACTAATAATGAAATAAGACTGATGACACTTCAACGTATTATTAACAGAGATCCATTGAGTCAGGGTATTCCCACCTCTTTTATCCCGATTTATAATTCTTGGCCACCAGAGAGACAACGTGAAATGTTTGAAGACTGTCAAGGTAGTCTATGCAGGGCGCTGTTCAACAAAAATGCAGCCGATGGGTTCTGGTGCCTTTTTGAAAACACATATCAGTTAATCATAGCGCATCCCGATGAACCAGTACAACAATTATTTGTACATCTTCAGGCATTGAGAGATTGCGTCTCGCGTTGCCCGGATTTTGATGTCATTTCGCTAAAGTATTTTATTTCCGTTGTAAAGGATGGTATCCAACAATGAAAATATTGAGGGTTGCTGTAGGTAATTCAAAAGAAGCGTTTATTGAAAGCCGATTCACCGAAGGGCTGAATATTATTTCCAGTGATGATAATAACAAAGGGAAAACCATTGTTATTCAGTCTATGATGTACGCGCTGGGGAATGAACCGACCTTTCCAACTTCTTTCGAATATCAGAAATACTATTATTATGTTGAATTTGAAGAGCACGGGAAAAATTATCAAATATGCCGTTCTGGGAATGGATTTGTCCTGAGTCAAGGATCGTCCATATTGATTTTTGATAATGTTGCAGAACTCAAGCGGTACTGGTCAAAACATATTTTTTCACTTCCAGCTATAGTAAAGAATCAGCTTTCAATGATTGTTGATCCTGTACTATTTATGCAGCTTTACTTTGTTGGGCAGGACAAGAAGGATACTTCAAATATCGCACATCATGGTTTTTATAATAAGCAAGACTACATTGAAATGCTCTATGCGTATGCAGGATTAGGTGGCGAACAGCTCTCGCAAGAACGAATTGACGAGATTAAGCACCGAATATCTGAGCTTTCCGATGAAAAGAAAGTGCTTTTGCAGCAACACAAAATATTGAAGTCCAAGAAGGCTCCCGTATCATATCTTAGTGCGGAAAGCGATCGCTTGGCATTTGGCGAAAAGGTTGCGAATTTAGATAGGGTTCAGTCAAAAATTGCCGAGCTTCGGAAATCACGTAATGCTTCAACTATTCGGAAAAGCAAATGGGAATATACAATTAATGAGCTACGATCATTGAATCGTTCTATCTCATGTGGTGAATTGCGATGCATGGACTGCAATTCTACTAATATTTCATTTAGCACTGGGGAAATATCTCAGACATCATATTCCTTTGATGTGTCTACAGTAGAGATGCGAACTGAGATAATCAACTCAATCTCCGAGAAAATTGCTGCATACGCGGAAGAGATTCAACGTTTGTCCGCAGAAATCTGTGTCGAGCAAGAAAAAATACAGTCTTTGATGGAAGACGAAAACGTTTCTCTTGAATCTATAGTCGCATACAAAAAAGACATTTTTTCCGCGTCAGACGCAGAGGGCAGAATCAAAGATATTGGAAATGAAATCACTTCTCTGAAAAGCCAACTTGTAGCTAACAAGAATTCGTCTCAGGAAACGCAGGCGCGGAGGGTTTCTCTGCTGACCGCAATTTTAGGCAAAATGAACGAGCTATACCATCAAATTGATCCGGATGGAAATCTTACGTACACAAGCCTTTTTACTCAGCGAAATGAAGTCTATTCAGGAAGCGAGGCAACCGTGTTTCATTTAGTGAAGCTTTTTGCCTTACAACAAGTTCTGAGACACAACTGCCCGATCATAGTCGATTCATTTCGCGCTGAGGACCTATCAACAGGAAAAGAAAAAACTGTGTTAGAAATATCAAAGTCTATTAACAACCAAGTAATATTAACAACCACGCTTAAACATGAAGAATTAGGTAAGTATGATTCTATTGAGGGGATTAACCATATTAACTACATATCACATATACCCAGCAAGATACTCAATGGCAGATATGTGACAGATTTTTTAGGGCTGTTATCTGCGTTATCCATAAAAATTCAAAGCTAATCTATAATAAATTTACAATTCATAATCAAAATCCGGGTTGAAATCTGCTCGGATTTTGATTATGCTATGCTTAACCCGAATCGGAGGTTAAACTGCATGAAACAACTGGGTATGCGCCTTCGCGCGTTGCGGGAAGGCATAGGTTTATCTCAATCAAAATTTGCCGATGTGATCGGCTCTACGCAGTCCAGCATCAACCGCTATGAAAACGGTCAGGCAACGCCGACCGTTGAGCTTTTGCTCAAATATGCGGATTATTTTGACGTTTCAATGGACTATATCTTTGCCCGCTGTGATGATCCGCATGGCAAGTTGTATGAGGTAAAACCTCCGGTTGACGCAAATAATCCTGAACTGAGGAAGTTTGTTGAGATGTGCTTCGATCCGGAATCACCGATGAATGAAAAGCTGAAAGAAGCAATGCTGAAAATGCTTGAGGAGGCGAAGCAATGAGCAATGAATTAACCCATAATCCGGGACAGTTTGACGAGGTTATCCATATCATCAATAATGCCCGCAGCCGCGCCATGAAAGCGGTCAATGCAGAGCTTATTCAGATGTATTGGAGCGTCGGTGCGTATTTGTCAGAGCTTTGTTCTGCATCAAGCTTTGGCGATAAGATCATTGACGAAGTTGCCTCATACATTGCGCAAGAGAACCCCAACATCAAAGGTTTCAATCGTCGCGGTCTCTATCGTATGAAGCAATTCTACGAGACTTACAAGGACGATGAATTTGTGACACCACTGGTGACACAAATCAGCTGGACAAACCATCTGCTTATTATGTCTGGCTCCAAGACGGCAGATGAACGGCATTTTTACATGGCGCTCTGTGCGAAGGAACATTATTCCAAACGCGAGTTGGAGCGTCAGATCGGCACATCGTACTATGAGCGTTCAATGATTTCTGCTAAGAAGCCGATGCCTGAATCCGTTTCGCATGATGTGCGTGAAAGCATCCTCGATACCTATGTGCTTGAGTTTCTGGACTTGCCGGAGCAATTTTCTGAAAAGAATCTCCGTAAAGCAATCATCGAAAATCTGAAGCAGTTTATACTTGAATTTGGTCGGGACTTTACCTTTATCGGTGAGGAGTACCGTGTTCAGGTCGGCAATACAGATTTCTTCATCGACTTGCTGTTTTATAACCGTGCGCTTTCCTGCCTTGTCCCGATTGAACTGAAAATCGGAAAATTCAAGCCGGAACACATCGGGCAGATCAATTTTTATCTCGAAGCACTTGACCGCGATGTGAAGAAGCCAAATGAAAATCCAAGTGTAGGCGTTATTCTTTGCGCCAGCAAGGATGACGCGGTTGTCGAATATGCTTTAAGCCGCAGTATGTCGCCCACACTTGTTGCAGATTATCGGCTTTGTCTTCCCGACAAGACGCTTCTACAAAACAAGCTGCGTGAACTGGCAGAGCTTGCGTTGGAAAGCGGCGAAGGCAACGAGGGTGATGAAGAAGGACTGCGATAAGAAAGCGGTCCGCAAGGACTGGATTGAACGTGTTGTCGTCCGCTTGACCATGCAGCGCGTCATGGATGAAGAGAAGATTAACAGGCTCATCGATGCAATTCTTGTTATGCAGGAGCAGGAAGACATAACACCCCCTGCGCTTCGCTCACAGCTTGCGGAAACCGAGTCCTCCATTGGAAACATTCTGAAAGCAATCGAGCAGGGCATTTTCACGCCGCCCACTAAACAGCGGCTTGATGAGCTGGAAGCACGGAAAGAAGAAATCCTTGCGAATATCCAGACCGCCGAACTGCAAAAGCCAAAGCTGACCCGCGAACAGATGACGGCATGATTTGAGCAGTTCCGTCATGGCGATCCAGCAAACCGTGATTTTCAGAAACGCCTGATTGATACATTTGTAAACGCTGTGTATGTATTTGATGATAAACTGGTCTTGGCCTACAGCTATCAACATGGGACGCAGACGATCTCGCTTGAAGAGATCGAGTAGGAGTTGAGTTCGGATTTTGATGGGGCTACTCCACCAATAAAAAAACGATCCATGGCATGACTCCATAGATCGTTTTTTTATTGGTATAAAACCCGCAGCGCCTCTCTTTTGTGATGCACCGCGCTTCTATTTCTCATTCACTGAATCATCGGCAGTGTCGATCCACCGACAGGAATGACGTAAACGCTCGCCTTCTCTCCGCTCTTTTCCAGCGCCTGATCGACAGCCTGCTGAAGGTCATGGAAAGGCACCATATTCGCTTTCCTGACAAGGGCATCGTCCATATCGGTCACGAGATAGATGGTACATTTCTGCTGCACAAGACCGAGCGCCGCCGATTTGTGACCGCCGAGCTCGAAATGCTCGTGAATGGCCGCGATGCGTTCTTCCGGTGTCGGATAGCTCTCGATCCAGCGGGTGAAGGGCGCGCTGCCGTAGCCTTCGTGGCAGGATGCGGCAACGATCATGATACCGCCCTCTTTCACTGCGTGCTTCGCGTTATCGATGGATTTCTGTGCCTGATAGAGATTGATATCCTTCGGATAGCCGCCAGTAGAAACGATGACGACGTCAGCCGGTTTCTTGATATCCACCCTGTAGAGGCCATCCAGGAAACGGCAGGCGTCACGATGCGCTGCGACGGGATCTCCGGCTGCGGCATAGGCGATCTTCTTATGATCATCCAAGACTACATTCACGATGAAATCGGCAGGACAGTACGCTGCCGTTTCTTCGATGTCCTCGCGCACAGGATTTCCATCGAGATGCCCCGCATACGCACCGGGACGGATCATATTTCTGTGATTCGACTGGATCGAGGCAAGCGAAGCGCAGCCCGGCATGATGGCTTTCATGCCGCCGGAATAACCGGCGAAGTAGTGGTACTCGACATTGCCAAGAAGGATGCGGCGGTCGGCTTCGGCAACCGTGCGAAAGATATCGACGGAGGTCCCATTCCTGCAGGTGCCAAGATGCACGCAGTCTTCCGGATCGCTGTCGATGCATTTCACTTTGTGATACGCCCATTCACCGACGAGGCGCTCTCGCTCCTCTTCTGTCAGATGGCGATGAGACCCCAGCGCAAAGACGACGGTGATATCTTCCTCGCGGACGCCCGCAGCTTCCAGCTCTTGCAGGACACAGGGGACAAGAAGCCAGGAAGGCACGGGGCGCGTGACGTCGCTCGTGATGATAACGACCTTTTCCCCCGTCTTTACGATCTCAGAGAGGCGCGGCGAGGAAATCGGATGAGCAAGTGCCCGGCGGATTTCCTCTTCTTCGATATCTGCCTCTTCGCAAGGATGAGGGAGAAGTTCTTTCACCGGATGGCTGTCATCTACATGAAAGGAAATGTAGTCCTTGAAGTATTTGATACTGAAATCCATGGTTTAGCTCCTTATACATGAGAAATAAAGGCAGCGGCTTCGCCGCCGTATAAAACAGGCGATGTTCCTAGGGAAACACTGATTAAATCGTTGTCAGATTTTACTCTTGAATTTTTTATGCATAGCGAGGAATAACCTGACGCGAATAGCGAGCTATTTAAGGAAGGTTATGACGAAGCTATGTATAAAAATTCTTGTAAAATCTGACTCTGCGATTTAATCAGCGTTTCCCTAGGGTATTCACGAAAGATGAGAAATCTATGAACCTGTCGAACCTACAGAACCCATTGAACCTATTAACCTGAACCCCGAACCCTTATTTGTATCTATCAATCAACAATCCCGTCCGGCCTTTTCGGCTCGTGCCGGTTTCCTCTTTGATCTCGATGCGGCCGCGTCCCCGGATGCTGATGATATCGCCTGCCTTCACCGTCTGGGACGCGCTCTTGGCAGGCTGCCAGTTCACTTCCGTGCGCCCGTCATCGACGGCCTGCACCATCTTGGAGCGGGAGATACCAAAGCCCGCTGCCCCGACGGCATCGAGGCGAAGAGAGGCCACTGTCGCACGGACTTCCTTGGCTGTTTTCTTCGGCGGCTCAATCTCCTCCATCGGGATCTCTTTGACCGTGACCGGGACCATAGCAACTTTATGGAAATTGTCCCTGATCCATCCAGCCATGGTACTGTCTGCTACAATCTGACAGCCGGCACCCTGCATGAGGATGTCGCCAAGAACGGCACGGTCGATGCCAAGACCCATCAACGAGCCTAAGACATCCCGATGCCCGATCAGGCGGTAACGGTCATCCCAGGTGACGGAGAGGAGTGTCATACCAAAGTCGATGGGACCGTCATAGTCGTCTCTGGAAAAGGCGATGCGCACGCGCTCTGCCTCATGATAGCCGCCTTCACTTTTCACCGTGACCGTCTTCATATGTGTTGCGATAGTCTGCCCGATCTGCGCGGCAAAAGGCGACATGAAGGGGCCGACAGCAAATGGCCGTCCACGGTCGACAGCATCCGCCAGATCCAGCAGACGGATCGCCATGTCTTTGGCATCGTCACTGGTGGCTGCAAAATAACGAATAATTTTTTCTCTATCTTTCATCTATTGATTCCTTGGAAAATTGGTGACTAGTGACTAGTGACTAGTCCCCAGTCACTTTGTACCCCTAATCCCCAATCCCTAATCCCTAGCTACTCATTCCTAATTATTTCCCCGCCATCTGATCCGATTTGGCAAGGCAGGCTTCTACACCATCCATGAGCGCCGCACGGATACCCGCGCGCTCCATGGCATGAATCCCCGCGATGGTGGTGCCGCCCGGGCTGGTGACCTGATCACGCAGCTCAGCCGGGTGTTTCCCTGTTTCTAAGACCATCTTGGCTGCGCCATACAGCGTCTGGGCAGCGGCTTCGATGGCAAGCTTTCTCGGAAGACCGATCAGGACGCCGGCATCTGCCAAGGCATCAATGATGACAAAGGCATATCCCGGGCCTGCCCCGGAGAGCGCGCCAAGCTCATCGAGCTGGCGCTCCGTCACGACGGCTTCCTTGCCCAGCGCGCGGAAAATATCCTCTGCCTCAGCGATGAATCCTTCCGAAGCAAATGTCCCCGGAGCGATCGCTGCCATGCCTTCTCCGACAGAGGCCGGGGTATTCGGCATGACACGGATGACTTCTGTCCCCTTCGGAAGAGCCTTTTCCAGTGTCTCGATCGTGACAGCGGCAGCAATAGAAAGGACCCGGCGGGGCGCATGCCGGGACAATTCTTCCAGCACAGAAGGAACCACGTTCGGCTTCACGGCCACAATGACCAGATCCGCCTCACCGGCTTCGCCCCCCTCTTTGGAGACAGAGACTCCGTATCGTGCTGCTTTTTCTTCCGAAGCCGCAAGGGAATGCTCCTTGACGAAGACTTCTTCTTTTTTCCATAAACCTTTGGCAAGGCAGCCGGAGAGGATCGCTCCTCCCATCGCCCCGCATCCGATGATCAGTATCTTTTTCATAGGTTCGGTCCTTTCCAGGCAGGGATGCCTTGGAAATCGGTCAGTCGATCCTTATCGAGCCGTACAGTCTCCGGCAGGCAGATAAGGACATCATCATTCAGAAGCTCGATGCTTCCGTGGGCCAGATAAACAGCTCCACTCATGAAATCGACAAACCGGCTGGCTGTCTCATCATCCACACTGTCATTCAAAACGACAATAACGGCGAGCCCTTTTTCAAGAGCATCCACCCCATGCCGTGCATCTGCATACGTGCCGGGTACCATGATCACCACCTCCAGCGGACGGAGACTTCGAGCCGGCAGCGCGCCTGCCTCCGGAAGTATCTCCCTCTCCTCTGCCTGTGTGTCATAGACATCCTCGTCCCGGCCATCGAACTGCTTTTTCAGCCAGCCCATGCCAGCTTCCCAGAAAGACATCAAGCCTCTGGAGCCGAGGGTCCCTGCGGCTGCTGGGCATTCCACTGCGGTGCACCGGCCGGCGCGGCTGCCTGCTGATCCGCATAGGCAGCGAAATTCTCACGGGAAACGCTCATATTATTCGGCGCGCAGAGATAAATGCTTTCAGAAATCTGGTCGATGCGGCCATCCAGCGCATACATGATGCCCTGAACAAAATCGACAATACGCTGGGCTTCATCCGCATCCGTTTTTTCCATATTCATGACGACCGGACGCATGGCCTTCAGATGATCCCCGATCTTTTCCGCATCACTGTAGCTCTTCGGGCTGACAACAACCATGGTATACGGCTTAGCTGCCTGACGCGGCACTGCATTTCTGCTGATACCGCGGACAGCTGCCGGACGCGGCGGGACAGGCTGAGCAGGATTGACCGGAGCGGTTTCCTCGCCGAGGTCTTCCTCTTCCATATCCTCATCATCACGATCGACGAACTGATCTTTAAACTTATCCAATAAACTCATTTCTTTTTCCTCCTAGTGGTATACGCGGGAACCGAAAATCGCAGTGCCGATACGCACCATCGTGGCTCCCTCTTCGATAGCCTGTTCAAAATCATGGGTCATTCCCATAGACAGGATGGAAATCTGTCCCTCGGGAAACTGCTTTTTCATATTCTCCCACATCTCGTGGGCTTTGCGGAAGACGGGGCGCGTCATCTCCACATCCTCATAATTCGGCGCCATGCACATCAGTCCGAGCACCCTCACATGAGAGAGCGACTTCGCTTCATCGACCGCCATTTTCATGTCATCTGGTGAAAGACCTGTCTTGCTTTCTTCTCCGGAAATATTAAACTCCAGGAGTACGTCCTGTACCTTATCGATTTCTGCCGCCCGCTTATCGATCTCCTTCAGGATGGACAATGAGTCCGCTGACTGGATGAGATCCGCCATAGCGACTGCCTTTTTGACTTTATTCTTCTGCAAATGTCCCTGCAGATGCCAGGTCACTGGGAGCGAGAGCTCCTTGTATTTTTCTTCCATTTCCTGAACACGGTTCTCGCCCACATGGGTGACACCGAGAGAAATGGCTTCTTCCATGTCTTCGATGGGATGGAACTTCGTCACAGCCACCAGCGTGACCGCCTGATGATACGGGGACTTCTCCCGCGCTGTTTCGATCCGCTCCATGACATGAGCTAATCGTTCTTTGATTTCTGACATAGCCCCGCCTTCTTTGTGTAGTTTCAGCATAGCTCTTCTGGTAGAAATAGTTATACTTATGATTTATTATAGCACAGAAATCCATAGGGAAAAAGGGAAAAGGTTTGGTGGAGCGGCCGCTGGGGATTAGGGATCAGGTGTGACTAGTGACTAGTGACTGGTGACTGGTGACTGGTGGCTGGTGACTGGTGACTGGTGGCTGGTGACTAGTGACTAGTGACTGGTGATTTGAATGCAACTTTCGGGCATCGCCTCATATATGCTTCGCGGCGCTTCCATGTTTTTATGCGCCGCGCCAACACTCCTCACTGGATGGAAAACTTTTAAACGTAATCATGGGCTAACCTTGAACTGAAAACAAAAAAGCCCGACAGCTTACGCTGCCGAGCTTTTTAAGGAAACACTTTTTACACCATATTCGCTTTCTTTGCGATTTCTTCTGGAATCTGGATCCCCAGGATTTCCGCATCCTGCTTATTGATGACGATGGTGTAATCCTTCTGGTGTTGGATCGGAGACGTTTCCGGCTTGACCTTGCCATCAAGGATATCCGCCGCGAGCTCGCCGGTCTGCTTGCCGAGACGATAGTAATCGACCGAGAGCGCTGCGAGCGCGCCGTCCTTCGCCATGATGTCCGCCCCGACGATGACGGGGATCTTATTCGCATCCGTGATCTTCATCAAGGTCGGGATGGAGGAAGCCAGCGTGTTATCCGTCGGAACGTAGATGTAGTCGACCTTACCGACGAGGGACTCCGCCACCTGCTGGATATCATTGACATTGTTCACCGTGCGTTCTTCTACAGAAAGACCATGTTTCTTGCAGTAGTCCTTCATCTGGTTCGCCTGGACTTCGCTGTTCACTTCGCTCGAGCAGTAGATGAGGCCGACGTTCTTTGCCTGCGGGATGAGCTTGGCAGCAAGCTCCATCTGTGCATCCATGGATGCGAAATCACTGACACCGGTCACATTGCCGCCGGGTCTCTCATCATTCTGTACCAGCTTGGCACTTGTGTAGTCAGTGATCGCAGTACCGACGATCGGGATGTCCTTGATCTCATTCGCTGCTGCCTGCGCCGCCGGTGTCGCGATGGCACAGATCAGCTTCGGTTTCTCTGCTTTGAAGCGGGAAACGATGGTCTTCAGATTCGACTGGTCGCCCTGTGCATTTTCCTGATCGATCTCGACCTTATCCGGCCCATAGCCACGCTCCTTCAATGCATCGACGAAACCTCTATTGGCCTCATCGAGTGAGCCATGCTGCACGATCTGTACGACACCGATCTTGATCTTGCTTGCGTCACCGCTCTGCCCGCTGCCTTGTCCGCCGCAGCCGCCGGAAATCAGAGCCGCCGCTGCGAGCGCAGCGGCTATACCGCATTTCATCCAGTTTTTCATCTTATGTTGCCTTCTTTTATTTATACAATAATATATGGAGTTCAAGGTTAAGAGTTAGCCCATGATTACGTTTGAACGCTCTGCTTGAATGAGGAATTAGGAATAGTGGTGCGGCGCATAAAAGTTTGAAAGCAGGGATGATTAGTAGCTAGGGATTAGTGGCTAGGGATTAGGAGCCTCGAGCGACTAGTGACTGGTGACTTGAATACTGCCTTCGGGCATCGCCACCATCTATACTCCGCGGCGCTTCTATTTTTTTATGCGCCGTACCACCCCTTTGAACCCTCTGAACCTGCTCTCCCACTGAACCTCTTTCGCACGTAATCAAAGGGCGGCACGCCCAGGGGCTAACTATGGAAGCGCCGCGGAAGTTTGAAACTAGCGGTTTTCTCGTATTGCAAACCTAATCCCTAGCTACTAGTCACCAGTCACTTTGCGCCACTCATCCCCAGCTACCAGTCACGAGTCACCAGCCACTCCTAGTCCCTAGTCCACCAGCGTGGCATTCTTGTATTCATCCGGGATCTTGATGCCAAGGATTTCTGCATTTTTCTTATTGATGATGACTTCGTAGACTTCCGGATCTTCGACCGGAGTTTCTTCCGGCTTGATCTTACCATCCAGGATCTGGGCAGCCATGTGGCCGGCCTGGACGCCCGATTTATAGAAATCTACAGAGAGAGAGGCGAGCGCTCCGTCTCTGGCCATGCTGTCAGCGCCGACGAGGACCGGGATCTTAGCCGGGTCTGTCACTTTGACAAGGGTCGGGATGGAAGACGCGAGAACATTGTCCGTCGGGACATAGATGAAGTCGACCTGCCCTACCATGGATTCTGCGACCTGCTGGATATCATTCACAGAGGAAACCGTTTTTTCTACGACAGAAAGACCAATGGAAGCGGCATGCTTCTTCGCCTGGTTCGCCTGGATCTCACTATTTACTTCACTCGAGCAGTAGAGAAGCCCCATGGTCTTGGCATTCGGCAGGAAGACTTTGCCCATGTCTACCTGCTTTTCGACCGGGCCTCTGTCATTGACGCCGGTGACATTCGTTTCCGGTTTTTTATTCGATTTGACGAGCTTCGCCGTTTCGAAATCGGTGATGGCGCAGCCGACGATCGGGACATCTTTGATCTCATTCGCTACCGCCTGCGTTGCCGGAGTAGAGATCCCGAAAATGATGTCCGGCTTATTGCTCTTGAAACGTGCCGTGATGCTCTTCAGATTCGACTGATCCCCCTGTGCATTCTGCTGATCGACTTCGACCTTGTCCGGTCCATAGCCTTTATCCTTCAGCCCATCGATCATCCCTTGATTGGCTGCATCCAACGAACCGTGCTGCATGATCTGCACGACTGCGACCTGTTTCTTGCCGGAAGTCTTACTGCTCCCTGCCGAATTGCCGCCACATCCTCCATAGACCAGTGTCATTCCTGCCAATGCTGCGATAAGCCCTGCTTTTACCCATTTGTTCATGATGATATTCCTTTCTACTTTTCTACCATGCTGCTTTCAGAAATATGATTCTGCGTGACAGAGATTTACGCGCTGCTTTCTATTGCCGCGCCGCTCTTCCTCTCACTTAAGGAAACGCTGATTAAATCGCAGAGTCAGCTTTTACAAGAATTTTTATACATAGCTTCGTCATAACCCTCCTTAAATAGCTCGCTATTCGCGTCAGGTTATTTCTCGCTATGCATAAAAATTCAAGAGTAAAATCTGACAACGATTTAATCAGTGTTTCCTTAAACAAAAAGTCCCTTGCTTCACTCAGCAAGGGACGACGGGGACTCATCGCGGTACCACCCAATTTATCTAAGGAATACAAAAAGGGTGGTACCAAGGGACGGATTCTCCGTGGTACCACCCTCATTCATCTTCATCAGATCAACTCTCGGCTCCTTAACGCAAGCCACCCCGGCAAGACCTACTTCGATTTCAGTCATGCAGTTCAGGAAAGAACTTCCCTATTTCCTATTTACCGGTTCCCAGCATTCCCGGCTCTCTGTGAAAAATCAGAAATACGTACTTTTTTCCATCAGCACTTTTGTAATATGTGCTTATTGTATCGGATGATGAGATAAATGTCAAGCTGAAAAGCCATCAGAAATCAAGATGACTTTTCAGCTTGGAAACCATAAAAGGGCAGGCGTCCTGCGAAGGGGATTCCATCGCAGAGTTGGATTTCATATGGATTTTTATTTCCTTTTGCTTTCATAAAAAATCCCCGGCTGGAAATCCAGTCGGGGATTTACATTATCGATTTGCTGTTGCTTTCACTGCATCGACGACTTTTCCACTACCACCGCGATTCGTATGATCGGTGAAGCGATAGCCGATGAGGAGAAGAATGAACCAGACCGGAGTGACATAGAGAGCGACTCTGGTGTCATCACGGAAGGCAGAGGCCACGACTACGCAGGCGAGGAAGGCCATGGTGACATAGCCGGAGTAAGGTGCCCACGGCATCTTGTACGTGAGCTTCGCCTTTTCTTCTTCCGAGAGGGAGGCACGGAATTTCTGCTGGGTACGCAGGATGACGAACCAGGTCCAGAGTGCCCCAAAGGAGCCGACGCTGGTGACATAGACGAAAAGCTGGGCTGGCATGACATAGTTCAGACCGACAGCAAGAAGCAGGATCGCTGCGGAGAAGAGGATGCCGACCCACGGCAGACGATGACGGTTCAGCGTCTGGAAGCAGGCAGGTGCATTCCCCTGCAGGGACAGATTGTAGAGCATACGTCCGGAGCTGAAGATCCCGCTGTTGCAGGAAGAGAGTACCGCCGTGATGACGACGATATTGATGATATCCGCTGCGCCGGCGATGCCGAGTTTTTCAAAGGTCACAACAAACGGGGAGCCCATATGCCCGATCTCATTCCATGGGTAGATGGACATGATGACGCCCAGAGAGAGTACATAGAAAATCAGGATACGCCAGAAGACTTCGTCAATGGCTTTCTTGATGGTGGACTTCGGATCATGCGCTTCGCCCGCAGTGACGCCGATGATTTCGATACCGAGATAGGAATACATGACCATGACGAGTGCCATCAGGGTGCCGGAAAAGCCATTCGGGAAGAAGCCGCCGTTCTGCCAAAGGTTTGCGATGCCGGTCGCGATGCCGCCATTGCCGATGCCGAAGACGATCATGCCGATGCCGCTGATGATCATGAAAATGATGGTGCAGATCTTCACGAGGGCAAACCAGAACTCAAACTCGCCATAGGCAGAGACAGCGATGAAATTTACCACGGTCATGATGGCAAGCGCGACGAGCGCTGACAGCCACTGCGGCAGGTCCGGATACCAGAAATTCATGTATATCCCGACAGCGGTCAGCTCGGCCATACAGGTGACCATCCACATGTACCAGTACGTCCAGCCGGTGAGATAGCCCCACTTCGGCCCTAAGAAACGCGCCGCATGCGCGCTGAAGGCACCGGAGACCGGGTACGCGACGGAGAGTTCGCCGAGCGCACGCATGATGAAGTAAATCGCAATGCCGCCGATGACATACGTCAAGAGCACCGATGGGCCAGCGAGTTCGATAGCGGTCGCCGATCCCAGAAACAGACCGACGCCGATCGCGCCGCCAAGGCCGATGAGCTGGATATGTCTGTTCTTCAGGCCGCGTTCCAGGTTTTCGTGCATTTCCTGTTCTTTTTCTTCCATAAATCCTTCCTCCTAGCAAGTCCTGATGATCCCAAGTCCGACAGCTGAGACTGCCCCGCCGGAGAGTGGATCCCCTCCCCCGACATAACCGCTTTCCTTTCTTCATCTGCTTTCAGAAATGTGCTTTCCATTCCTGCATGTGACAATGAGGCTAAGTAATAACGCAACTAATATTTTATACAAAATAAAGGTGCATGGCAAGATAAAATAGGGGGAAATCAATATAAATTCAGTCATGTGAGAGTGCATTCCATGATTTCAAATATATGATACAGTGCGTGTTATCTTATTTTCCACATGAATGCCATAATTTATGACTTATCCATGAACAAATGAACAGAGATCGGGGACTAGGGGTTAGAAGTGACTGGTGACTTGCATGCTACTTTCGTGCATCATCATTTACAAAAACAGTCGCTCGGGTACTGCCGTGAATCGCCTGCTTGATACGCATGTCCTCGCGCACTTTCATACCGCCGGTGCCCTATCCGCCCCTTCGCTGCACCTTCCCCTCGAGGGGAAGGCTATTAAGTTAAGGAAATCGTTAGCTACGTAACGTCTTGCTTCCCCCTTCGGGTAATGCTGTTAAGTTAAGCAAAATCCTCATAGCACACGCTAGTAATAGCGTGTGTTTTTTTCATGCCCTTTCCCTCCCAGTTAACAATAAAATAAAGAAATTAGTTAAATAGTGCTTGACAAAGGTCTAAAAACATGAACCACCGCTGTTGGAGTAGAGACATCTAATTGTTAACTCCAAGGAGGTACTGTTCATGAAGTATAGCACTCAAGTCAAAAAAACACTTTCTAAAGCAATCAATCATGTTTCGAATAATGTGGGAAAATTTACTAATAAGCCGGATGCTTTTATCAGGAAAAGAAAATGGACACCGGAAAAAATTATAAGAATCATGTTCTCCATGGATAATCATGATCTCCACAGTAGCATTTTTTCTGCTTTATCCTCACAAGAGAAGAAAGAGCCTTTTTCTGTTTCAGGATTTATTCAACAACGAGATAAGCTCACACTTAACATGTTTTCTTCTATCTATCGCACGGTATTAAAGTCCATGACCTCATACATCAAGAATAATACATTCCGCGGGTATCACCTGCTTGCTTGTGACGGCTCAGATTTTCCCTTACCGACAGATTGCATTCCGTCAGCATCAGATGCCAAACCTGAACGGAAAGTTCAACATCGGCTTTTACATGAAAACGCATTGTATGACCTGCTTAGCCAACTGTATGTTACCGTTACTATGGAACCAAAACTTCGATGCAACGAGCGTAATTCCCTGCTCTATCTGGCCTCTTCACTTGAAAAGGATGCTCCGATGTATACCTCCAATAAGACTATCATTATCTGTGACCGTGGCTACGAGGGGCGCAACGTATGTGCCGGATTGATCGAGATGGGATATAAATTTATCATCAGAGCCAAATCGCCCAAAGGGTGCGGTATTTTATATGGCTGTAGCCTTAACCTCCCCGAAGAAAGTAATCTGGCAGATACCAACATAAAACTGTACTGCAAAAAGGATTGTACAGGGCAATATAGAGCATGCAAACCATCAATTAACTGCGGAGTCCTCAATCTTCGCGTTGTCATGCTGCGGCTGGCAAATGGAGATATCGAGTATTTAGTGACCAATCTCTCAAGAGAAGAATTTAGTAATGAAGACATTGCCGCCCTTTACCGTAAAAGATGGGATATTGAGGTTTCCTTCCGGCATCAGAAATATGCGATTGGCGGCATTGTCTTTCATTCTAAAAAGCTGAATGTTCAACAAATGGAATTGTATACAGCTCTCACCTTGTATAACATCGTTTCCGCTATTGTTCAGCACACCAATATCCCAAAGAAGAAGCGAAAAGCAATGTACAAGATCAAATTCTCTACTGCGGTCATTTTTTGTATCGAATATCTATTTAAAAGAGGGACGCAGAACCTGGAGAAGAAGCTACAAAGTAATTTAACGAGAATCGAGACAAACAGAATTTTTGACAGAAACTTAAGGAGAAAGTCGGCTAGAAGTTTCAATGCTCGTCCAAGATGAATTGTTAACCAAGCTCTTTGTCAGCCTGCACGCTAAATCGAATAACATCAATTTAGCGTGCGGACTCTTTAGTGTGCTCAAAATCAGCTTTAATAAATTAAAACACATACGTATTTACCTGTAACAAGGCAAACATAGTCCAAACCTCTCAAGTTGACAAACTGAAAAAGCAATTAACGCGGTGAATTCACCTTAACTTAATAGCATTACCCGAAGGGGGAAGCAAGACGTTACGTAGCTAACGATTTCCTTAACTTAATAGCATTGCGCGGCTGGGCAGCTCCTTATCCGGAAAGCAAGGCCGTCTGGTTTGCCATCCTCTTCGTGAGAGGAAGGGGCGTCTGCACTTTCTCAAGAGGGATTCCCTGAAATATTCCTGATAGATTTTTTCTATAGCGACTTATGAAAAACAGGAATATCTCCGATACTATGTAGGTATCTATGGAATTTGACATGGCAGGCGGCGGGCTATCCGAAAAGCGGTCATTGGTTTATAATATAGATACAAACTTTTGAAATTTGTTTATGAAATATTTAGAGAGGGTTGGCGTGGAGAGAAAGAAACGACTTGCCTTTCTTCTGGCGCTTCTCCTGCTGCCGGAAGCCGTTTTCGCAGCTGCAGGGGGAAACGATCTTGCGATGGGGAATGCCGTAGAGTATCAGTATTCGTCTCATATCACAGGCGACCGATGGATGCATGATGAGACGACGCTCTATTTCAATGATGGCTTCGGCCGGCTGATCGAGTTCCATTTGACGGTGGAACACCAGATGACGGAGCTTTCCATTCGTCAGAATGGCTGCGTGGTCTGGCGGGGACACCTTCCCGGGGCTGACCGCTTTTCCGTGGTACGTGAGGAGTCGATGGGGGAGGTCTATTTCCTGATCTCATCCGGAGAGAAGGAGTACCGCGCGGGCATCGACAGGGACGATCGATGGAGCGTCTCCGAGTGCAGGAAAACGGTCACACAGGACAAGAGCCCTCTTCCGGTGTGATCATTCCGGATCAGCATATTATATATAATTTCTAATGTGACTGAGGGTTGAAAATAGTGTATAATATATAAAAAATATGGTTCGTGAAATTCAGGTATTCGTTTATCTGTTTTAGACAGCGGCAAGGTGAGGGGTATGAAGAGACAGATCCATTTAAAACCGGAAGATTTAAATAAGAGCGACAAGCTGGGGCTGACCTACAATCTGGGTCAGGCGCATAAGAGAATGCTCCTCAAGCAGTCCGGTATCATGCAGAAGTTTGGCTTGACTGCGCGCCAGTCTCTGATCATAGCCTATCTTTCTACCCACAAGAAGGATCTGGTCACACAGAAGACTCTGGAAGAACATCTGCACCTGACGAATCCCACCATCACAGTCATGGTGAAGTCCATGATCGACAAGGGCCTTGTGCGTAAGGAGCGTGTGCCGGAAGATGCGAGAAAGTACCGTCTCTTCCTGACTGAAAAAGCCAAGCAGGTCGAACAGGCGAGCCGTCAGGCGGCCAAGGATCTGGACAAGACATTCTACGAAGGCGTATCAGAAAGCGATATGCGGATCTTCAAAGGGGTCTTAGGGCAGATCATGAGAAATCTGGATATGATCTAAACGTAAAGATGCTTCGAAAGGAGCATCTTTTTTAGTATAATACATGTTGTTTAGAGATATTCGTAAGTGGTTTGAGGGTTAGCCTGTGGGATGGGCTGCCTTTTGATTACGTGTGAAAGCCTCGCTTGAATTAGAAATTAGAAATGAGAAATGGTGGTGCGGCGCCAGATCCTTCGACTCAGTTCTCACTGTTCCGCCTTTACATGCTCGAACATCCGACATTTCACTCCGCTCAGGATGACGAAATGCGCCGCGAAGCATAAATAATGGCGATGCCATGAGCTGGCATGCCAGTCACCAGTCACTTGCGACACCTAATCCCTAGCTACTCATCCCTGCTTTCAAACTTTTTGGGGTATCCCTTTCTCGTATCGTCATCCCGAGCGTAGCCGAGGGATCTTTCTAGGGAAACACTGATTCAATCGTTGTCAGATTTTACTCTTGAATCTTTATGCATAGCAAGGAATAACCTGACGAGAATAGCGAGCTATTTAAGGAAGGGTATGACGAAGCTATGTATAAAAATTCTTGTAAAATCTGACTCTGCGATTTAATCAGCGTTTCCCTTGCACTGCGGTCAGTATCGCATAGGCACTGGCAGGGAACCGACGCCTTGCTGCTACGTATTCCTGCTTTCACACATGAATCGTTTATCGGTCTACAAGAAAGATTTCTCGGCAACGCTTTCAATGACGATACATGTTTCCTGCATCCTAAAATGCAGTGCTCTATGAATGGTGCGCCCCTTCAAATACTTCGCACTAAGTCCCAAAATTGATAAATCGCAATACCAGTCCCTAGTCGCTAGTCACTAGTCACTTTCCATTCATTAAAGGAGTTTCTTATGCGTAAACCTATCGTCGCCGTCACAGCCGACACGCTTCTGGCGGATATGAAACCGATCAATCAGAGAATGGCAGACTACGCGCCGCGCCCGCTTTTGAATGCGCTCGGGCGCGCCGGTCTGCTCCCCATCATTGTGGCCTATGATGACTACGCCAGCCCCGAGGAATATGTGGACAGCTTTGATGCACTTGTCCTCTCCGGCGGGCCAAATCCCGCGCCCCGTTTCTACGGAGAAGAGCCGCTCTGGTGCATCGGGCCGACCTACGAGAAGAGAGATATTTTCGAGATCGGGCTCATCAAAGCCTGTCTCAAAGCAGACAAGCCGATCCTCGGTATCTGCCGCGGCCATCAGATCCTGAATGTTGCCTTAGGCGGCAAGCTCTGGCAGGACATGCAGGCACAGAATCCCAAGGCCACCATCCAGCATATGCAGAAAGCGCCGGGAAACATCGCGACCCACTATATAGAAATCGACACGGCAAGCCGTCTGCATGATGTCTTGGGAGACGGGCTCTACGTGAATTCGCGCCATCGCGAAGCCATCAAGAAGCTCGCTGACGGTCTCCGTGTCACGGCAAGAAGCAGAGATGGCATCATCGAAGCGACCGAGAGCGTGAAGAACGACCTCACCACCACCGTCCAGTGGCATCCGGAGAATATGGAGGAAAAAGTGATGGATCCGCTCTTCAAAGCTTTCGCAGAACGCGTCCGGCGTTGGATGGTATAGTAAAAAAGCATAGCCGGGCTTGCATGGCTATGCTATAATATAGGTATATGGAGGGTATACCGCAGCGCGTGGTGGCGCCCGGCACCTCCCAGTAATGTTAAAGGTGAGAAAGGCCGACCGCTGACACGGGGAAACCGCTTGTTAATCAGGCGGCTTTTTTCATGTCAGAAAGGAAATGCTACTTTAGCATCATAACAACGAGTGTTGCGAATGCAATCATTAAGTAAAGCGCTTCGAATGTGCTCATGATACTCAGCTCCTCCCTGATTAACAGGGAGTTCCGAGCTACTGCAGTATACCTTTGCATATTCTATCATATCAGACACTTAATGCACAAGAAAAGCATAGCCGGGCTTGCACGGCTATGCTATAATATAAACAAATGGAAGGCGTACTGCGGTATTTGCCAACGCCCGGCGCCTCCCAGTATTTTGTAAAGATGAGAAAGGCCGACCGCTGACACGGGGAAACCGCTTGTTAATCAGGCGGCTTTTTTCATGTCAGAAAAGAAAATGTTATTTCAACATCATAACAATGAGAGTTGCGAAAGCAATCATCAGGTACAATGTTTCAAAAGTACTCATGACACTCAGCTCCTTCCCGATCAACAGGAAGTCCCGAGCTACCGGAGCACGCCTGCGGTCATTGTATCACATTCATCAGTCTGCGTACAAGAAAAAGGCGGCCTTCGAGCCGCCTTTTTCTGTGAGAGTGTAAAAATAAAAGGAGATAAAGGAGTGGGAATCCCGCTCGGGGAAAGCGGGACAGATTGTGAAGGCGGAGTGGAATCCGTACATTCTCTTCCGTCTTCATACGTATTATATCATACGAAACCAGAAATGCAAGCATGCTTAATTAAATAATTTAAGTACGCCTTATATCAAGGAGCTAAGCGTTGGCTCCGGCGGTGCTCTTTTAGAAGAGACTATGCTTCTAAGACTGCTCTTTTACTGACCACGCACTCCATTCTAGCCCTTCCTTGCGCTTTGTGGTAGAATAACATTGAAATGTTGTCTATTAGGAGGTGTTACGTTGTTCGCCTATGCGTTCACGTTTCTTGTGGCACTGGCTGTGACCTTCGTGCTGACGCCGGTGGTGAAGAACTTCGCCATCCGCATCGGCGCGGTCGACAAGCCGGATGCGCGCAAGGTGCATCATGGACTGATACCGCGTCTGGGGGGACTGGCCATTTATGCCGGCTTCATGGTCTCCGTGATCGCGACCATCGGCTTCACCTATGAAATGGTCGGCATCATGGTGGGAGCGACATTTTTGATCGCGGTCGGCATCGCTGACGATGTGTACTCCCTGCCGCCGAAGGTAAAGCTCTTGGGGCAGATCATCGCTGCCGCCATCCCTGTCGTTATTTTCAATATCAATATCGAATGGATCGACGTGCCGCGCCTCGGCATTATTTATTTGCCGGAGATCATATCGCTGCCTCTCACCATTTTCTGGATCATCGGCTTCGTGAATACGGTGAACCTGATCGACGGTCTGGACGGTCTGGCAGCCGGCATTGCGACGATCGCATCCATCGCCATAGCCCTTCTTGCTTTTCAGATGGGGCAGTGGGTGGCTGCGGCGGCCATGGTCGCCATGACAGGCGCCTGCCTGGCCTTTCTGCAGTATAATTTCAACCCGGCGAAGATCTTCATGGGGGATACCGGCTCCATGTTTCTGGGCTACATCATCTCGGCCGTGTCCGTCATGGGCTCGATGAAGACCGTCGCGACAGCCGTCCTCATCGTGCCGCTTCTCGCACTCACCGTGCCGATCACCGATACTCTCCTTGCGATCGTCCGCAGAAAGTCGAGCGGCGTGCCGATCTTCTCACCGGATAAGAACCACCTGCATCACCGTTTGCTGGCCAAAGGGCTGAATCAGAAGCAGGTCGTGCTCGTCATGTACGCGCTGACAGCCTTCTTCTCCTGCACCGCGCTCATCGTCATTCACCTGTCTCTCTGGATCGGCATCGCGATCGTAGCCATCGCCCTTGTCCTTTTCATCCTTTGGGCCAGAAAGCTCGGCGTCATGCAGGAAATCGTGCCTTCGCCTTATCAGATGGAACAGAGGAAAAAGAAAGATAGGGATTAGTGACTGGTGACTGGTGACTAGTGACTAGGGATTGGGGATTAGGAGTGACTAGTGACTGGGATTTTCCGGCATTGTCATCCCGAGCGTAGCCGAGGGATCTTTACTGCACTGCGGGAATCAGCGTGTATGCGCCGAGGGAAAACGATGTCCTGGTACTGCCTCACATCAGGCGATGAGCGTTCTGCAATAAAGACCCTCGGCTACGCTCGAAATGACGATGCGCGCGAAGCGCTATCAAACCTCCGCGGCGCTTCTGATTTTTATGCGCCGCA
>UQRR01000028.1 GCA_900543455.1 uncultured Dialister sp.
TATCTAGGCACTCAGAAAAAAATGCTGGTAAAATTCCCTGTTTGGGAGTACCATAATACACAGTTAGGTTTTTCATTCCAAATAAATTCTAACACAAAAAAGGACTTTTGATTCGCAAAAATCGAAAGTCCTTTTTTGTGTTCATAGAGCTATTATTTCACAGCCCCTTTTATTTTCCTATAAAACAAAAGAGCAGCCATTGGCTGCTCTTTTTGCTTGTAAGTTTGCAAGCAGGGATTAGGGATGAGTGGCTAGGGATTAGGGGTGCAAAGTGACTGGTGACTCGTGACTAAATACCACTTTAGAGCATCACCCCATATATACTCGCGGCGCTTCATTATTTTTTGCGTCGCTCCACCATTTCGCATTTCTCATTTCTAATTTCTCATTCAAGCGAAGCTTTCATCCACGATCAGTGGACGGCACGCCCCACGGGATTCACCCAGTCACTTCTTATACTCTGCCGCTGCATCTCTTACCCAGTTGAAACGCTCCGGATCGATATCCTTCGGCACGGTGCAGTCCGCTCCGAGGATGACACCTCTGGTACCTGCCCGATCCAGAATGGCGCGTGTTTCTGCCTGCACCTCTTCCTTGGATCCGCTGTACAAAACACCGTCCGCATTGTTGTCAAAGCCGCCGATCACGCAGCGATGGCCGAAGATCTCCTCGCCTTCTTCCATCGGCACGCCTTCAAAAGCGACCGCCCAGTTGATGGCTTTGGCCGGATAGTCCTTGTACCAGTGAAGGTCATTGTGGCATCCCATATAGCCACAAATATGAAGAAGGTTGTAGTCGGACACAGAATTTGCCGCCTCAAGGACAGCGACCTCGGATGGCGTGATGAATTCCTTATATTTCTCTTCCGTCATATCCGGATGCGGGATATTCTGGACGGAGAGGTAGACCCCATCTGCGTGACCATCCGTGATGACAGCCTTGGCAAGCGTTGCGATGTCTTCCGTGAGGACAGCCATGACTTCCTTCAGCGCTTCCGGATCTTCCTTCATGAAGCCGGTGATGACCGTCTTCGCATCGCTCCCCGTCTGCTGAAATTCGATGCAGCGTGTCGGTGCGAAAAGGTTGTAAAACATCATGACTTCCTTGCCATAGCGTTCAGAGAGGATGCCGCAGAGCTCGACCTGCTTCTGCACCCACGCAGAGTCCCTGCCGAGCGGCTTGATGCCGGCTGCGTCTTTGATCGATTTCAGATCGTGCAGCTGCTCATGCGGATAGAGGAAGAAACCATCGGTCATGATTTTCATGAAATCCGGATGCCATGATTGGTAAAAGGTATCATGCCCTGCCAGGTTGTCTACCCATGCAGAGTGATCGGCCAGTGCGTCTGCATGTCTCTGATCTGCCAGAAAATGATGCCAGAAACCTACCGGTACGCGTTCGACCGGTTTGCAATCAAGAGCCGCCTGTACAAGTTCTCTCTTAGTCTGTGCCATAAAAAACCTCCTGATATAAGAAATCATCACACATTTTTCGTGATGCCTCTTATATTAGGAGGAAATCGGGGAAATGTAAAGGGGGAAAATGGTGACTAGTGGCTGGTGGCTGGTCACTAGTCACTAGTCACTTGAATACTACTTTCGGGCATCGCTCCTCATATATTCGCGGCGAAGCCGCCACCTTCATTTCTAATTTCTAATTCCTAATTCCTAATTACTCTCCCCCATTCATCTTTTGGATCTGTGCCAGCAGGTCCTCCGCTTCTTGGAGCGAAGCGGATTCGCGGTCTTCATTTTCTACGAGGCTCATATCGACTGCCATGCCTTCGTGGAGATCCTCAAACCAGGCGGCAGGCAGCTTGATTTCCTCTTCCTCTTCCGTCAGGAAGACCGCCTTCTTCCCCTCGATGCGGTCCAGTGTCAGTTCCTTTTTCATCTTAGCGCTCCTTTGTGATCTTGTATCCGTCCCCCGTGGTGGTCAAGGTCAGCGTACCGTCACGGTCGGTACGGTAAATGTGGACCTTCGCTTTTTCAAGCTTTACCACGGTCGTCTTATGCGGATGTCCATAGTCATTGTTCAGTCCGCAGGAAATGAAAGCCTCCTTCGGTGCGACAGCCTTCAAAAAGTCCGGAGACGTCGACGTGCGGCTGCCGTGATGGCCGACCTTCAGCACATCGCTCTTGAGCGTCCCTCGGTCAGCGAGGATGGATGCTTCCTCCTCTTTTTCCGCATCGCCGGTGAACATCATGGAGAAATTGCCATAAGAGAGCCTGCCGACGATGGAATTGTTATTGAAGTCGGAATTTCCCTTCTGATCCTTGATGACCTTGACCGGCCCGAGCACCTTGTAGCTGACGCCATCGAAGAAGGTAAGCGCATCGCCCGCTTTCAGTGCCTTATAGGGGATCTGGTTCGCCTTAATGGCTTTCAGATAGTTCTTGTAAGACGCCGTGCCGGATGGCATGCCGTCATCATAGATGGCTTCGACCTTGAAATTTTTGAAAATCGCATTCATCCCGCCCAGATGATCCGCGTGCGGATGCGTGATCACCACCTTGGACAGACTCTTCACCTTGTACTTTTTGAGCAGCGCCACGATGGCATCGCGGTGCTCGATGTCACCGCTGTCGATCAGGACGAATTTTCCGTCCTTCTCCAGCAGACAGGCATCTCCCTGCCCGATGTCGAGCATGCGGACCGTGAGAGCCTTCCCGCCCTTCACCGCGCTGCTCTTCGCTTTCGAAGCCGCAGAAGAAGAAGCTGCCGCTCCGCCGCACCCCGCGGCCGCCAGCCCGACCGTGAGTGTCAGTACGATGGCAAGAAGGTATTTCCAGATCTGTTTGATGGATAACATATAAATCTCCTTTTATAAAATAGGTGCAACGAGTTCAGGGTAGGCCCGTGGGGCGGGGCGCCCTTTGATTGCGCGCGAAAGAGGTTCATCGGGTTCTATAGGTTCAAAAGGTTCAAGGGAGTCGGTGCGGCGCATAAAAATCAAAAGCGCCGCGGAGATTTGACACTACTGGTTTTCTCGTATCGCAAACCCAATCCCTAGCTACTAATCCCTAGCTACCAGTCACCAGTCACTAGCCACTAGTCCCCAGTCACCATTTCCCTCGCCCTCGGCACCATCCTTGCCACATCGCTTGCGGTATAGCCGACAGGTGTCTCTTTCGCCAGAAGATCGCCAGCAAGACCGTGAAGGTAGACGCCGCAGATCGCAGCCGGCTCCGGATCCATCTCCTGCCCGGCAAGAGCGGCGATGATCCCTGTCAGAGTATCACCCATACCACCTGTCGCCATGCCGGGATTTCCGGTCTCATTCACATAAGCGAAGCCATCTGCCGCGCAGATGACGGTCGGCATGCCCTTCAGGACGAGCGTCACCTCCCGATCCATCGCAAAAGCGATCGCGCCATCGATACGCTCTCTTTCCACATCAGCCGCTGTCCTTCCTGTGAGATGAGCAAATTCCCCCACATGCGGCGTCAGGATTAGCTGCCCGGGGCAGCTGGCGAGATCGATTTCCATCTCCTTCACCGCATAGAGCGCATCTGCATCGACGATGACCGGCTTCTTCCAACGTGTGAGGATTTCCTTCACGAAGCGCTGCGTCTCTACGTCCCTGCCAAGCCCCGGCCCGATGGCGAGCACATCATAAGCCTCTGCCTTTTGGAGGACTTCCTCTGCCATAGCAGACGTGAAGAAATCCGAATCCCCCACGGACGACACCATGAGCTCGGGCACCTTGCCCGCGAGCGCAGCCGCCGCCTTTGGCACAGTCACGACAGCCACCTTGCCGGCCCCGGCATGGAGCGCGCCCTGTCCGGCGAGGAGCGCCGCCCCTTCCATGCCGGCAGAGCCGGCGATGATACCGATGAATCCATTCTTTCCTTTATGACACATGCGCTCCCTTACAGGCAGCAGGTTCCCCACCTCTCTCTCTTCGATAAGGCTCACGGGAAGAGAGCGGCCCACCGCCGCGGGGAGGCCGATCGCGCTATAGAGCACCTTGCCGCAGTACTCGTGGCCGGGAGAAAGCACATGACAGCGCTTGTACGACTCCAGCGCCACCGTGTAATCTGCCATGACGGCAAGCCCCATAGGCTCTCCCGTATCCGAAGAGAGGCCGCTCGGTACATCGACAGAGACGACCGACGCACGCGATGCATTCATCATCTCTATCACCTCAGCCTTCACGCCGGTGACCTCACGAGAAAGCCCCGTACCGATCAGCGCATCCACGATGACATCCGCACTCTCCAGCGGCGTCTCCCAGTCCGTATCCTCACTGACAGGGATGACCTGTACCCACATTTTTTCAACGATCCGGCGATACAGACGTGCCGTCTCGCTCATATGCGCCTCATTGCCGCACAAGAGCACCGCAACGCTGGCGGACAGCGCGCACAAATACCTTGCGATGACAAAGCCGTCTCCGCCATTGTTGCCCGTCCCGCAGACCACCACCACCGACTTTCCCTTCCAGTCGATTTCCGGATGAAGCAGCGATACCACATCGCGCCCCGCATTCTCCATCAGCACCGCTTCGGGAAATCCGTAGCTCGTCATCGCTTCTCGGTCGAGCGAGCGAGACTCATCAGCCGTCGTGATGTACTTCATGATGACCTCCTGCCATGACGACCACCGTGATCGCCATCTCTTCTTCATGTGAAATAGAAATCGACATCTCCGTAATGCTAAGCTCTTCTGCCCGCTTGGCAAACGTCCCCGCGAGGTGAAGCTCCGGCTGCCCCCACTTCCCCCATGTCACATACGCATCTCGCCACGCCGAACCGAAAATGCCGATCCCGAGCGCCTTTCCTGCCGCCTCTCGCGCTCCCCAGAGCGCTGCATACGACTCCGCGCGCTTCCTCCCCTTCTTCTCGCAATGCGCGATCTCTTCTTCCGTGAAAATCTTCTCCGTGCGGCGGGGAAATTTCTCAAGGATCCGCTCCCACCGCGCGATCTTCACCAGATCTACACCGACAAACATAGCTCGTACCTCCTTTTGCTCTATTGTACTAAAGCAGGGTTCAAGGTTCAAGGTTCGGGGTTCGGGGTTCGGGGTTAGCCCGTGGGGTGGCTCGTCCACTGATTACGGCTGAAAGCTTTGCACGAATTAGAAATGCGAAATTAGAAATGAGAAATGGTGGTGGCGGCTCCGCCGCAAATATGTATTTTGCAGCAAAGCTGCCACCACAACCTTGAACCCATCAACCTGAACCCCGAACCCAATCTCGGCTTTCAAACTTCAAGGTTCGGGGTTAGCCCGTGGGGCGTAACCCACGGACTAACCCTGAATCCCAAAATAAAAAATCCCACAGTCCTAAGACCATGGGATTTCTCTCTCGGAAAATTAAGCCTTTTCTTCCATCTTTTCCTTGTAAGCTTCTTTTGCTTCTTCCTTAGCTTCAGCAGCAGCTTCTTTAGCTTCTGCAGCTTTTTCAGCAGCGATAGCAGCATTTACGTTTGCGTTCAGACGGGATTTTTTACGAGCAGCAGCATTCTTGTGGATCACGCCTTTTTTAGCAGCGCTGTCGATGATGCTTACAGCAGCACGAAAAGCTTCGTCTTTATTTTCAGAGTTAGCAGCAGCGACAGCTTTCTTGATAGCGCCGTGAATCTGGGATTTAACAGCAGCGTTAGCAGCTTTCTTAGCAGCGTCCTGTCTCATGCTTTTCATATTGGATTTAATCTGTGGCAATGGTTTCACCTCCCGTCTGCATTATTCATACCAAAGTATTTTATCATAAAGGACGAGTGATAGCAAGGTCGTTTGGAAAGAAAATTTTGGATTAAAGGTTGTTGGTTCAAGGTTCAGGGTTCAAGGTTGTGGTGGCGGCTACGCCGCAATTTTTTTATGGAAACACTGATTAAATCGTTGTCAGATTATACTCTTGAATTTTTATGCATAGCGAGGAATAACCTGACGCGAATAGCGAGCTATTTAAGGAAGGATATGACGAAGCTATGTATAAAAATTCTTGTAGAATCTGACTCTGCTATTTAATCAGCGTTTCCTTATATATTAGTACGATGCACCGCTCTGATTTCACCTTCCCCTCGAGCGGAAGGTGCCCCAAAGGGGCGGATAGGACACAAACGATATGAAAGCCGATCTGCAAGAAAGATCCCTCGGCTGCGCTCGGGATGACGATGCCGGAGAATCCCAGTCACTAGTCACCAGTCATTAATCACTTGGGGTTCCTAATCCCTAGCCACTCATCCCTAGCTACTAATCCCTAGCTACCAATCACAAGTCACTAGTCACTATACCCCGTTGAACCCTAAACCATCAAAAAAGGACCTGTGATTTCTCACACGTCCTTTTCATGCTCTTACAGCGTCAGCGCTCTTGCGAAATGTTCCTTCAGGACTTTGATCGAAGCCTGCAGTTCCGCATTTTCTTCCTCCGTCAGATGGAGCTCGATGATGTCTTCTACACCATCCTTGCCGATCTTGACCGGGACAGAAGCGAAGCTGTCAGAGATGCCATACGGGCCATCGAGGTATACAGAAACCGGCAGCACCTTGTGTTCATTGTGGTAAATCGCACGAACCAGTTCCGCGGTTGCCGAGGTGACACCAAATTCCGTGCAGCCCTTGGTCGTATTTTCCACATAGCCTTCACGATGTACCTTTTCCAGAATGACATCCTTCGGATCCATCTTGTAAAGCTCCGGCTTTTCAGCGAGCAGTTCATCCAGCTTCTTGCCGGCGACCGTGACATGGCTCCACGGGATCATGCTCGAGTCCCCGTGTTCACCCAAGAGGTACGCGGTAAGCGAGCGGCGGTTGATCTTCAGCTGGTCAGACAGCTGGTACTGCAGACGAGCAGAGTCGAGCGCCGTGCCGGAACCGATGATCTTATTCTTCGGATAGTCCAGCTTGTACTGGATATATTCTGCGATGATATCGCATGGATTGGAAATCGAGATGATGATCCCGTCGAAGCCGGACTTTTCGATGAGCGGCAGGAATTCCTTCGTCGTCGCGATGCCGCCATCCATCATGTCGAGACGGGTCTGTCCCGGCAGACGCGGCTTGCCGGATGCATTGATCATGATGTCCGCATCCTTCATGTCATCGATCGTACCTGCATACGCTTCGAAATGATGCGGCTGGTAGCTGACCGCATCCATCAGGTCGAGGGATTCACCCATCGCCTTGTCATTGTTCACGTCGTAGAAAACGACTTCATCCGCCAGCCCCTGTACCGCGAGCTGCAGTCCCAGATGAGAGCCGACATTGCCGGCACCGATGATTCCCACTTTTCTTGTCTTGATTGCCATATTCTTCTACACTCCTTTGCTTCATTTTCTGGCGTTGATATAGAATTATTCCTATATGTCATTCTATCATGTGCTTATGAGATGACGTATGCATATTATACTACGGATTTGAGAAATTGGAAATAGGGTTCAGGGGTCAGGGTTAGCCCGTGGGGCGGCTCGTCCACTGATTATGAATGAAAGCTTTGCGCGAATGAGGAATTAGGAATGAGGAATTAGGAATGATGGTGCGGCGCATAAAAAGCAGAAGCGCCGCGGAGTATAAATAGGGCGATGCCCGAAGGTGGTATTTAAGTCACCAGTCACTAGCTACCAGTCACTTGCGGCTCCTAATCCCTAGCCACTAATCCCTAGCTACTAATCATCCCTGCTTTCAAACTTCAGGGTTAGCCCGACTACTTGAACCTTAACCCCTAATCCCTCACGATTTCCAATCCCCCTGCCCCTTCGATCACTCTTGCCTCTCCAAGACGGATCAGTTCAAGGAGTGCCACGAGGGTAACGGCGAGGCGGAGGCGTGTCTTCAGCCGCCGGAAATACTGCGTGAAGTCCACACGGCGAAGTCGCGAGAGTGTCTCCTTCAGTGTCTCCATTTCCTGCTCCATCGACACCTCTTCGGGGGCGAGGATTTCTTCCTCCTCTTCATGGAGAGAGTCATAGAGCGAGAGAAAGGCGGCGCGCAGCTTCAAGAGGGAAATCCGCCCCTGATACAGCCCGCCCTTCATAGCCTCGGGCTCTTTCTTCCAGTACGGCCGCTCAGCTTCGATGAGCTCCTCGATGCGTCCCTTAATCTCCTTCATTCGCTTGAATTCTTCGAGCGACCGCGCGAGCTCGGCTCTCGGGTCTTCTGTCTCATCGGCCGCCTCCTGCCGCCGCTTCGGGAGCAGCATCCGCGACTTGATGAAGAGCAGCGTCGAGGCCATGGCGAAGAAACTGCTCGCCAGCTCCAGATCGAGCTCCTGCGCTTTCCGGAGATACGCGAGATACTGCTCGGTGATCTCATGGATCGGTATGTCATGGATATCGATCCGGTTCTTCGTCACAAGGTGCAACAAGAGATCCAGCGGTCCTTCGAAGACTGGAAGATTCACCTGATATTCTGTTTCGATCTCTCCCGCCTCCTTGCGCGCACGACCCCATCATGAATGTACTCTATTATATTATCATAAATCGAATCGTTTGTTGATAGGATTATAGGTTCAGGGTTAGCCCATGGGCGTGCTGTTCCTTGATCGGGGATGAACGCTCTGCTCGAATTAGGAATGAAGGTGGCGGCTTCGCCGCGAATATAATATGGGGCGATGCCCGAAGGTCTTGAGGATAACAGGTTTCCCGTTTAGGGTTTACAAACATAATCCGCCTGATCGCGAACGAAAAAGATTCGAGGGCTTCGCTCGAAATGACGACGGCGCGAAGCGCTATCAAAATTCTGCGGCGCTTTTGATTTTTATGCGCCGCACCACCACTCCTCACTCCTCACTCCAACTAGAGAGCCGAGCTTTCATTCATAATCAGTGGACGGAGCCGTCCCGGGGCTAACCCTGAACCCATCAACCTGAAGTTTGAAAGCAGGGATGAGTAGCTAGCGACTAGTGACTTGTGACTGGTAGCTAGGGATTAGTGGCTAGGGATTAGGTTTGCGATTCGAGAAAACCGCCAGTTTCAAACCTCCGCGGCGCTTCCATGTTTTTATGCGCCGCACCACCATTTCTCATTTCTCATTTCTAATTTCTCATTCAAGTGAGGCTTTCATCCCCAATCAAGGGGCGACACGCCCCCAGGGCTAACCCTGCCCCCCAACTTATGTTACAATACCTCTAAAAGGAGCTGATACCCATGAACGATTCCCACCACCTTCCCCCCTTCACGAAAGCACTTTTGAACTTTGCGAAAGAAGCGCGCGATGATTTCTGCACGCCGGGACACCACAGCGGCGCGCTGTTTGAAGAAATCCCCGAGGGACGCGCCTTTGTCTCTTCGCTCGGTGAAGGCGCTTTCACCGCGGACATCTCGGACTCTTCTTCTGTCATCGGTGATCCGTCCTCGCACGAAGGCGTCTCGGGAGAAGCAGAAGCTCTCGCCGCGAGCGTATATGGCAGCGACCGCTGCTTCTTCATCTTAGGCGGCACCTCGACATCGAACCGCATCGCGATCAGCGCACTCGTTTCCGAGGGCGACCTCATTCTTTTCGACAGGAATAACCACAAGTCCGCCTCGCAGGCCGCACTCGCCGCTGCCGGCGGACTTCCTGTCTACCTCGCCTCCGAGCGAAACGAAAGCGGCATCATCGGCGGACTGACGGAAGAAACGCTTGACCCCACGCGTCTTCGCGAGAAAGCGGCAAAGCTCTCGCCCGATGCAGGGAAAAAGCAGCGTCCCTACCGCCTTGCCTGCCTCCAGCTCTCTACCTATGACGGCCTCTTTCTGAATGCGAAAGAAATCCTTCGCCGCATCGGCCCCCTCTGTGACTACATTCTCTTCGACGGCGCGTGGGCCGGCTACGAAAATTTTCTCCCACTCCTTCAGGATTCTGCCGTCCTCACCTTCCCCCTGACGAAAGACGATCCCGGCATTCTCGTGACGCAGTCCGTCCACAAGCAGCTTGCCGGATTCTCTATGACGAGCCAGCTCCACAAGAAGGACAGCCACCTGCGGGGGATGGCGCGCTACCTCGAGGATGATGTCCTGCAGGCCGCCTACCTCATGCACATATCGACCTCCCCTTACTATCCGCTCCTTGCAGGACTGGAAATGAATGCGTACCTCCACCAGAAGAAAGGAAGGGAGCTCTGGCAAAAAGCCGCGATCACGGCAACAGAGCTAAAGAGATCCATCCTCAAGCGCTGCCGCCTCCTCCGGCCCTTCACCGCTCCCATGGTGCGCGCCGCTTCCTGGGAAACCCATCCGACAGAAGAAATCCTCTCGGACCCCGCGTTCTTTGCGATTTCCCCCAAAGACACATGGCACGGCTTCTCCCATATCGCAGAAAACCTCTACCTCACAGACCCCTGCAAAGTGCTCCTCACGACCGGCCCCCTCCCCGCTCCGCTCCTCTCTCACTGGCTCGAAAGTCATCATGTGACCGCGGAGAAATCCGATTTCCACACCCTCCTCTTCCTCGTAGAACCAAGCGATAGGGAGGAGAAATGGGAGCACCTCCTCTCGCTCTTCGAAGACTGTGAGGGCGCCTATGAAGACAATGCGCCGATGTCCGCCTTCGCGCCGGACGTCACCTGCCTTCCGGGCGAGGGACTGAAAGACTACTCCCTGCGCTACATGGATTTTCTGGAGAAAGAACAGGCTTCCCGTCTTTCGCAGACACTCTTCGCCGAAGATCATCTCCCGAAAGCCGCCCTCACCGGGCGAAGCGCCCATCAGGCCTTCCTTAGGGGAGAACGCGAGCGCGTCCCGCTTTGTGAAGCCAAAGGACGCGTATCGCTGGAAATGATCCTCCCCTATCCTCCCGGCATCACTGTCTTGGAGCCCGGCGAGGTCTGGACGGATGAGGTACTTTCCTATTTCCTCTTCCTTCAGAAATACAGCAGTACCTTCCCGGACTTTTCCCCCGAGATCCTCGGCGTGCATGGAAACGGAAATGACGCGTATGTATGGGTACTTAAGGAAACGCTGATTCAATCGTAGAGTCAGCTTTCACAAGAATTTTTATGCATAGCTTCGTCATAGCCTTCCTTAAATAGCTTGCTATTCGCGTCAGGTTATTCCTCGCCATGCATAAAAATTCAAGAGTAAAATCTGACAACGATTGAATCAGTGTTTCCTTAAGGAGCAAGAAGAAGCGTGACCCGTCATCGTCTTCCTCTTGACAGCGCCCCCGTCCGCGCGGTATCCTACAAACAATCAAACCGTTGAAGCGGAGATCAAAGCAGGAGATGCGCGCACAGAGAGTCCTACCTGATGAGAATGGATCGAAGGCAGCCTGCCAAATGGACCGCAGAGGGCGCAGTGAAAGGGAGAGCCGAGTATCCTGCGACGTAAGGCATACGTCAGTTGCCGGAAGTATGCTGGTACTTCGCTAAGTGCATGTCGATGACATGAATCAAGGTGGCACCGCGGATACACTCCGTCCTTGGCAAATCTTTTGCCGAGGACGGAGTTTTTTGTTTGGAGCAGAAACGGGTTCAGACGCAGCAAGAAGCCTTCCGGCTGTCACAAAAGACATGCCGCCCAAGCGCAAACGCTCCGCGGCATCTCCCGATCACCAGTCACGTTTTCTCAAAAAGGAGTCCCTATGTATCCCTCTCTCTCTGAAATGAAAACCATCGCGAAGGATCGCTCGATCCGCCGCATACCGCTCTGCCATGAGATCATGGCAGATGCCTTCACGACCATCGAAGTCATGCGCACGCTGCGTGCGACGAGCCATCACTGCTTCCTATTAGAAAGTGCAGAAAATAACCAGCCATGGAGCCGCTACTCCTTCCTTGGCTACGACCCATCGCTCGAGCTCACCTGCCTCAATGGACGCCTCCGCATCCGAAGCGGCGAAGAGGATCACATGACCGACGAGACCATCGTGCATGTCACGCATCCGGGCATCGCCATCCGCAAGATCCTCGCAGACTGCAAAAGTCCGAAACTGCAGGGACTTCCCCCCTTCACCGGCGGCCTTGTCGGCTATTTCTCCTACGACTATATCAAGTACGCCGAGCCTACACTACAGCTTGACAGCACCGAGAATGCCGATTTCCAAGACGTCGACCTCATGCTCTTTGACAAGCTCATCGTCTTTGATGCGTACAAACAGAAGCTCATCCTCATCGCAGGCGTCAGGACCGATGACCTTGAAGCCTCCTACGAAAGGGCCGGGTGCGAGATCCAAGAAATGGTGTCCCTCCTGAAGAGCGGGGCGCGTGCCGTCTTCAAGCCGCTCCACCTCGAGACGAAGCTCACTCCTGCGCACAATGAGGCAGAATTTTCCCGTATGGTCGAGCATGCCAAGCACCACATCTTCGAGGGCGACATTTTTCAGGTCGTCCTGTCAAATCCCCTGACCGCAAAAGCGACCGGCAGTCTCTTCGATGTCTACCGCACGCTCCGCGTCCTGAACCCCTCGCCCTACATGTTCTACTTCGTAAGCGATGATGTAGAGATTGCCGGTGCCTCTCCCGAGACCCTTGCCAAGCTGGAAGATGGCACCCTCTATACCTTCCCGCTTGCCGGTACCCGTCCGAGAGGAAAAACAGAGGACGAAGACCGGCAGCTGGAAAAAGAGCTCCTTGCGGATGAGAAAGAGATCGCCGAACACAACATGCTCGTCGACCTCGGACGCAATGACCTCGGACGCGTCAGCGAGATCGGCTCCGTGAAAGTCACCCGCTACATGGACATTCTCCGCTACTCCCACGTCATGCACATCGGCTCCACCGTCGAAGGCCGCATCGCGAAGGGAAAAGACGCACTTGATGCCATCGACTCCGTCCTCCCTGCCGGGACCCTCTCCGGCGCGCCCAAGCTCTCCGCCTGCACCATCATCCAAAACGAAGAGAGCCGTAAGCGCGGCATCTACGGCGGCGCGATCGGATACCTGGATCTCTCGGGAAATATGGACACCTGCATCGGCATCCGCCTCGCCTATAAAAAGAATGACACCCTCTGCATCCAGTCCGGCGCTGGCCTCGTCGCTGACAGCGTCCCCGCACGCGAATATCAGGAATGCATCAACAAAGCCAAAGCCATGGTGACGGCCATCGAAGCCGCCAAAGGAGGTCTGGAATGATACTTCTCATCGATAACTACGACAGCTTTTCCTACAATCTCTACCAGCTCGCAGGCAGCCTCTATCCGGATATAAGAGTCATCCGCAACGACGCCTATACGCTGGAAGAAATCGAAGCCATGCATCCCGAAGGACTCCTCCTCTCCCCCGGTCCAGGTCGTCCCGAGGATGCCGGCGTCACCGTCCCCTCGATCCCTTACTTTGCCGGAAAGCTCCCCATCCTCGGCGTCTGCCTTGGCCATCAGGCCATCTGTCAGGCCTTCGGTGCCACCATCACCTATGCGAAAGAGCTCGTCCACGGCAAAGCCTATGACGTCATCCTCGATACGGAAAGTCCCCTCTTTTCCAACATGCCGCGCGTCATCAAGGCCGCCCGTTACCATTCCCTCGCCGCCGATCCCCAAACCATCCCGGACTGCCTGACCGTCACCGCCCGCACCCAAGACGGTGAGATCATGGCCGTCTCACACAAAGGCTATCCCATCTACGGCCTCCAGTTCCATCCCGAATCCATCATGACCCCGATGGGCGGGAAGATACTCGAAAACTTCTTTGCCATCGCGGGGAGAAGTGACTAGTGACTAGTGGCTGGGGGCTGGGGATTAGGGACTAGGAACTGGGGGTTAGTCACTAATCCCTAGCCACAGTAAGATGTCCTCTTCCGTTTTCACTCGCATCGTCATTTCGAGCGCAAGCGAGAAATCTTTTTCGTTCGTGGTTCATCGGTGATTGTTCACTATTCGTAAAATGGGAAACACCGTTATCCCATATAAGGGGATGAACGCATGCATGCAGAAAATCCCTCGACTACGCTCGGGATGACGGGCTGAGAAAAGAATCCCCCCAAAGACTGAAAGCAGGGATGCGGGATAGAGAATCGCTGGTAACTGGAAGACTGAGAAATATCAGACATCTAACATCTCAATCGTGCATCGCTCCATATATGGCGGCGATGCCGTCACCTTTTCCCGTTGAACCCACTGAACCCTTTGAACCTCTTGAACCTCTTGAACCTCTTGAACCTCTTGAACCTCTTGAACCTCTTGAACCTCTTGAACCTCTTGAACCTAAAAAGGCTGCGCCTTCCGGCGCAGCCTTTTCATTAGTCCTTAAACGGATCCTCCTCCGCATTGCGATTATTCAAGATCTCATCAAGCGTCTTCATCGGACACATGGAGCCGCACATCGTACAAGTCTGTTCATCTTCCGGGATGCTGCTCTCTCTGTAGCGACGCGCCTTGCCCGGATCGATGGCGAGCGGGATCATGCGATGGAAGTCCACCTTGCGGCGTGCCCAGCTCATTTCTTCATCCCATTTTTCCGCGCCCTTCACCCCCTTGGCGAGGTCCGCGGCGTGGCAGGCGATCTTCGAAGCCACGATCCCTTCGTGTACATCATCCAGATCCGGCAGACGCAGATGCTCCGCCGGAGTGACGTAGCAGAGGAAGTCTGCCCCGCATGCGGCCGACAGCGTCCCCCCGATCGCCGCAGTGATGTGATCATAGCCCGGTGCCACATCGGTGACGATCGGTCCCAAGACATAGAGAGGCGCCTGGTGAGTGAGCTTCTTTGCGATCTCCACATTCATGCGGATATCCGAGATCGGCATATGCCCCGGGCCTTCCACCATGACCTGTACCCCCGCCTTGCGCGCACGCACGACCAGCTCACCCAGATTGATCAGCTCCGAGATCTGCACGGCATCTGTCGAGTCATGCCCACAGCCGCTGCGGCATCCATCGCCCAAAGACAGTGTGACATCATATTTCTTCAAAAGCAGCAGCAGACGGTCAAACTGTTCGTAGAAAGGATTCTCCTTCCCGTGCATGTACATCCACGCAAAGAGCACCGAGCCGCCGCGGGAAACGAGATTCGTGATGCGCTTATTTCTCATGATGTGCTTCGCCGTCTCGCGGTTCAGCCCCGCATGGATCGTCATGAAATCCACGCCATCCTTCGCATGACGTTCCACGACAGAAAAGAGATCATCTGCCGTCATATCCTTCAGCCCCTTGTGAAGGACGCCCTTCACATCATACATCGGCACCGTGCCGACGGACGCCGGACTGTTCTTCACCAGCCATTCACGGAACGGCGCCGTCTCCCCATAGCAGGACAGATCCATGATGGCCTCCGCCCCCATCTCCCAGGCGAGCTTCGCCTTCGCCTGCTCCGTGTCATAGTTGCATACATCAGAGGAAATCCCCAGATTCACATTCATCTTCGTCCGAAGCCCCTTGCCGATCGCATACGGATGGAGCGATGTATGGTAAATATTCGCTGGAAGAACGATCGTCCCCTCCGCGATGCCGGAGCGAATGAATTCTACGCTCACGCCCTCTTCGCGTGCAACGATTTCCATTTCCTTCGTGATGATGCCTTCTCTTGCTGCTTCAAGCTGCGTCATAGTCAACCTCCAATAAAAAAATCCGCCTCCGGCGGATACTCTGTCAAAATAGAGCCCGCTTCCTTACGTCGGTATGATCCGATTCAAGTTCAAAGGGTCAGCGCTTCGCGCCTCTCAGCCCCTTAGGGCTCCCCCAGCTGGTTTCTATCTCTATTATACAGGATGTGTCAAAAGAATTTCTTGCATTTAGAGGTAATCATAAATAATAAACAAAAACGTGGCAAGCCCAAAGTTCGCCACGTTTTTTATTTAATTATTTACTTACATGATGAATTTATGTCCACATTTAAGACAAACCCACGAATGTTCCCATTGATTATATAATTCCGGCCAAACATTCTTATTCCAAAGATACGTTTTTTGATATGCAAGAAAATAAAGACAAGCCGCAAACCCAATGAAACCAAGGAGTCCACTTACTGTAGCACCAATAATAGACTCTGTAAACACCCTGAGTACAAAAGATACAATAATGGATGCGATAATGGGGAAAAGGTATTTCTTTTTTACAGGAGGTGCTACCTCTTTGGCCAGCTGTGTCATCTGCACGCCGGTTGTATGTGCACCACCTACGCCAATACCTAAATGCCCTCCGCTTAACCCAACACCGGTACCCGCGGTCTTGGTATCAATCGTAGACGCACCTCCGCGAAAAGCGACCGAAAATCTTTGAATGTTTTCCGATCCACACTGCGGACAAGAAAAATTTTGAGTAGCCATAGAACGCCTCCTTGTAATTATTAAGTTAATTTGATTTTACCCCCCCTCTAACATTTGTCAAATATTTATATATATTTATTGCGCGCTTTGACCTAGGGAAACACGGATTAAATCGTTGTCGGATTTTACTCTTGAAATTTTTATGCATAGCGAGGAATAACCTGACGCGAATAGCGAGCTATTTAAGGAAGGATATGACGAAGCTATGTATAAAAATTCTTGTAAAGTCTGACTCTGCGATTTAATCAGCATTTCCCTAGCGTGATAACATACAAAAAAGCCGGGCTTTCGCCCGGCTTTTCATTGATAAGAAATTACCGATCTACATTACACATATCTTTTGCGACGACCCACTGGTCATATTCTTCTTCGGTCACATAGCCCAGAGCCAGAGCGGCTTCCTTCAGGGAGCTGCCGTCTGCGAAGGCTTTCTTCGAAATCTTAGCGGATTTCTCATAGCCGATGTGCGGCGCGAGAGCGGTGACGAGCATCAGGGATTTCTCCACCAGCTCTTCCATGCGGTCATGGTTGACTTCGATGCCGACGGCGCAGTGGATATTGAAGGAGTGGATGGCTTCACCCAGGAGCTTGACGGATTCGATGAAGGCCTGTGCCAGAACCGGTGCATAGACGTTCAGCTCGAAGCGGCCCTGAGAGGAGGCCATGGATACGACGGCCTGATTGCCATGAACGCGGCAGGCGACCATGGTCAGGGCTTCGCACTGGGTCGGGTTCACTTTGCCCGGCATGATGGAAGAGCCCGGTTCGTTCGCCGGGATGGTGAGTTCACCGAGGCCGGCTCTTGGCCCGCCTGCCAGGAGGCGAAGGTCGTCAGCGATCTTCATGCAATCCATCGCAAGAGCTTCGAGAGCGCCATGCGCGAAAACGAAGTCATCGCGTCCGGTCAGCGCATAGAATTTATTTTCCTCCGATACGAAAGGAAGGCCTGTTTCTTTGGCGATCTCAGCCGATACTCTGGTGCCGAAGTCTTTCGGCGCATTGAGGCCGGTACCGACAGCAGTGCCGCCAATGGCAAGCCCCAGAAGGTATTTTTCCGATGCTTCAATCATGTGCTGACACTTTTCGAGCATGGTGGTCCAGCCGGAGACTTCCTGTCCGAAGGTCAGCGGTACGGCGTCCTGTACATGGGTGCGGCCGATCTTGACGACGTGCATGTATTCTTCGCTCTTCTTGTGGAAGGTCTCGATCAGTTCCGCGAGCGGCTGGTAGAGGCAGCGGTGCAGGACAGAAACGGCCGCAACGTGCATAGCGGTCGGGAAGGTATCGTTCGAAGACTGGGACATGTTGACATCGTCATTCGGGTGGATGCGGGTCTCACTGCCGGCAGCTTCGAGCTTCGCATTCGCGATGTGCGCGACGACTTCATTCATGTTCATATTGCTCTGCGTGCCGGAGCCTGTCTGATACACGACGAGCGGGAATTCGCCATTCCACTTTCCAGCGAGGATCTCGTCGCAGGACTCTGCAATGACTTTCGCTTTTTCTTCCGAAAGCTTGCCTTCTGCGAGGTTCGCAAGGGCGGTGCATTTCTTCAGCACGGCAAACGCATGAATGATCTCTTCCGGCATGCGTGCTCCGATCTTGAAGTTTTCAGAAGAGCGCTGGGTCTGCGCGCCCCACATATGGTCCGCTGGGACTTTCACTTCGCCTAAGGTGTCATGTTCGATACGATATTCCATGGTTTTCTGTCCTTTCTATAAGGAAATAGAGTGTACGAAAAATGCCTGGGAAACGCTGATTAAATCGCAGAGTCAGCTTCTACAAGAATTTTTATACATAGCTTCGTCATAGCCTTCCTTAAATAGCTCGCTATTCGCGTCAGGTTATTCCTTGCTATGCATAAAAATTCAAGAGTAAAATCTGACAACGATTTAATCAGTGTTTCCCTTGATCATTTCTCGAGTATACCTGTATTATAGCATTTGAAACAGATAAAAGAAAGTCTATGCGTTGGAGTGTATACTCAATGGGGTTCAGGGTTCAGGGTTCAGGATTATGGTGGCGGCTTCGCCGCGAACATATATGGGGCGATGCCCGAAAGTGGTATTCAAGCCACCAGTCACTAGTCACCAGTCACCAGTCACTAGTCACTCGAGACTCCTAATCCACCTCCACAGCCATTTCCAATACCTTCCCTACGCTGTCATGGAAGACGAAATCGGCGCGGTCATCCTGCGGCGTCGCGTCCTGATTGATGACGACGAGGGCATCGCCGCGAAAATAGGTGACGAAGCCTGCCGCCGGATAGACGACAAGGCTCGTCCCGCCGATGATGAGCATATCAGCCTGGGAAATCTCATCGATTGCCTCATCAATATCATTCGCATCGAGCGCTTCCTCATAGAGCACGACGTCCGGCTTGATCACGCCGCCGCAACTGGGACAGTGCGGCACGGGCGATGCCAGAGTAAGTAGGGTCTTTGCATCATATGTCGCAAAGCATTTCTCGCAGGTATTCGTCAGGATGGTGCCGTGGACCTCGATGACATTCCGGCTCCCCGCGCGCTGATGGAGACCATCGATGTTCTGCGTGATGACGGCAGAGAGCCTGCCCTCTTGCTCGAGCTTTGCCAGCGCAAAGTGCGCGCGGTTTGGAGAGGCCTTTAGCATGGCTTCTGCGAACTGCTTATACATGGTGAAAAACTCCACGGGATGCTCCTCATAGAAATGGTGGGAAAGCATTTCCTCCGGCGTCCATAGGAGGTCCGTTTTCTGCCGGTAAAGGCCATTCGCTCCGCGAAAATCGGGGATGTTCGACTCCGTGGAGACCCCTGCTCCGCCGAAAAAGACGATGCGGTGATGGGATGCGATCATAGCTCTCAGTTTCTCGATATCGGTCATGATGACGGCTCCTTTCGTGAAATGGAATCAAAGTGACTGGTGACTTGTGACTGGTAGCTAGGGATTAGTGGCTAGGGATTAGGTTGGCGATACGGGAAAATCGCTAATTTCAAACCTCCGCGGCGCTTCTGATTGTTATGCGCCGCACCACCATTCCTAATTACTCATTCCTAATTCCTCATTCCTAATTCCTCATTCCTAATTCCTCATTCGCACAAAGCTTTCATTCATAATCAGTGGACGGAGCCGCCCAAAGGGCTAACCCTGACCCCTTCTTTCTCTCATTGTATCACAATTTCCCCCTTTCTCATTGACAATTCATTCCATATGTTCTACCATCGAGATATATTTTAAAAATGTTTTTGCTCGGCCAACCTCCGCCCCTTCGGGGCACCTCCCTCCAGAGGAAGGAAGGCGTGTCTCGGGCTTCCTGCCTCATCCCCAGCTACCAGTCACAAGTCACTAGTCCCTGATTAAAAAGGAGATCCTACTATGTCCACACTTACCCTTGCGAAAGCCAAAGAGATCCTGAAGAAGCACACCACAGAAGACCATCTTTTCACCCATGCGGCGGCTGTCAGCGCTGCCATGGGCGCGATGGCGAGCATCTTCGGAGGTGATAAAGATCACTGGGAAGCCATCGGCTATCTGCACGACGTCGACTACGAAGCCTTCCCGCATGAGCACTGCCATCACGTCCGCGAATTTTTGGAACCGGAAGGGGTGGACGAAGAAGACATCAAGACCATCATCTCCCACGGCTGGGGTCTCTGCAGCGATGAGGTCGAGCCGACAACCGATATCGAGAAGAGCCTTTTCACAGTCGATGAGCTGACGGGCGTCGTCATGGCGTATGCACTCATGCGCCCGGAAGGCATCAGCGGCATGGAACTCAAGGGGCTCAAGAAGAAATTCAAGGACAAGAAATTTGCAGCGGGCTGTAACCGTGATGTGATCAAGCAGGGCTTTGCTATGCTCGGCATGGAAGCGGGCGATGTCATGCAGGCCTGCATTGATGGCATGACCGCCCATAAGGATGAATTGGGGCTGAAGTAAAATGGTTCAGGGGGTTCAGGGTTAGCCCAAGGGCGTGCCGCCCCTTGATTACGATGGAAAGCCCCACTTGAATGAGAAATTAGAAATGGTGATGCCCGGAGGCAATATTCAAGTCACCAGTCACTAGTCACTTGAGGCTCCTAATCCCTAGCCACTAATCCCTAGCTACCAGTCACTATTCACTAATCATCCAAAGCAAAAAGCAGGAAATGAGAACGTCTCATTTCCTGCTTTTTTGATGCGCTACGCGCGATTAGTCTCTGTATTTTTCCGGGAGTTCGGTAGCTCTTGCTACGCCGGAAGCGATGGCTGCTTTGGCAACGGCTTTCGCTACAGCGAACGGAACCTGCGGATCGAATACGTCGACGACGACATGATCCGGGTCGAGTTTGCCGCTATGGATAGCGAGGTCTGCGAGAGCATGAGCAGCAGCGAGTTTCATTTCCTCATTGATCTGACGGGCACGTACATCGAGAGCGCCGCGGAAGAGGCCTGGGAATACGGAGGAGTTGTTGACCTGGTTCGGCATATCGCTTCTGCCGGAGCCATAGATGTAAACGCCTTTTTCTTTGGCTTCTTCGTACATGATTTCCGGTACCGGGTTTGCCATAGCGAAGACAATGCTCTTGTCGTTCATGGTCTTGATGGCTTCTACGTTGAATACGCCTGGTGCAGAGCAGCCGATGAGGACATCAGCGCCTTTGACAGCGTCATCGAATGTGCCCTGTTTGTTTTCCGGATTGACTTTAGCGATGAGTTCCTGCTGTACGCGGTCTCTCTTGCCATTGTCAAAGAGGATGCCTTTGGAGTTCAGGATGGTCATGTTTTCCGGTTTTACGCCGTCTTCAAGGAGCAGACGAGCGATGGCGGTGCCGGCAGCACCAGCGCCGTTCATGACGACCTTCACATCTTCGATCTTTTTGCCGACGACTTCGAGAGCGCCGAGGAGTGCTGCCAGAGCAGCGATGGCGGTGCCGTGCTGGTCATCGTGGAAGACCGGGATGTTCATGATCTTTTTCAGTTCGTCTTCGATGTCATAGCATTTCGGGGAAGAAATATCTTCGAGGTTGATGCCGGCGAAGTTCTTTTCCAGCAGTTTGACGGTGTGGATGAATTCCTGCGGATCCTTGGTGTCCAGAGTGATCGGGATCGCATCGATCTGTCCGAATCTCTTGTACAGTGCGGATTTCCCTTCCATGACCGGCATAGCAGCAGCGGCGCCGATATCGCCCATGCCGAGGACACGGGTGCCATCGGAAATGACGGCTACGACATTGCCTCTCCAGGTCAGTTCCAGGGACAGGTCTTCATCGTCTTTGATTGCAAGGCACGGAGCGGATACACCCGGGGTGTATACGATCGCGAGGTCGTGATTGCTTTCGACAGCGGCATTCAGGCCGGTCTTGATCATCTGATGTTTTTCTCTTCTGAGTGCGAGTGCTTCTTCTTTGAGTTTTGCAGTATCCATTGTTTCCTCCTAAAAAAAGACTGATACTTTATGCGTCGGCGACTTCGAATGAAGACGCTTTATATTTAATCTTTGATGGCAGGAAGATTTCTGCCATTGAAGATCTCATACATTTCCTGCTTCAGCAGGCGGCGGATGCGTTTCCCTTCCTTGCGATCCAGCTCTGCCTCTTTCATATCGAAGAGGTAGTTATCCAGATTAAAATCATGGATCAGCATCTTCGTGTGGAAAATATTTTCCTGATATACATTGACGTCCACCATGTCGTACTTATAGCGCAGCTTCGGTGCCATGTAGTTCTGGATGGAATTGATACGGTGGTCGATGAAGATCTTCTTGCCCTGCACGTCACGCGTAAAGCCGCGCACGCGGTAGTCAGTGATGACGATGTCTGCATCGAAGGACTGAAGGAGAAAATTCAGCGCATTCAGGGGCGAGATCTTCCCGCAGGTCGATACATCGATGTCTGCACGGAAGGTACAGATGCCATCCTGCGGATGCATTTCCGGATACGTATGGACAGTGATATGGCTCTTGTCCAGATGGCACACCACATCCTGCTTCTCGACTTCTTCCTCTGCGATCAGCATCGTGACGGATGCGCCCTGCGGGTCATAGTCCTGTGAAGCGATGTTTAGCACATGGGCTCCGATCATCTCGGCGACCTTCACGAGGATCTGGGTCAGGCGCTCGGCACTGTAGACCTCGTCAATGTAAGCGATGTATTTTTTTCTTTCTGTTTCTGTACTGGCATAGCAGATGTCGTACATGTTGAAGCTGAGTGTCTTGGTCAAATTGTTGAAACCCAGCAGCTTGAGCTTACCCCGTTTCATGAAGTAAACTGCCACCCCCGTTCTTTTCCTCTATGGATTGGAACTTTTTCCATTATAACATAGAGCCTTATTGAATGAAACTGCTTAAAATCGAGTATACTATTTCTGTATAGGTAGATACATTATGTATGAGTTTTGGGAAATAAAAGTCAATGGTTTACATGGCAAGCACAGATGAGTAGCTAGGGATTGGGGATTGGGGATTAGTGGCGCAAAGTGACTAGTGACTGGTAGCTAGGGATTAGTGGCTAGGGATTAGGTTTACGATACGAGTAAACCGATAGTTTCAAACCTCCGCGGCGCTTTTGATTTTTATGCGCCGCACCACCCCCGCTGAACCCTTTGAACCTATAGAACCTGCTCCCCCCTCTTTTGCAAACAATCAAAGGACGCCCCGAGGGGTGTGCCCTGAACCCTATTTCCCTAGGGAAACGCTGATTAAATCGTAGAGTCTGATTTTACAAGAATTTTTATACATAGCTTCGTCATAACCTTCCTTAAATAGCTCGCTATTCGCGTCAGGTTATTCCT
>UQRR01000029.1 GCA_900543455.1 uncultured Dialister sp.
CATATATACTCGCGGCGAAGCCGCCACCACCATTTCTAATTTCTCATTTCTAATTCCTCATTCGAGCAAAGCTTTCACCCGCAATCAAAGGGCGGCACGCCCGAGGGGCTAACCCTGAACCTTGAACCCTAAATCCTGTCTCCCCAGATGCATTTCACGATCGTTTCTCCGTAGCGATCGACCTTTTTCGGGCCGATACCGCGGATGCGTTTGAGCTCGAGCTTCGTCTTCGGACGCCAGAAGGCCATTTCCTGCAGCTGCTCATCGGTGAAGATGCTGTTTCTGGATTTTCCTTCTGCCTTGGCGAGTTCGTTGCGCGTCGCAAAGAGGATCTTGAGAAGCTGTGCATCAGGGTCTTTTTCTTCGATGACAGGCTCCTCTGCGCCGGTCCGGATGATTTCCAGAAAACGCGCGCCGTATTTCTGCAGCTTGAACGCGCCGACGCCATGCACCGCGCCCATGGCCTCCATGGTCTCGGGGCGCTCGCGTGCCATCGCTTCCAGTGTCGCATCTGAGAAAATGACGAAGGGCGGCACATGCTCTTCGGCAGCCAGTGTCCGCCGAAGCTCGCGCAGGGCTTCGAAAAGGCCGTCCCGGCTTTCGCGGCGCGGATTGAAATCCCGCTCAACCGCGGCCTCTTTCATCGCATCCTCTGCCCCGAAGGCGAGGCCGTAGACCTCTGCCTTCCCCGCAAGGACTTCTTTCGCCTTGTCGGTCAGCTTCAGGACGGGATAGGGCTGCCCGTCACGGAAGAGGTAGCCATCCGCGACGAAGCTGTTCAGCGCACTCTTGATATGACCCAGTTTCTCAAAAGAGAGCTTGCCGAAGGTCGGCACCGTGAGGAGATTCTTTTCGATGAGCTCCTTCGTTTTCTTCCCTCTGAGGACAGCAGCGATGATGCTCGCTCCGTAGCGCTCATGAAGGGACAGGATGGTGCGGAAAATGAGGACTGCCGCGTCCGTGATCCTGACCTTGGCCGTCTGATTTTCGCAGTTGCTGCAGTGCCCGCAGGGCTCCTTCACCGTTTCACCAAAGTAGGCGAGGACATAATTTCTCAGGCACGAAGACGTCTGGCAATAGTCGATCATCGCATTCAGGCGCTGGTAATCCATCCGCTTCTGCTCCTCGCTCTGATTGCCATTCTCGATGAAGTACGTCTGGATATGCACATTCTTCCCGCTGTAGAGCAGGATGCACTCCGCCTTCGCTCCATCGCGTCCCGCGCGCCCCGCCTCCTGATAGTATGACTCAAGGCTTTTGGGCATCTGGTAGTGGATGACATAGCGCACATTGCTCTTGTCGATCCCCATGCCGAACGCATTCGTCGCCACCATGACCGTCGTCCTGTCATAGGAGAAATCGTCCTGCGCCTGCCTGCGCTCCTCGTCCGTCATGCCCGCATGGTAGCGCCCTGCCGTGATCCCCGCCTGAGAAAGCCTGTCATACATCTCATCCACCGCTTTTCGGGTCGCGCAATAGATGATGCCGCTCTCCTTCCGGTGCGACTTCACATAGCGCAGGATGAAATACTCGCGATTTCCGCCCTGCATCACGCGGAAGGAGAGATTCGGCCGATCAAGCCCCGTGCGGAAAACAGCCGCCCCAGCAAGCCCCAAGCTTTCCTTCATATCCTGCTCAACGAGCGGCGTCGCCGTCGCGGTGAAGGCCGTCACGAGGGGGCGCTGCGGCAGGCTGTCGATGAAACTTTTGATCTTCCGATACGATGGACGGAAATCATGCCCCCACTGCGACACACAGTGCGCCTCATCGACCACGACCATCGAAAGCGGTACCATGGAGAGGCAACGCGTGAAATACGACGGCTCGAGCTTCTCCGGTGCCATGTAGAGCAGCTTGATCTTCCCCCTGTACATATCACGCAGCCGCTCGATCGACTCCTCGTAGGGAACTGTGCTGTTCACATAGGAGGCAGGGATCCCCTGCTCCGTCAGTGCCTCCACCTGATCCTTCATGAGGGAAATCAGAGGAGAAATGATGACCGTCCCCTTCGGGAGCAGCATCGCCGGGATCTGGAAACAGATCGACTTCCCCGCCCCCGTCGGCATGATGGCCATCACATCCTTCCCGGAGAGGATGGTAGAAATCACATCCTCCTGTACCGTGCGGAATGTGTCGTAGCCAAAATATTCCTTCAGCACGTCTCTGGGCCCCATGGCGCCCCTCCTTTCGATTCGAACATATTCATATTATTATAGCATAGATAAAGGGTTCGGGGTTCAGGGTTCAGGGTTCGGGGTTCAGGGTTCAGGGTTCGGGGTTCAGGGTTCAGGGTTCAGGGTTCGCCCCTCGGGCGTGGTGCCCTTTGATTACGTGCGAAAGAGGTTCGGCGGGGGGAGCAGGTTCAGAGGGTTCAACGGGGGTGGTGCGGCGCATAAAAATATGGAAGCGCCGCGGAGGTTTGAAACTAGCGGTTTTCTCGTATCGCAAACCTAATCCCTAGCCACTAATACCTAGCTACCAGTCACAAGTCACAAGTCACTCATCCCTTTCTTACCCCTTAATAAATCATTTTTATAGTAGCGCATTTGACCAATATATAATAAAATAGATATATAAGCATGTATTCTATAATGCGTATGATATGAAAGGAGACTTTTATGAACCTGCTATTCACTGCACTCATTGTCGTATGGGCGGCCTGGCTCATTTTGAAGAAGTACAAGCCACAGACCGTCCTTTTCGTAGCGGGCGGCCTGCTGCTCGCGGGATCGATGATCATGAACTGGGGCACGATCCTTCCCGCCGGAAAGAGCACGGGCATGTGGAGCTTCGATATTTTTGAACTCATCCGCACTCTTTTTGCGAACCGTCTCTCCGGCCTTGGCCTGAACATCATGGCTGTCGGCGGCTTTGCGCGCTATATGGATAAGATCGGCGCGAGCAATGCGCTGGTTTCCCTCACCATCCGCCCGCTGATGCTTCTGAAATCGCCCTACATCGTCATGAGCGCCTGCTGGGTACTCGGCATGTTCCTGGGGCTGGCCATCAATAGCGCCTCGGGCCTGGCCATGCTCCTCATGGTGACCATGTTCCCGATCCTCGTCGCACTCGGCGTCTCCCGCATTTCCGCGACCGCAGCCATCGCGACCACGCTCTGCCTTGACTGGAGCCCGTCAGATACCGGCACCATCTTTGCCGCTGAAATCGCAGGCTTTGATCCCGTCATCTACTGGCACACCTTCCAGATCCCGATCGCCTGCGCCGTCATCCCCTGTGTCGCTATCGCCCACTACCTCACGCAGAAAATCATGGATAAGCGCGATGGACACATCGTCCGCGCTCTGGATCCAGAAGAAGTCTCTGTCAATATCGAGACCGAGGATGAAAAGAAAGCCGCGCTTTCCCATCCGCCGAAAATCTATGCTATCCTTCCGATCATTCCTCTCGCTCTCATCCTCATCTTCTCGCCGCTCTGCCTCCCTGGCATCAAGATGAACATCATCATGGCGATGCTCATGGGGACCGCCATCGGCATGATCGCCCAGTTCTTCCGCACGAGAGACCTGAAGGAAACCTTCTCTGAAATCCAGATCTTCTTCGACGGCATGGGCAAGCAGCTCGCCAATGTCATCACCATCGTCATCGCCGGCGAATTCTTCGCGAAAGGCCTCACTTCCACAGGCTCCATCGATGCCATGATCCAGGGCGCCCAGACCACCGGCTTCGGCGCATCTGGCCTGACGCTTGTCATGATCGCCATCATCGCAGTCTGCGCCATCCTCATGGGCAGCGGCAATGCGCCCTTCTTTGCCTTTGCCAATCTCGTCCCGGCGATCGCTGCCAAGACAGGTGTCGCAGCCTCCTTCATGATTCTCCCGATGCACCTCATCGCGAGCTCCGCGCGCGCCATTTCTCCGATCACCGGTGTCATTATCGTGGCCTCCGGCATGGCTGGCATCAGCCCCTTTGACCTTGTGAAACGCACCGCCATCCCGATGGCTGTCTCCTGCATCCTCATCGTCGCCGCAAACTTCGTGATCTTCGGGTAAATAGTTGCTAGTGACTAGGGATTAGTGACTAGGGATTAGGAAATAGGGATTAGGAAATAGGGATTAGGAAATAGGAAATACCAGTCACTAAAAAGCAAAAGCGTAAGTGAAATCGTATCCGATAATCACTTACGCTTTTATTATTGGCTGTCATTAGCGTCCGACTACTCCCTTCCGGAGGAAAAAATGAGGGCAGGCATCCCCCTTTTCGTCATCCTGAGCGGAGTAAAATGTCGTTTGTTGAGAAATCGTATTCAGAAAGCGGGGGGGACTGAGCCGAAGGATCTTGGCGAAACCGCCACCACCATTCCCTATTTTCCCGCTGCGAGCTTCACGATCTCCACCGCCTGCTTGGCGCATTTGACGAGGTCATCGATCACCTGATATTCCTCGCTGGTGTGACATTTGAAATTCCCTGTACCGATCCCGACAGCGGCGATGCCGTGTTCATTGAAATGGTTCGCATCCATGCCGCCGCCCCCTTCCTTGAAGAAGGGCGCTGCCCCGACTGCCTCTGCCGCCTCTTTGGCCAGCACGCAGGGGCGCGCAGTCTCTTCGAGCTTGAAGGCATGGTAAAGCGTATGCAGCTCGACCTCGATCTTCGTATGGTATTTCTCGGAGATCCTGTCTGCCGCCGCCTGAATATCGGCAGAGATCTGCTGATACTCCTTCGCATCGCGGCTTCTCTGCTCGCCGGTGATCGTCACGAGATCGCAGACGACATTGGTCGCGCTCCCCGCCTCGATGATGGAGAAATTCGCCGTCGATACCGGCGAAAGGCGGCCATCGGGAAGATGCATGATGAGATCTGCTGCCACCTTCAACGCATTCAGTCCCTTTTCCGGTTCATTGCCCGCATGCGCCGTCACGCCAGCAACACGGATCGTGACACGCCCCTTGCTCGGAGCGGCAAGGACGATGGTCCCCGCCTTGCCGGAGGCATCATATACGAAAGCACTCTTCGAGCGGAACTTTGAAAAATCATACTGGCGCGAGCCTTCGACGCCCGTTTCCTCACAGACAGAGAAGGCCACCTCGATGGGGCCATGCGGGATCTGCTTCTCCTTCACTTCGCGAAGCATCGCAAGGATCGCCGCGACGCCGCCGATGTCATCGCCTGCCAGGATCGATGTCCCGTCCGAGACGATCTTCCCTTCCTCCTCCTTCACGAGAGGAACGATATGCCCATGATTTCCCACACGGTCCATATGCGCGGAGAAAAGGACCGGCTCGCCGTCCGCGCTTCCGGGAAGCTGTGCATAGAGATTGCCCGTATTGCCGCCGAGCACCTCGCCTGCCTTGTCTTCCGTCACAGTGAGGCCGAGCGCCGTGAGCTTTTCCTTCAGTACATCAGCGATCGCCCTTTCGTCACGCGAGTGGACCTCGATAGAAACCAGTTCTTTGAATTCATCGATGATACGTTTCTGATCCATGGGAAGACTCCTTTCTTAAATGAGAAATTAGAAATGCGAAATGCGAAATGCTGGAGCGGCGCATAAAAATCAAAAGCGCCGCGGTGTATAAATAATGGCGATGCCCCAAAGTAGCATTCAAGCCACCAGTCACTAGCTACTAGCTACTAGTCACTAGCTACTAGTCACCAGCCACTAGTCACTGCCTCCTTCTTTTCCTATGCGGATGATAGAGCTGCCAGTGGAAGTGGATCGCACAGAAGCGGAGAAGTGTCACGCAGGCAAAAGCGATCCATGAGGAAACGGAAAGCTCCAGCGCCGTGAAATGACGCAGGCAGCACAGGACAAGGCCGCCGGCAATGGATGCGATGGCGTACACATCCATGTACAGCACGACAGGCATGCGCCGCGCCATCATATCTCGCAGCATGCCGCCGCCGACCGCAGTGATAAGTCCCAGCATGGTCGGCAGAAGAAACCGATACGAGTCGGGGTACTGATAAAATGCCGTCAGCGCTCCCGTCACTGTGAAGGCCGCAAGACCCACCGTATCCGAGATATTGTACATGAACGTGATGTAGCGCTCATTCTCCTTCGATACGCGATAGACCGGATAGAGAAAAGAAATGATGAGTGCCGTGATGATGGAGACGAAGAGCCCATTGGGACTGCGAAGTACCGACGGCGGCGTGATGCCGCAGAGGACGTCACGCACCATCCCGCCGCCTACGCCAGTCATGACAGCGAGCACGGTGATGCCGAAAATATCCATACGCCGCGACAGTCCCACCACAGCGCCGGAGAAGGCAAAGGCGATGGTGCCGAGCGTTTCAAAAATGAGCCAGGTAATGGTCATGGGAGATCCTTTGAAAAAATGGAAAAAGGGTTCAGGGGGAACACTAGGCAATATGTCGGATATAGTTAGGAGTTAGGAGTTAGGAATGAGGAGTTAGGAGTGTAGGTACGGCGCACAAAATTTGGAAGCGCCGTGAAATTTTATATAAGTAGCGCATAAATGGAAATATAAAAAGGGGTATTGGGGCGCCATAAAATTTGTGCGCCCCTTCCGCCACTCCTCACTCCTAATTCCTCACTCCTCACTTTTAGCGCAAATGTTTCACCGCTTTATTGACCCATATTCAGAAATACCAAGCGCTATTCAAAATACCACACGCAACGCCGCATAGCAGAGATTCACATAGCCCTGTGCAAGCGGGCCGATGATGCGGTTCACCCAGCCGGAGAATACGATGAGCATCAGGATGACGAAGCCGTAGCGCGCATTGAAGTTTTCAAATTTCCAGGCAAGCTCTCCGGGCAGCACGGTGGAGACGATCTTCGAGCCATCGAGCGGCGGTATCGGGATCAGATTGAAGAAAGCGAACCATACATTGTACATCATGATCCACTGCAGGAAATAGAAGCCGCCGTCACCGAGCATGCCGATACGCCCCAGGATCGTGATGAGAAGCAGCGAAAGGAAGGCCAGGAAAAGATTCATGCCCGGGCCTGCGAAGGACACTTTCAGCATCCCCATGCGGTAATTCTTATAATAGCGCGGATTGATTTCTACCGGCTTCGCCCAGCCGAATCCGCAGAGCACAAGGAGGAGCGTCCCCACCATGTCGAGATGCGCCATCGGATTGATGGTGAGCCGCCCCATGCGGGACGGCGTAGGGTCGCCCAAAGCATCGGATACGGCGGCATGCGCGTACTCGTGCATAGAGAGCGCGATGAGGAGCGCCGGAGCGCGGTAAATCAGGGAAGATACATCCAGAAAATCGAACATAAAAGCTCCTTGAAAAAACAGGTTCAGGGGTAGTCCGTGGGACGTGCCGCCCTATGATTGCGGATGAAAGCTCTACTCGCCAGTTAGGAGTTAGGAGTGAGGAGTGAGGAGTGAGGAGTGGTAGTGCGGCGCATAAAAATCAGAAGCGCCGCGGAGTATAAATAGTGGCGATGCCCAAAGGCTGGCGGATAGAAGTCAGATGTCTGATGTCTGGCATCTGATGTCTGATGTCTCCTAGTCTCTTAGTCTCTTAGTCTCTTAGTCAATAGTCACTAGCCACCAGTCACTAGTCACCAGTCACTAGTCACTAGCCACCAGTCACTAGTCATTCATCCGCCGGATGATTGCTGTGGATCTCTGCGGTCACGGGATGGAGCGTGCAGCTGCCATAGGCAGAGAGCACGGTGAGCAGCTCGGCGCGGGAAGCCTCGCTTTCGAAATGTGCGTCGATGAAAATTTTCTTTCCATCATCCACCGCATAGCAGTGAAGGATGTGGTACTCTGTCGTCTTCACGAAAGCAAGGAAATCCTGTTTCCTATCTTCGGACAATGTGAGTTCAAAAATACCGTGGACGGCATAGCCGAAGACAGGGCAGTTCACATTGACCGTATAGCGCTCGACGATGCCCAGATCCTGCAACCGCTCCAGCCGATTCTTCACCGCCTGACTCGTGAGGTACACCTGCCGCCCCAGATTTGTCATGGAAATGCGGCCATTCTTTTTGAGTGCATTGATGATTTTGATATCGGTTTCATCTAATTCTTTCGGAATCATACGGACGCCTCTTTTCTGTCAGTAGTTTATGAGTATTTCTATAAATCTATTATAACCGAAATTGAATTTCTGAGAAAGAGTGAGGAAAAGAAGGGTTCGGGGTCACTCCATGAATCAAGAATTGAATCTTTGCCCAAGTGAGGAATTAGGAGTGAGGAGTGAGGAGTGAGGAGTGGTGGAAGGGGCGCACAATTCATAGAGCGCCCCAATGCCCCAATTTTATATAAAATTTCAAGGCGCTTCCAAATTTTTATGCGCCGTACCTTCACTCCTAACTCCTAACTCCTAACTTTATTCGGATGTCGGCTTACATGCCAGTTGTTTAGAAAGCGGAAACTAGCCTGCCCCAAATTGACATGGCTCTCAAAATCAATTATAATTTTCGAGTAATATATAAGGAAACGCTGATGCAATCGCGGAATCTGATTTCATCAGTGTTTCCATAAATGGGAGCAAAGAATGACTATCACACTCAATATGTATCAAACGCTGGCTGCCGCTGTGGCAGTCTTTTTTCTTGGTGGATTTTTGAAGGGGAAAATCCCCCTCTTTCGCAAGTACTGCATCCCCGCGCCGGTCATCGGCGGGACGATCTTCTCCATCGTGAACTGCATCCTCTACACAGAGGGGATATGGAACTACAGCCAGGACACCGTCATGCAGAACTGGTGCATGATGCTCTTCTTCACGAGCATCGGCTACATGGCGAGCCTGCGCCTGATCCTGCGGGGCGGCTATCTCGTCTTCAAAATGGGCATCATGGTCGCGATCCTCATCCTTCTGCAAAACCTCATCGGGATCTCCATGGCCCATGTATTCAGCCTGCCCCCGCTGATGGGGCTCGCGGACGGCTCGATCCCGCTGGTCGGCGGTCACGGGACAGCCGGCTCCTTCGGTCCTGTACTGGAAGAGATGGGACTCATGAATGGCACCACCATCGCCTTTGCGGCTGCCACCTTCGGTCTTGTCTCCGGCAGCTTCATCGGCGGTCCGGTCGGCGAGCTATTGGTGCGCCGCTTCTCGCTGATCTCTGATGAAACAGACAATTCGTCAGAAGAGACCGGCGAGAAACCGACGGTGGTGCATCCCAAAGATGCCGCGGCGGCTTACCTCAATATGGATCACTTCATGTACGCTTTCGGCCAGCTGCTCCTCGCTATGGGCATCGGTACCTATGTGAGCGCTTTCTTCAGCAGCATCGGCCTTGTCTTCCCCGGATACATCGGCGGCATGATCGTCGCTGCCGTCATCCGCAATGTATCGGAGATCACGGAGTGGTACGGCTCCTACCAGCAGGAATGCGAAGTCCTGGGCGGCATGTGCCTCAATATCTTTCTCTCCTGCGCCCTTATGAGTCTCAAGCTCTGGCAGCTCGCCTCGCTCGCCGTACCGCTCACGCTGACGCTTCTCATCCAAGTCGCCTTGATCGGTGCTTTCGCCTACTTTGTCATCTTTCGCGTCATGGGAGGCGACTATGAAGCCGCCGTCATGGCTGCCGGCACCTGCGGCTTCGGCCTCGGCGCTACGCCAAATGCCATCGCAAATATGAATGCAATGTGCGAACGCTACGGCTCCGCGCATACGGCCTACTTCGTCATCCCGCTCATCGGGGCCTTCGTCGTCGATTTCCTCAATGCATCCATTCTGATGGTATTCATGAATTTGCTGAAATAAGTGACTGGTGACTGGTGACTAGGGACTAGGGACTAGGGACTAGGGACTAGGGATTAGGGACTAGGGATTAGTGACTAGGTTTGTAATACGAGAATACAATCCTCGTATCGCGACGAAGCCAACATTTGAATCTATAGAACCTGCCAAGCCTTACATAACAAAAAGGCAGAAACGAAAATGACTACTCATTTCGTTTCTGCCTTTTTTATTTATCTGATTTATCTGAATCCGAAGACTTTGGCGAGGATGCTCTGGCGACGTCCTTTTCTGGCTTCGCCAGCCCATTCTGCGCTCTTGGCATCTGCGTGTCTGACTTTGTACGTTTTATAGGCCCGATATTCATCCATATCTACCAAGAATGTACAGATTCGCTTGCCGCTTTCGCGGAGACGAAGCTGCCGTTCGCTGGTTGCGCTCGGAATGGGAAGCGCTTTCTCTTCCAGTTCCAGAAGAGAGGCGGCCAAAGCTTCTCTGGCCTTCTTCGCAGCCTCATTCATGGTGCTGGCTTTCGCTTCACAACCGATGAGGTCTGGAAACATCACGAAGAACATTCCCTTTTTCTGATCGTATGAACAAATGGCGGGGTAGAAGTATTTCATCTCTGTCCCCCTTCCCTCTTCTTACCACTCTCGATGGCAGATCACTGCCATCCCTATTGTATACTATTTGGGCATGGAATGGCAACAAAAAGTAAAGAAAATGTAAGAGAAATGAAGGCTCAGGGTTCAGGTTGGCGAGTCCAGGGTTGCCCGTGGGTTGAGCTGCCCATGGATCGCGGATGAAAGCTTTGTTCGAATGAGGAATTAGGAATGAGAAATGGTGGTGCGGCGCATAAAAATAATGAAGCGCCGCGGAGTTTTGATAGCACTTCGCGCCGCCGTCAGAGGGGCGCAAGCGAGAAATCTCTATTGCAGAACGCTCATTGCCTGCTGTGAGACAGCACCAAGACATCGTTTTTCCCAGACGCATACGCGCTGATTCCCGCAGAGCAGTAGAGATCCCTCGGCTACGCTCGGGATGACGATGCCGGAGAATCCCAGTCACTAGTCACCAGTCACTAGCTTCTACCACATTACAGATCCAGGTTCGTGACGTCCTTCGCATGCTCTTCGATGAATTTGCGTCTCGGCTCTACCTTGTCGCCCATGAGGATGGTGAAGAGGCGGTCTGCTTCGACAGCATCGGTGAGCTCGACCTTCAACATGACGCGCTGTTCCGGATTCATCGTGGTATCCCAGAGCTGTTCCGGATTCATTTCGCCCAGCCCTTTGTAGCGCTGGATCGCACAGCCATCGCGGCCGATCTCATCGAGGAGCTTATTCTGTTCATCATCATCGTAGGTGTAGTATTTCTGACGCCCCTTGCGTACCTGATACAGCGGCGGCTGGGCGATGAAGACGTGGCCTTCGGTGACGAGCGGCTTCATATAGCGATAGAAGAAGGTGAGGAGCAGTGTCCTGATGTGCGCACCATCGACATCGGCATCCGTCATGATGATGATCTTGTAATAGCGGAGCTTCGTGATGTCGAAGTCTTCACCGACGCCCGTACCGAAAGCGGTGATCATGGTACGGATGGCATCGGAATTCAGGACACGGTCGAGACGAGCTTTTTCTACATTCAGGATCTTGCCGCGCAGCGGGAGGATCGCCTGATAGCGGCGGTCACGGCCGGACTTCGCAGATCCGCCTGCAGAGTCCCCTTCGACGATATAGATCTCTGTCATCTTCGGGTCTTTTTCTGTGCAGTCAGCCAGCTTTCCCGGAAGGCTGGAGACTTCGAGCGCATTCTTGCGCCGGGTCAGCTCACGGGCGCGGCGGGCTGCTTCGCGGGCACGGCTCGCCGTGATGCCTTTCTCGACGATGGCCTTCCCTTCCGCGGGATGCTCTTCGAGGTAGGTACGCAGGCCTTCAGAAACGAGATTATCCACGATGCCCTTGACCTCGAGATTTCCGAGCTTCGTCTTGGTCTGGCCTTCAAACTGCGGATTCGGCACTTTGACGGAAATGACGCAGGTCAGCCCTTCACGGACATCATCGCCGGAAAGGTTTGCTTCATTGTTCTTGAGGATGTTATTCTTACGTGCATATTCATTGAGGACACGGGTGAGCGCGCTGCGGAAGCCGGCAAGGTGCATGCCGCCTTCGATGGTATTGATGTCATTGACGAAGGTATACATGCTTTCGCTGTAGCCTGTCTGGTACTGCATCGCGATATCGACGATGACCTTATCCTTCTCGCCTTCAAACGCAATGACTGCCGGATCGACAAGATCCTTGCCTTCATTCAGGAACTGGACGAATTCCGTGATACCGCCGGCATAGTGGAATTTCTCCTCGTGGGTCGCACCGTCGCGCAGGTCTGTCAGCGTGATGGTGAGGCCTTTATTCAGAAAAGCCAGCTCGCGCATGCGGATCTTCAGGGTATCATAGTCGAAGTCCACCCCTTCTTTGAAGATCTCGATATCCGGCTTGAAGGTGACAGACGTGCCCGTCTCCTTCGTTTCCCCGTAGGTCTTCATATACTGCGTGACTTCCCCGCGGGACAGTCTCATTTCATGGAAATGTCCTTCACGGCGCACCACGACGCGTGTCCATTCGGAGAGCGCATTCACGACAGAGATGCCGACGCCGTGCAGACCGCCGGAGATCGGATAGCCATCCCCGCCGAATTTGCCGCCTGCATGGAGCACGGTCAGTACGACTTCCATGGCAGGTTTCCCAGTCTCGTGCATCCCCGTCGGGATACCGCGGCCATTATCCGTGACTGTACAGCTGCCGTCATCATTGAGCGTCACTTCGATGTGCGTACAGTAGCCTGCGAGTGCTTCATCGATACTGTTGTCGACGACTTCGTAGACCAGATGGTGCAGACCGCGCGCTGATGTCGAGCCGATGTACATACCCGGACGCAGGCGCACCGCTTCGAGCCCTTCGAGGACACGGATGTCATCTGCGCCGTAGTCTTTCTTGCCATTCTCTTCGCTGTGACGAGCCTGGATTTCATGAATATCTTCAGACATGAGATTCTCCTTACAAAAAAATGGCGGCCTGTCATGCATGACCGCCTTTTATTTATTTACATATATATAAACGCACCTTGATGGTGCGTATTTATTATACCATATTTGAGAGTATTTCGCATGAAGGGGAAATGGGGGATGAGTTTAACGGGTTCAAAAGGTTCAACAGGTTCACAGGGTTAGCCCCTGGGGCGTATCGTCCTTTGATTGCGTGCGAAAGAGGGGGAGCGGGTTCTGTAGGTTCTACGGGTTCAAAGGGGTTGGTGCGGCGCAAAAAATAATGAAGCGCCGCGAAGTTTTGATAGCGTTTCGCGTCGTCGTCATCTCGAGCGTAGCCGAGAGATCCTCCTTGCAGGACGGTCAGCGTGCTCTAACTGCACTACTCCAATCACCGCTTGCTTCTAATCCCCAATCCCTAGCTACTCATCACTGCTTTCAAACTTAGTCCTTGTGGCGTGCTGCCCTTTGATTGTTTGCGAAAGAGGTTCAGCCGGTTCTATAGGTAGGGCGGGGGTGGTGCCTGAAGGTGGTATTTAGTCACTAGTCACCAGTCACTTCTACCCCCATGCCCCGCCAACTTGTGCTACAATAAAAGAAAATGTACTGCCATAAGGAGCCATTCATGAAAAAATTTCTTTTCCTTTTATTGATCTTAGGCGGCGCGATGTACTGGGGCTTCTCCTCGGGCAACGAGCTCACGAAGAACGTCGTACATGAACCTGTCAGACCACATGCCGTCCAAAAGAGCCTGCCGAAGGACACACCGCCCTCCGAAGAGAAAGGCATCCTGACGGAGATCTCGGATACCGTCAGGACACTGATCTCCGGTCTTTCCTCCGGAGAGACCCAAGAGGGCAGCATCGAAGCACGGCCGCCGAAGCCGGACGCAAAAAGCCCCGTCGACGGGGCAGAGAAGCTCCTCACCACCAAGGAAAAAATGGACAATGTGCTCCACTTCAGGGAAGCACTGGAGGCGCGTGTGCATCGAGAAGAATTCGTCCCCTTTGCCGAGATCCCGGACTACCTCAAGAAAGGGATCGTCGCGACCGAAGACCGCCGCTTCTATGAGCACGGCGCGATGGACCTCATCGGCGTCGCGCGCGCTGCTTTCACGAACTATCTCGCCGGAGAGACGCTCCAGGGCGGCAGCACCATCACCCAGCAGACCGTGAAAAACATCTTCCTCTCGAATGACCGCACCATGACCCGCAAGATCGAAGAGCTGGCGCTCGCCGTCCAGCTAGAGCGGAATTACAGCAAGGAAGAGATCCTCGAGCTCTATCTGAATACCATTTACTACGGTCACGGTGCCTACGGCCTCAAGGAAGCCAGCCGCACCTACTTTGGCAAAGCGCCCAAGGAGCTCGACCTCGCCCAGTGCGCGATGCTCGCCGGTCTCCCGCAGGCACCGTCTGCCTATGACCCCATCTCACACCCGAAGGAAGGCGCGAAGCGCATGACCGTCGTCCTCGCCCTCATGGCCGAGCAGGGCGTCATCACGCCGACACAGGCCGCCTCGGCTGCAGCAGAGCTGTGGCTGAAGTGAGAAGTGCTGGAAGGGGCACCTTTCCCTAGAGGGGAAGGCTGCGATACGAGAATACCATCTTCTAAAAAAAGGCGGCGAAGCCGCCACGAGAGCCTTGAGCCCTGAACCTTGAACCCTGAACCAAATGAAAGCAAAACGGCAAAGGGGCTGTGCATCCCCTTTGCCGTTTTCTCCTACTTTCCTGCTATTTTCAAAAAATTCTCTATCATACTCCACCGATGCGAGCTTTCATGGCACGCGAAGGAAATCATATATTTCCCTTCCGTGAAAGCGATCTGGTGGAGTTTTTGCATATCCGACGGGGCAAGCATGGCCTCGGCCAGATTTTTCGGGCAGAAATACGCCCCCAGTCCCCGCAGGCAGAGCCGGAGCATCGTCGCCATATGCTCAGACTCCGCCGCCACGCGCGGAGCGAAGCCGGCCTCACGGAAAAGCTTCCTCGCCAGACGTCCGGCGATATCCCCCTCGCTGTTCAGAAGAAAATCACACGGCTCCAAAAAAACAGGCAGCTCCTTTTGCGGCGCAGAGAGAACGCGCGATTTCTCTTCCTCCGTCCCCGGCAGGCGCTGATACAGATCGGCGGAAAGAAGAAGCACGATCTCCTCCTCCTGATAGGGATAGAGCAAGACACCGGGCAGCTCCTCTTCCCACCGCGCCAACGCCAGATCGATCTCCTCCCGTTCCAGTGCTTTCCAGATCATTGCATTCGCCATCTCGCAAAGAACGATGCGCACACGTGGATACTGACGGTGAAAGACTTCAAGCAATGGCGGCAGCAGGACCTCGCCGCGGGCGGGCGCGACACCGATGCGAAGCACTCCGCTCTCACTTCCCGACACATCCGAAAGCGCACGGCGAAATGCCAGTTCATTGCGCTGGAATATACGCGCGTAGCGATAAAATACCTCGCCCCCATCCGTCAGCTCGAGCGGCACATGACGGATGAAGAGCTTCATCCCCACCTCCCTCTCTACCATCGCGATATGCCCTGAAAGCGTCTGCTGCGTCACATGCAGCCGCTCTGCGGCCCGCGTAAAATTCCGCTCTTCGACCAGCGTCAGGAAGTAGTGTATCGTCAAAAAATTCATCGGATCTCCTCCTTCATAGTACAGGCATTCCCCTGTACTTAGTACGTTATATAACAGTTTTTCTTTTATAGTATAGCATCCTATAATAGAGAAAGAAAACGATCCCGAAGGCTTCGCGCCGCCCTTCCCATCGGAGCCGATGCCCCCGCCGCCCCGCTTTCCCCAAGGAGGTCTCATGAAAAATATACTCGAAATCCTCGCCGGCCCTGCCAGCTTTGCATTCACCGCCTTTGCACTCACAGGCACCTTCACGCCCGCGCAATCCTTTGCGATCGGCACTGCCGTCTGGATGGCGCTATGGTGGATCCTCCGCCCCGTTTCCATTTACGTCACCGCCTTCATCCCCATTCTGGTGGATTCCTTCTTTGATCTGATCCCCGAAGGCCATGTGCTCAGCCAGTACTTCTCAGAAATCGCCGTCCTGCTCCTTGGCTCCGATCTCATCTGTCTCACATGGACGACCACAGGACTTGATCGAAGGATCTCCGTCAAGACGCTCTGCTGCATCGGCACCTCGATGAAGAACCAGATCTTTGTCTGGTTCCTCGCCTCGACCCTGCTCTCCGTCTTCCTGCCAAATGTCGTCGTCGCTGCCATCTTCTGCCCCATCGCCGTCGCCATGCTCCATTTCGTCGGCGAGAAGGACATCGTAAAGAGCCGCCTCGCCCTTCCGATCCTTCTTGCCATCGGCTGGGGAAGCGGCATCGGCGGCTTCGGCTCGCCGATCGGCTCATCCGCCAATCTCGTCGCTGTCTCCTACATCGAGCAGCTCACGGGGCACGAATTCATGTACTACGACTGGGTCATCCGCTTCCTCCCGCTGCTTGCGATCATTTTCCTCGTGAACCTCCTCTTCCTCTGGGCGATCCCCGTCCCCGTGAAAGAGATGAAGGGCACACGCAGCTACTTTCAGGATATGTACAAAACCTTCGGCCCTCTGAAGAAAGGCGAATGGATCGGCCTCATCCTCTTCCTCTCCGCGACCATCCTTGCCTTCGCCCGCCCTGCCTTCGCCGACCTGCTCCCCGGCTGGAAGCCTGCCTACATCTTCCTCACCCTTGGTCTGTTCATGTTCTTCCTGAAAGATGAGACAGGATGTCCGATGCTCACATGGAAATACGCTGAGTCGCACATCATGTGGGGCATGATCTGCCTCTTCGCCTCCGGCCTCGCCCTGGGCCGCCTCGTCATCGAAACCGGCGCGATCGAGCAGCTCGCTGCCCTCATCGCCGCCATGCATCTCTCGAGCCCCCTCTCCATCATGGCGATCTCCTGCGGCTTTGCCACCTTCCTCTCCGAACTCTCCAGCAATACCGCAGCCGGCTCCATCTCCATCCCCGTCGTCACCGGCCTTACGAAAGCTTTGGGCGTGAATTCCATCCCCTACATCTTAGGTACCATCGTCGCCGCCAACTGCGCCTACGTCCTCCCGATCTCCACCCGCGCCATCCCCATCGGCCACGGGCTCGATGCCGCGCAGCAGATCAAGTATGGCATCCTCCTCACCCTGATCACACTCGCCACCACCATCACCACCTGCACCCTCTTCCTGATGTACTCCCCGCTCTTTAGTGAGTTGTGAGATGAGTGACTGGTGACTGGGGACTGGGGACTAGGGACTGGGGACTGGGGACTGGGGACTGGGGACTGGGGACTGGTGATTAGACAGGGAGACATCTGACTTTCTGACTTCTGAAGTTTGAAAGCAGGGATGAGTGGCTAGGGATTAGGGATTAGGGATTAGACATCAGACTTCAGACTTCAGACTTTAGACTTCTGGCTTCTGGCTTCAGACTTCTGACCTCTGACTTCTGACCTCTGGCCTCTGACCTCTGCCGCCAGTCACCAGCCACTAGTCACCAGCCACTAGTCACCAGCCACTAGTCACCAGTCACTAGTCACCAGTCACCATACATGCAAAAACGCTCCCGTCGAATGTTCGGCGGGAGCGTTTTCAGATATCTATTTCTTAGTACAGCACATGCGCGATGATGAAGCCGGCGATGCAGGCTGTCACGACACCGGTCAGCCCCGGCAGCATGAAGCTGTGGTTCAGGACAAACTTTCCGATCCTTGTCGTACCGGAACGGTCAAAACCGATGCACGCCAGATCCGACGGATAGGTCGGCAGGAAGAAGTACCCATAGCAGGCAGGAATGAAAGACAGCACCATGATCGGATCCATGCCCAGGTTCAGTGCCATCGGCATGACGATCGCGACCGCCGCGCCCTGAGAATTGACCAGCTTCGAAGTGAAGAAGAGAACGACTGCATACGCCCATGGATATGCCGTAACGACAGAGCCCAGGAACGTTTTCAGGATTGCCATGTGGTTGGCGAAGTAAGTATCCGCCATCCATGCTACACCGTAGACAGAAACCAGTGCGACAACGCCCGCACGGAAGACCTGGCTGTTTCCGACTTCCTTCGCCTTCGTCTTGCAGACGAAGAGAATGATCGCAGAGATCAGGAGCATGATGATCTGGATGACCGTCGTCATAGAGATCGCCTTCATCTTGCCCTTCGCATCAGCAAAGTGCGGCAGAAGATCCGGGAAATTGCCCAGGATCGCGATCAGGATAATGCCCACGAGGAAAATGATGGTCGCATGATAATAAGAGGACGGCAGTTCCTTGCCCTGCAGCGATTCATTTTCGCCAAAGACATAGGACTTCTGTTCCGGATCCTTGATCATTTCCTGGAACGCGGGGTCATTCTCGAGATCCTTGCCTCTCTTATAGCTGACAAGAGCCGCGCAGATGACACCGATCAAAGTCGCCGGGATGGACACCGCAAGGATCTGCAGCAGGTTGAAGGTATGCCCTGCCGCCGCCATGAAGCCTACGATGGAGACGACAGCGACCGATACCGGGGACGCCGAGATACCCATCTGGGATGCGATGGACGATACCGCCATCGGACGTTCCGGGCGGATATTCTGCTTGATAGAAATATCATAAATAATCGGGAACATGGTATACACGACATGGCCCGTGCCGCAGAGAACGGTCAGGAACCAGGTCGTCACCGGAGCCAGGACCGTGATGTGCTTCGGATTGTTGCGCAGGAATTTTTCCGCATACTTCAGCATGACCGTCAGCCCGCCGGACGTCTGCAGGAAGCCTGCGCAGGTGACGACCGCCAGAATGGTCAGCATGACGCCGATCGGCGGCGTGCCCGGCTTGTAGTGGAAAACAAACGTGTACAGCGTAAGACCGATGCCGCTGATGACAGCAAGCCCGATCCCCCCGTGCTTAATTCCCAGGAAGAGACACCCGAGAAGGACAATAAACCCCAATAGCATTTCCATAAATCATTTCCTCCATTTTATTGTATGCTTATTTTGGATGATTCGATGATTTATAGTATACACCATCGGGATATATTAGCCAAATACGCGTTACGCATGAAGAGACTCACTTTCTATGCATTTATGATATGCGCACAAAAATGATCTCCAATTTCATTCCACGGAGTATTCGACTAAAGTGTTTTGTGTCCAATGGCTTCTATTTCATTCCAATTTAAGGTCATAGCCGAACGTTCAGAACGAATAATCACCATGATTACGATCAATCTTGAGTTTTCCAAATGGCCTGAGCTGTTCAAGGATGCCACACTGGTTGCGGCATTGGTAGATTGTCTGACCTATCACTCCCATATTCTTAACATGAATGCGAATCGTATCGCTTCCAAAATGCACGCAAAAGGAAGTCGTAGTTTTTTACGGTCAACGTGGCTCATAAATTCACGGCCATGTGGCTCACTTTTTCATTGACATTCACATCCATAGATACGCGCTCAAAATCCAAGAGCCTGGTCTGAATCTCCGGATCCATTATAAGGGCTCGCTACAAGTTATCTAGTTTTTTCTGTATACTAAGTAATTCCTCTTGACTTAAAGAATAAGATGATAATCCCAAGTAGTGCATACCATCAGGTATTTCTTTTACTGTGTTATTTAGAGCTTGGTACAAATAAGATCCATATTCATGTACCGAAACATTTCTAAATAGTTCATCCCCAAAAGATCCAAAATCAAAAAACGTAGGATGTCCAATTTGATTTGGCAACACCTCAATATAGCTGGTGTCTTTTGACGTTCCTCGGTTTAAGATCCGATGTGAAAAAACCTTCTTCCGTTGCTTGTTTTTTAAATCAAGAGCATACGTTTCCTTTTGCTCTATATCTTCTAAAAATGCTATTTCCCCTATAGCAGCCCAGCCGTTTAAACGATATCTTTTGGGCTTTGTATCGAGTTGAAATTGTGCTGATACGTCTTTCCCATTTTTTCTCGACACACCATATCTCCTTTAGTGTTAATATAAAAAATTTCCCCCTCGTATATCAATAAATTATAATTATTTGAATCTGGGCTATAGTCATTTACTACATGGCGGATGGAATTAGATTCTTTATCAATGGTAATGAGCTCATTTCCAATCCCCAACCAGATTCCGCAAGGTGAAATCTTAAAAGCACTAATCTCACTATTGCTTTTTTTGGAAATGTTAAAGAGTTTAGCGCTACATTCATTGGCATATACTATTACCAGAGTATCACCCTGCCCACGGCAAAGCATAGCCAATTCTTTATCCCCCAATTCAAATTCATTACAAATTGTTTTGGGCAAAATTTTCGATTTAAGCTTATGCTTCGCGAATACTTTACTAAAATCAAGTATTTGGGGATTAGATAGTGTATTTATGTTTACAATACCTAATTCACTTGGACTCTGCATATAGAAAAAACTGCCATCCGCTACCAAGCTTCCCTTATATAAAGAAGTTATCACCAATTTCATTCCGGCAAGCAGTAATATAAGAGCACAAAGAGAGATAAATATTTTCTTATTCATTTCCATCTGGCCTCCATATCCAAGAAACAAGGCCATCTCCTTCATGAAGATAGAAATCCTCTTGTAATAAAATTCCTGCATCTAAAGGAAGCCAAGATTTATACAGTTGTCTTAAAATACTGTCCTCCCACGATAAAGTCACTTTTAAAGGAAAAATAGATGTTGTAACGCAATTATTATTAAACGCGTTGTAGTCATTTGTTGAATTCGGAATTCGTCTCACCTCGTCAGCAAGAATTGGTTTTTCGTTATGATCGAAGTTGATTATAACATTACCTTGTTTCTGCGTTTCATCCACATACCCTGATTGCCTGATCCTATCGTTGTAGGCGTATGCTATATCATTTGCATTACCATTTAAAAAGAAAATGTACTTATTATCCTTTCCTAAATAATAATTATAATCAAATGCATAGGTCCCCTGACCAATCGGAGCTGTTACATAGCTAGAATGGCTAACATCGCCACCATAACGGCCGAAATTACCATCTTCATATGTTCCATCTTCAAATTGAAAAATTATTGACGCATGTCCGTGACCACTGTAGTCAATTCCAATTCCAGCTCCAATGATTGCTTGATTCGGGTGTCCATCACCAATTAGATTCCATTTACTCCCCATCATAGAAGTAAAAGAATCATTATTACTATGTCCTGACGCGAATTGGGTGAGCTTTCCTACTATTACCGAAAATGCTTGGATAGTATCAGTGTGATTTCGAATCCATTCTGTTCCTTTTTCTTTCTCAATACATCCCAGAATATACTCATTAAGTCCACCTGCCACACCATTATTCCAGACTCCAGAATCACTTAGGTATCCGGTTAATCCACTTAACATCGTGTGTAATGCTATCTTTTCAGACGAACAATCTTTCCAACCGTTCTTTTCCGCGTACTGATGAATGGCCTGATTTCCATACTTTTCCAACATGGCAATCAATTCTTGCTTTTCTTCCACCTTGGATTTAGCAAAAATTTCTTTCAGCTTCTGAAAGTCTTGTTCAGCATTCCTATTGAGCATAGCAATGTCCTGCTTTTGCTGATCTGGTCGCGTGATTGTGATTGTACCTTCAGATACGCCCGCCTTTGTACTATTTTCTGCTTTATCTTTTACTGTGGGTGCTATTTGCGGGGTAAGTCCGCGCGCATTCAAAGCGACACCTGCTGTTTTTGGCGCATAAGCTATTCCTTTTCCACCTGCCTTATAATCTGCTTTATTTTCCACATCTTCCCAGCTTAAAGTTCCCGTTGTCAGCTGATTTTTCTCTTTTTCGGCTGTACTGGAAATCACGGCTCCCTTGAGGCTGGTTTCTTTACCAACCGTAAGATCAAATCCATCTTTCCCAGCCTGGATACCCGCTTGTTCGGTGACACTGCCATAGTGAGAGTCCGTTTTGGATTTACCTGCAGAGCCAAAGCCAGAGAGCTGATGGCTGGCTACATTATATCCGAGAGAAGCGCCGATCTGTTTCCCCTCTTCGTGATATTCTTTGCTGTCCTGCTCGCTCTCGATATGAAGATTTCCGCCAGCATTCGCGATGACCTGTTCTGCTTTTACCTGGCTTCCGATGATGTCTGTATCTTTTCCACTCTCGATGCGGGCAATGCGCCCGGCAGACACGGTGCTTTCTTTATGCGCCGTGTCTTTTGCTATGCTATTCTGTCCGCCTTTTCCATAGGACGCACTTAGCCCCTGCAAATCGCTAGGAGCATCATTGATTACTATCGTTAACTGTCAAAGCCCCATTTTCTGGAATATATCATTTACATCAATCATCATGCTCCATCGATCTTCTCCTGTCCTATGAAAAATATACCAGTTCATATTACCTCTTTGAAAATGAATGTGCTGCTCGCGTTGATCACGCCATGAATTATTCTCTTTGATTTTCCACCCATTGTTTCGGGCATAATTTGTCCAAAAATCAATACCATCTTTAGTTGGTAGTCCTCGATAAAACCTTTCCGCTTCTAAATACTTCACAACCCACCTTTTTTTAATTTTCACACCTTCTTTATACTTCATTGAAGGATCCGGTATGGACTGATAAACATCTATCATTAAATCAACGTTTAACATTATATATTTTCTATCTATATATTTTTCTCCCCAATAGAAGCCTGCCCACAAGAGAATAATAATAACAGTTATACAAATAGAAGCGATGGTGCTCTTTGCATCAGTTTTCACAGTCATTTTAATACCTCAAACCATTACAAATTTTTTATATTGCAAATGTATGTAGAGGATGTCACGGTCTTGCTTTCGTCACGGCTCTTGATCGTTGTGGTCTTGCTGGAGAGGAGACCGCGTTCCTTGTATTTCAGACCGTAGTCGTCCCTGGACTCATTATAGCCGTTTTCCAGGTTCACGTCACCCTTGGCGGCAACCGTTATTTGACCGTTTTCT
>UQRR01000030.1 GCA_900543455.1 uncultured Dialister sp.
CTATTCGCGTCAGATGATTCCTTGCTCTGTATAAAAATCCAAGAATGAAATCAGACAACGATTTAATCAGTGTTTCCCTAGGAACTGAGCCAACCGCAGAGCCTGGTCGGATCCGTATGTTCCCGGTGCCTGCTATTTTCTCAAGTCGATCCCGCGGATCTGCTGACGGAGCGGAAGTACGGAGTAGGGGGCGACGGAGAATTCATCGACACCCATCTTAAGGAAGGTCTCCGTGATGGAGAGATCACTGCCGAGCTCACCGCACATGCCGACCCAGATGCCGGCTTTGTGTGCATTTTCTACCGTCATCTGGATGAGCTTTAGGACGGCAGGATGATGCGGATTGAAGAAATCGGTCAGGTTGCGGCTGGTGCGGTCGACGACCAAGGTGTACTGCGAGAGGTCATTCGTGCCGATGGAGAAAAAGTCGACTTCTTTTGCGAGCTTGTCGCTGATGAGTGCAGCCGCCGGTGTCTCGATCATGATGCCGATCTCCATCTGCTTGTCGTAAGCGATGCCTTTCTTATCGAGCTCCATCTGAACTTCCGTCAGGATCTCCTTCGCCTTCCACACTTCCCAAACGGAAGTGATGAGCGGGAACATGATGGCCGCTTTGCCATAGGCGCTGGCGCGGAGGATGGCACGGAGCTGGACTTTGAAGATCTCAGGACGCTTCAGGGAGATGCGGATCGCGCGCAGACCGAGCGCCGGATTATCCTCTTTCGGCAGATGGAAAGCGGAGGCTTCTTTGTCTGCACCGATGTCGAGGGTACGGATGATGACACGCTTGCCGGCCATGGTCTCGATGGCGAGTTTATAAATATTAAACTGCTCTTCCTCTGATGGCAGTGTTTCACGGCCCATGTAGATGAATTCGCTGCGGAAGAGGCCGATGCCTTCCGCGTCATTCTTGAGGACAGCAGAAAGGTCGGAGGCAGAGGAAACGTTCGCTGCGACCTCGATGCGGTGACCATCGATCGTTTCGCTCGGAAGACCCTTCAACTGCTGCAGGAGCTCTTTCAGGTGGATGCTCTGGCTCTGTTTCTCTTTCATACCGGAGAGGATAGCCGGTGTCGGTTCGAGATAGACAACGCCGGAGAAGCCATCGATGACAGCGGTCTTCCCATCGTGGGAGGCATCGACATCCGTCCCGGTCGCAACGATCGCAGGGACGCCGAGTGCACGAGCGAGGATCGCAGTATGTGAAGTCGGAGTGCCTTCCTTCGTCACGAAGCCTAAGATCTTTGTCGTATCCATCTGAATGGTCTCGCTTGGTGTGAGGTCATCCGCATAGAGGATGCAGGGCTCATCCGAAGAGAAGAGAGCCTGCTTCTGACGGAGCGTGCGGAGCAGGATGCGTGCGACTTCCGCAAGGTCAGCGATCTGGCCATGGACATAGTCATCCGGATCTGCTTCATAGATACGGGTGAAGTTCTGCTCCGCCTGCTGGACGGCATACTCTGCATTGACGCTCTGCTTACGAATAATAGACTTGACAGCGTCAACGAATTCAGAGTCTGTCATCATCTGCTGATAGACTTTGAAGATAGAAGCGTTATCCAGACCGACATGAGAGATGGCTTCCTGGTAGAATTCCTTCATCTTGACAGCGGCTGCATTGCGCGCGGAGTCAAAGCGTGCGACTTCGGTCTCCGGCTTTTCGATCTCTGCGCGGGCGAAATCCATCGGCTGGTGTCGGAAGATACGAAGCGGTCCGATCGTGACCATGCCGGAAATACTTTTGCCATGAATCGTAAGCATAGGTGGTATCCTTTCGTTTTATATTGTAAATCAATCGGGTTCAAGGGGCGTTTCCTAACTCAATTCTCTATTCCCTTTCGACATTCCACGCCCTTGTCGTAGTAATGCCGGATCTTTTTCATTTCTGTGATGAGGTCGGCGGCGTCAAGAATGATTTTGGGTGCATTTCTTCCCGTGAAGACGAGTTCGCAGTCCGGGCTTCTGGCGGCGAGGATGCGCTTCGTATCCTCCTCGGTCGCAAGGTCATACCAATAAGCCATGTTGTATTCGTCTAAAACAACGAGATCATAGTCTTTAGAGACTGCTTTGACCGCATCCTCGATACCCTTGAGGACCATGTCGCGATATTCTTTCGGCGGATGCCCTGCGGGGTAGACGCGCAATGCGGAGCCCCAGGCTTTGATCTCTTCTTCTGAGAGCATACCTTCTTTTGCAATGAAATATGGTTTACCCAAAGTAATGAGCGTCAGGCCCGGAAGTCCCTGCAGGATCTTCTGCTCAGAATAGGCGAGTGACTTCATAAACTGAATAAAACAGACTTTCTTTCCGGCACCGACGGCACGGACAGAAAGACCGATGGCAGCAGTGGTTTTCCCTTTCCCGTCGCCTGTATAGACTTCGATATATCCTTTCATAAAAGACCTCCTTTAGGAAATCTGGTCTTGAAGGAATGATGAGTTAAAATTATCGTCAGCCCTTCAATGGATAACTATATTATACAATATGAGGGGAAGAGGAGAAAGTGCGAAAAAGAGGAATGAGGCAGGACGTGTTCGCTACGACCTGCCGCTTTGCGAAAGTGAGGCGGGGACTGAAGCGGAGGCGCCCTGATCGGCAGGGGATGTTTTTATCTTTCACGCCTTGACTTGCATAGTTCACGATCTACATTAGCAAGCATTTTTAAAATGTCTCGAAAATAGATATTTATTGGCCCATATAACTGGGGCTTTTGGTATCTATTGGATTATGTTATAGAAATAGCTCCTTAGCATCAGCCGCTGTATGATGTTTCTGATTGGGTATGTGTTGTAATAGTATAAAATATCTATGGAAAAATCAGATTTTATCGATACTGTTAGTTTGAACCTACTATTATTGTTCGTTGTTATTCCGGATAATTCCGGTTATTTTCCGTTTTCCCTACTTGCTAATCTTTAGTAAAAGCTGTAACATATTCTCTAAAGAAAGTAATGAAGATCTATCATTTTGAGGAGGATATGGGAACATGAAAAGAAGTACACCGATTCTTATAGCCACTTTATCACTATCTATACTTTATACGCTGCCGGTTTCTGCCATAAAGGCATCTGAGCCTTTTATACAGCAGGAACAGCTGAACCAAGCTCGGCAATTGGAACAATGGAAAAAAGACAGAGCCGTTCTGCCCCGCATAAAAGTAGAAAAAGCAGCCATCGAGAAAGAGACACAGGACATCTCTCCCTCGATGGCTGCTTTTTATGTGGACGAAATTCATCTAGAAGGTCTACCGGAAGAACTGGATTTCTTGAACGACAAGGTGCATGCTTACGAAAAGCAGAAATTGAGCATGAACGACATAGAGAAGCTAGTGAGAATACTCAATCAAAAGCTGCAAGATAAAGGCTATGTGACCACCCAGGTCGTGATTCCTGAGCAGAATATTTCTGCAGGCACTCTTCATTTATTATGTTTGCCCGGTAGACTGCATCAGGTCATCTACAGCCAGGGCAGTAAGAAACTTCCCTGGCAAAACGCATTCCCCATCCGGGACGGAGACCTCTTGAACCTTCGCATGCTGGAGGAAGGCCTGGAAAATATGAAACGAGTATCGTCCCAAGAGGTGTCCATGAAAATACTTCCTACGGCTAAGGCCGGCTATTCGGACCTAGAACTCACCGTGCAACAGGGAAAGCAAGTCCATGGGATGCTATCGTTAGATGACTCCGGCATGAAAGAAACAGGGAAATACCAATGGAATGCAGGCATTGTTTTTGATGATGTATTTCATGCCAATGATACCTTACAACTATCTGCTGTATTGGATGGAAGTCGGAGAGGCTCTGAAAAGGGGAGTCGGTATCAGAGCTTTTCCTATACGATCCCGAAAGGGAAAGACCGTCTGACTATCAGCCACAATCGCAGCCGCTATCATCAAACCGTTGCCGGTATCCCTTATGACTTTATCAGCAGCGGGAAGACACAGACCACCCGCTTCACCTATGACCATATGATTTCTCGTTCCCAATCAGAAAGAAAAGCACTGGATATTTCTATGATCAAGAGAGACTCCCATTACTTTATTAACGACATGGAAATCCCCGTACAAGCCATGGATACCACTGCTTTAGAGGTTGGTTTATCTGATCGCATATATATAGGAAGAAATACCCTCTATGTACGACTGGGGCATAAACAAGGAACCGGCTGGATGGGTGCCCAAAAAGAAAATACCTATCCCGATTCTCCAAAGACAAGGTACCAGATGTGGCTCTTTGACATCGACTGGCAGCAGCCGTTTACAATGGGGCATCGTCAAGCATCCTTTTCCAGCTCCCTTCATGGACAATGGAATACAAAAGGAAATCGGCTATACGGCGTAGATGCCCTGAGTATAGGAAATAGATATACCGTCAGAGGCTTTGATGGAGAATATACCCTAATGGGAGAAAGTGGATGGTACCTGAGAAATGAACTATCTTCTTCGATTCCCACCCTTCATAGCGATATCTACCTGGGACTGGATGTAGGCAGCGTATACGGTGTATCTACTGATGTTCTGGTGGGCCGCACCATAGCAGGTATGGCATTGGGCCTTCGTGGAAACTTTTCCTCAGGGCTTTCCTACGATGCCTTTATAAGTCGTAGCCTGTACAAACCCGAAGGCTATCACACCAGGGAATGGGTTCCCGGATTTACTGTAAGCTGGAAATTTTAGTATTAGTTAGCAAGAATTAGTTAGTGGTAGGCAATTGGTACTCAGCAGTATATCAATGACGGCTAACCTCCAACTGCTATCTGCCTACAGATATAAAGGAAGCATCATACCATGAAATCCATACCATCCATGTCTCTCAAAACAAAAGCCATGAAATCCTTAGGACGGAAGATACTCTGTGTCTTACTGAGCGGTGTCTTTTTCGGTGATACCATCGCATGGGCAGAAGCCCCCATTCTTCCTGATACAACAGCACCGGGAAATCGGTATCCATTAGTGCAGGAAACAGCCAATGGGATCCCCTTGGTCAATATTTCTGCTCCCACTGCCGGTGGCGTCTCTCGGAATGACTATGAACGATTCAATATACCTGCCAAAGGGGCTATTCTGAATAACTCCTATACCCTATCCAAAACGGAACTGGCCGGTTACGTGCAAGGCAATGCCAATATGGCACAAGGTCCGGCGAAAATCATTGTGAACCAAGTGACCAGCGGAAATCCTACGACGATGAATGGGTTTCTGGAAGTAGCAGGCCATAAAGCTGATGTGATCATTGCCAATCCGAATGGTATTACCGTCAATGGTGGCGGATTCATCAATACAGCTCGTGCCATTTTGACCACGGGCAAACCGGAGTATGACAACAAGGAACGACTGAAAGATTTCCGCATAGATAATGACGCTACCATTCTTATCACCGGAAATGGGCTCAATGGCAAAAAAGCAGACACATTGGAACTTTATACCAGAGCCGCAGAAATCAAAGCGGCTATCTTTGGGAATACCGTACATGTCACCACCGGTGCCAATGTGATTGATGCCAATACAGGGAAAGTCACTGCTATCGAAGGAAAAGGAAAGAAACCGGAGATTGCCATTGATGTGAAAGACCTAGGCGGCATGTATGCTGGACGTATCTTCCTTATTGGCAATGAAAAAGGCCTTCCTATAGACATTAAAGGTGCCATCGAAAGCCAGCATATGGTGCTGGATAACCAAGGAAACTTATACCATGCCGGCACCACCCACAGCACGGAAGACATGACCATCCATGCGAAAGATATACTGAATACTGGCACTATGGCAGCTTCCGGAAATATGACGTTACGCGCTGACGGGCAGGTTGTCAATGATAAAACCATCGGAAGCGTTGGAAATATGGCAATCACTGCCAAACAAGTCACCAATCACAAGACCATTGCTTCTGAAAAAGACTTGTCCATTACCACAACCAGTGAAGAAGAAAATGCGCTGGACAATTCCAATAGTGAAATCCTTGCCAATGGAAATGTGACTATCCAAGCCAGTCATACGGACAACATGAATGGTAATATCGCTTCTGGTAGTACCTTGTCTATCCAAGGAAAAACACTAAATAACTCTCAAGGGAAACTAACTGCTTATGGGAGCAATACCATTTCTGTATCAGACAAACTGGAAAATGAACAAGGTCAAATCGCAGCCAATGAGAATATTTCTATTTCATCTAACCTGATTCATAATAACCAAGGAACCATCACGGCTGGGCAGAATGAAACCATCACGACAAAAGATATCCAGCTGGATGGGAAATTGGCAGCAGGTAATAATCTGACTATCACCACAGATAATGACATCACCAATGACAGTGCAAAAGAAAACTACGGTATCACTCAGGCAGATGGAAATCTGACCATTTCCGCCAAAGGTAACCTGACTAACAGCAAGAAACTGGAATCCAAAGGGACACTTACACTCAGTGCCAAAGATATTTCCAATAAAGAAAGTGGTGAGATCAACGGAGGCAGTGTTTCTCTCACGTCCACGACTCTGACAAACCGTGGTTTAGTGAGTGCTGACCAAGCAAATACAATCACCACAGATATATTACAGAATATAGCTACCGGTCGCATCTATGGTGAAGACATTACCCTTCATGCTAAGACGCTGGAAAATCGAAAAGATAAAGTACTGGAAGAAAAACTGGCTGCTGCTATGAAAGATTTAAAGCAGAAAGAAAAAGATCTGGATGACGCCTTTGCCATCGACGTGACCGCTTTCAAGAGAGATAGTGAAAAAGAAAACTATTTCAAAGAAATAGAAAATAAGCAAGCAGCCTATGCTGCTTCCAAAGCGGCTGTCGAAGCTATTTTAGCAGATATGGCACAGGTGAAGTCTGCCACTATCGCTGCACGGAATGACATGATCATTACAGGGGATACCTTGCTGAATAGTGCCTCTTCTCTGCTCTATGCCGGTGGCGACATGGCTATTTCCGAAGCCAAAGACATCACTAACCAAGGAGCTGACATCAAAGCACAAGGAAATATGTCTCTCACAGCTCCTACCATCACCAATGAAAACGAAGCCTTCTCTGCTAAACGAGTATGGACCAGCCACACCACGAATCCGAACCGTATCCGTATTGATCAGCAAGGCCATCCGGAACAAGGACAAGCCTTTGATGAAAGTGAATTCTCTGAGCTGGGAAGCGGCTATGGGGCGTACCATAACAAAGGTATCACCCCGAAAACACTCTACGAAGAAGCCGGTTATGACAAGATAGAACAAATCACCGAGGAAGAACGGAAAGACGATGAAACACCGGTCCCCGACGATTTAGTAGGCAAAGAAGCACCAAACTATGACTACAATGATCCCATTTTCAAAGAACTGGGTGTCAAATCCATGGATACTCCACGACCGGGATACGATGATCCGAAGCAAGCCGATTGGGACAAGCAGTATAAAGAAATATTGAATCAACTCAATGAAAAGATAAAAGTCCACAACGAAGAAGCCAAGGCTTACAATGATTCCATCGGTGCTATCGAAAGTAAAGCCATCAAAAACTACACCATCATTCGCACCACCACCCACACGTCAGAAAAACAAGTGCAGGAAACAAAAGCGGGCAACATTTCCAGTGGGAAAGATATGATCCTCTCTGGCAACGTGACCAATGAAGACAGCCGCATCACTGCTGGGAATACCCTCACAGCCACTGGTGGCACACTGAATAACGTAGCTGAAAAGAACCAAGTACAGAAAATCACCTTCGGCACCACTCAAGAAAGCTATACCAAGAAAAAGCACTGGCCTCATAAAGCATGGAGACGGCATTATCGCGACCCAATCTTCATGACACCACAGAAAGAATTGGATAATCCTACATCCCTTGACGTAGGCACCTATGAAGGACATACAGGAAAGAACCCAACCAAAGAAGACATTACCCAGACCATGCGGGATAACGTGCAACAGAATTTGAATCCATTTGCTACTGGGAAAGAAACCAATCCAGGCAGTACAGCTGGAAAAGAAACAGGTGGCACGCTGTCTTTTATCCCAGATAGCTCTCTCTACAAGCTCCATCCAGAAGAGAAGGCAAAGTATCTCATTGAGACCGATCCGGCCTTTACCAACAAAAAGACATTTCTCTCGTCTGATTACATGTACAACCAGCTTCTTTGGGATAACGACAAAGTAAATAAACGGCTCGGTGACGGATTCTATGAACAAGAACTCATCCGGAACCAAGTGACCCAGCTCACCGGTATGCGTTATCTCAATGGCTATACCAATGATGAAGAGGAATACAAGGCTCTGATGGATGCAGGTATCACCTATGCGAAAGAATACAATCTGAAACCAGGCATTTCTCTCGCCAAAGAACAAATGGCAAGCCTCACCAGTGACATGGTCTGGCTCGAGACCACCACCGTCACCGTAAACGGCAAAACGTATGACGTCCTCTACCCTCACGTTTACCTCAAAGCGGGCAGCGAGAAAAAGATAGCAGCAGACGGAAGCCTCATCAGTGCGAATCAGCTTGTCATGGAAGCCAAGAACCAACTCGCCAATAGAGGCGTACTGATGGGAAACTCCATCCTCATGCAGGGGAAAGACATCGTGAACCGCGGCATGATCTACGGCGATACCGTGCAGCTGAAAGCCTCTCATGACATCAAAGAGAGTGGGATCATCCATGCGGAAAAACAGGTATCGTTGACCGCGGATAACAACATCACCATGCAGGACACCGTGCTGCATGCAAAGAACCAGGATGTGCTGCATACCACGGCCGGCATCGCCGTCAAGGGCAAGGACGGCGTCCTTCTCATGGAAGCAGGGAAAGACATCCACCTCACCGGCGCGACGCTGGAAGCACTGGGAGACAATGGCTCCCTGATCCTGAAAGCAGGAAACAACATCCATCTGGACACGGATAGTCTGGAAGCCAAGAAAGATATGACGGAGAACAGCGACAATTATATCCGCACCTATAGAAAAACAGAAACGACAAATACACTCGCGGCCGGGAAAACCATCACCCTCGCGGCGGGTGAGAATTTGAGTGCCAGAAATACGACGGTACTTTCAGAAAATGGTCAAATAACGGCTGCCGCCAAGGGTGACGTGAACCTGGAAAACGGCTATAATGAGTCCAGGGACGACTACGGCCTGAAATACAAGGAACGCGGTCTCCTCTCCAGCAAGACTACAACGATCAAGAGCCATGACGAAAGCAAGACCGTGACAGCCTCTATCCTTTCGGGAGATGCCGTGCAGATCACCGCAGGCGGGAATACGAATATGACTGGATCCCAAGTCATCGGCACACATGACGTCGCGATTTCTTCCGGCAAAGATACGTCCATTTCCAGCGCACAAGAGTACGAACGGCATGACTACGCCAAGCAGGTCAAGAAGAGCGGCCTGCTCTCGGGTGGCGGACTCGGCTTCACCATCGGGACGGAAAAACGGAAGGATCAGTATAGCGATGCTGACATTCTGCAGAAAGGCTCTACTGTTGGCAGTATCTCTGGTAACGTTACTATTACTTCTGATAAAGACATCCATGTGAATGCATCGGATATTATCGCGGGGAAAGATATTTCAATGACCGGCGAAAACGTAAATATTTCAAGCAAAGACAATATCTATCACAGCGAGGAAAAGCACGAATACAAGAAGAGCGGGCTCACTGTCTCTGTAGGCGGTGCTGGTATCGAAGCTATAGAGTCGGTGGCAGCGCCGGCTACACGGATGACAGAAGTTTCCGATCATCGCCTGAAAGCTCTATATGGGTATGAGACAGCAGAAAAGATAAAGGAAAATGGAGATGCATTAAAAGCTGCGGCCAAGGGGAATTTTTCTCCTACGGTTTCTATCGGTATCACTAGCAGCTCCAGTAAGTCAGAAAGCCATAGCACTATGACAGAAGCGCAAGGCAGTTCATTGCAGGCAGGGCAAGACATGACCATTAAGACGAAAGAAGATTTGAATGTCAAAGGCTCTGATATCGTAGGCAACCATATCCACTTAGAAGCTGATAACGATATACATATTTGGGCTACAGAAGAAAAAGAAACCCAGAAGAGTAGCCAAAGCAGCAAAGGCGGTAGTCTTGGCGTCAGTCTTTCTGCCGGTTCAGTAGTTTCTGTAGATGGCAAATTCTATGCTGGTAAAGGCAAAGAAAACGGCAGTACTACCAACTATAGAGCAAGTACCGTGAATGCAAATGATACACTGACCATGAAGAGCGGAAAAGACACCGATCTCATTGGCAGTACGGTCAGCGGAAACAAAGTGAAGGCCGATGTATACGGTAATCTAAACATCGAAAGTTTGCAGACCAAGAAAGAGTATAGCGAAGAAAACATATCGGCAGGTATGAGCTTTAGTACAGCAGCCGGTAAAACCAGCTATGGCGGTAGTGCGTCCAAAGGAAACATGAAGAGTCACTATGAAAGCGTCATCAATCAGGCAGGCATCCGAGCGGGCGGTAAAGGCTTTGATATCTCTGTCAAAGAAAATACCGATCTGAAAGGTGGAGTGATTGATAGTGCTGCAAGCAAGGATAAAAATACTCTGACTACTGGCACTTTGAGCTGGGAAGATAAGGAAAATAGGGCAAATTACTCTTCTAAAGGGATAGGAGTATCCTATAGCCATTATGGTAATTATGACCAAATGACGCAAAAGCAGAAGAATGAAGTATACAATAAGAACGGTTTAACTCCATCTATTTCCAGTGGTGCTCAAGGTAAAGCTAAATCTACAACTCTTTCTGCAGTAGCAGAAGGTACTATCAAAATTACTGATAGGAATAAGCAAAAACAGGACTTGGCAGATTTGAATAGAAATACCTCAAATAGCCTGAATCAACTAGGTGAAATTTTTGATAAGCAGAAACTAGAAGAACGAGAAGAAATGGCTGATTCCTTCGGAAAAATTGCCTATAATGCGATTCATAATATGAAAGATGGAAGCAAAAAGACAGCCATGCATGCGTTGACAGGTGGCATAATGAGTCAACTAAGCAATGGAAACTTTATGGCCGGTGCCACTTCTGCATTCTTGAATAAAATGTTAATGAATGAAATCAAGAAAGCCTCTAATGGAGACCCTGCTACCATGCAATGGATGAGTGCTATAGTAGGTGGAATCGCATCGGAATTAGTAGCTGGAAATGGTCAAATCGGTGCTAGTGTGGCCAGCAATGCCACTAAGAATAACAGCTTGAGAGATGCTATTGAGGCCATAAACGGGACGTTTGATGCCAGTGAAGCTTATGAAGAGGTAAAGATTGATAATGATCAGGAGCTAGATGATAATACTTTCGATATTGGTGTAGGCAATGAAGAAAATGTATGGGAGAAGGCGAAACTATATGAGCCAAGTTCCAATTCGTTTGATAATACTTTGACTGAAAATATGGGGGATACTGCTTTAGAGAAGAGCGAAGAAATTATGGTAGAAAAAACTATATCATGGGGAACTGCAAACTATTTTGAGGCGAATGATGATTTCTTAAATCGAAAAGAAGCAGAACAAATAGGGCGTGATTTCGGAAATAGAGCCTTAAAAACCTGGAGTGGGATTTCTTACCTGAAAGATGTGAGTGAAAATCAGCAAAGGTTTAATACCTTGTATAATAAGTTAAGAGCTGATATTTATGATACATTGCCAATTTCAGCAGGAATAGCAGGCGCAGCGATAGGTGGACAGGCTGGAGGATCTTGCTTAAGCTTCGCCTTAGGCGGAATAATGGGCGGAATTGTAAACGGATATGTTGAAAATTCTAAATCTGAGTGGCAAAAGGAAGAGCAAAAAGGCCAAGATAAGTGGAATGAAGCGACTGGTACGGAAAGTAGAGGAAAATAAATATGTATAGGAATAATGTTATATATGATATATTTTTGCTTTTCGTATGTGTCTATATAATTAAAACATTTCTTTTGAAAAAAACATTATCGAAAAAAGAATTGTTTTTGATTAACCATTCAAAACCTTGGCTTAGGATTACGGTTATCATAGCCATATTGATGCAAATATCATATATTTTCCTGTGCGATATTGGCATCTTTTCAGGCATATTATATACATGTATTAGTAGTTTATTGCTATTTACTGTTTTAATGACGTTTGCTATGATATGCTTTTTAAAATGGAGATATGGAGCTAAAGATTGGGAAACCAGATATGAAACAGAAATGATTATAGAAGGAATCATAGTTATTATATTTATATATGTAATGATACATCTTTTCTAGAATGTAATATAGATTATAGTGACCCCATAGATTCAGTCTAGGCTTTTGGATTTTAAGTGTGTATCTACAGAAGAGTAGGAACGGCATGACTACGCCAAGCAGGTCAAGAAGAGCGGCCTGCTCTCGGGTGGCGGACTCGGCTTTACCATCGGGATGGAGAAACGGAAAGATCAGTATGCGGAATGAGGCTTAATGCAAAAGGGTTCTCTCATTGGCAGTGCGAAGGGAAAGCTGTCAATATACTCGTCCGGATAAAAAATAAAGCCAGCCGTGCGGTCAGTATGGACATTTCTCTCGGTACGGCCAGGTCTACCAGCAGCTCTAAATCTGTAACGCCACAGACGTCGGTTCATTTTAAGCGTGCTTTATTGTATGTAAACGACATGCGCTTTACGGCGGACAGAAGATCTATACGGCGATACCCCTTAGAAAAGGATCTCTTATGATGTAAGAAAATACGTGTTGTTTGGGATGCGCGGGCCTATGGTCTGCGCATTTTTATTTGTGAAGAGCCGTGAGGCGCACGTTAGAAATGAAAATGATGTACGAGCGTGGGAAAAAATACGTCAACCCCTTTACTTTTTCTCTTTATCGTGATAAAGTATAACCATAACAAAGGAAGAGGAGGGCTCGTATGGCTCATGCAATAGACGATTTAAAAATGGTGCATGAAGAGGAAATGAAAAATTATGACCGCATCGAGAGTGCGGTGGTTTCCGTCATGCGGCGGCACGGATGCAAGATCATCCAGACGCCGACTTTTGAGGATTACGATACATACGGCACCTATTTCCCTCAGCTGCAGCGCGAGATGATCAAGACCATCAGCAGCGAGGGGGAGGTGCTGGTCATGCGGCCGGATGTGACGGTGCCGCTCGTGAAGACGGCGTCGCGCGAGTATCCGGATGCGCGGCAGCTTTTGAAATTCGGCTACGTGTCGATGGTCTTCCGCGAATACTATGGCAAGTCGACGCATGGGAAGTATTTCCTGCAGAGCGGGGTCGAGGTCCTGGGGGATGAGACGCCGGAGTGCGATGGCGAGGTCATGGTGATGGCGGCGGAATTCCTGGAGTCGGTGGGTATCCGTGATATGCGTATCGATCTCGGGAGTGTGGCGTACATGGATGCGCTTTTCGAAGAGCTGCGTCTCTCGAAGGAGGAGCTGTCGCAGGTGCGTGAGTTCCTGGAGAAGAGAAATCTCGTTTCCTTTGAGAAGCTGGCTGACCGGCTGTCGATCACGAAAATCCAGCGAGATGTGCTCTTGGAGCTGCCGTGGCTCTTTGGCAGCTATGAAGAGACGCTGAAGCGGGCGGAAGGTCTTTGCCTGAATCATAAGATGGCGGATGCCCTCGCCCGCCTTGAGAAGGTGTATGAGTATCTGGCGGTCGCTGGCTATGCGGATCGCGTGCAGCTGGACTTCGGCTTCACATCGCACATGGGATACTATACGGACTTGGTTTTCCGCATTTATGCGGATGGCGCGCTGTACTCGCTGATTTCCGGCGGGCGGTATGATTCGCTGGCGGCGCAGTTTCAGGTGCCGCGTCCGGCGTGCGGCTTCGGGATGAATATGAATCTGCTTTATGAAGTGATGGCGGACTCGAATCTTTTGGAAGAGATGGCACCCTCGTGCGATCTGGCGGTGGTCTATGAGAAGGCGGATCGGGATCTCATCGTGACGCTCATGGCATGGCGCAAGAAGGGCTACTCGGTGATGGGGGTCGCGAGTACGAATGCGATCGCCAGAGGTGATTATAAATTGATCGTTTCTTATAAAGAGGGGCGTTTCCTTTTAGAGGGGGCGGCGCTCACGAAGGAAGAGCTGGAAGAAAAATTGGGAGGTCTGTAGTATGCTGCATATTGCACTGGCGAAAGGGCGCATCGCGAAGACGGTCATGAAACGGCTGGCGGAGGGGGGCTTCCATTTTTCTGATTATTCGGATGAGAGCCGCAAGCTCATTTTCACCGATGATGAGGAGCGTATCCGCGTGACGCTGGTGAAGAGTCCGGATGTGGCGGTGTATGTGCGCCGCGGGGCAGCTGATGCCGGCATCGTCGGGAAGGATGTCCTCATGGAGGACGGGGAAGAGGATGTCTATGAGGTGTTGGATCTTGGGATCGGCCGCTGCCGCATGGCGGTGTCTGGTATCAAGGGAAATCAGAAGGTCATGCAGAAGCGGATCCTGACGGTGGCTTCGAAGTATCCGTCCATCGCGCGAAAATATTTCGCAGATCGCTTCCAACCCATCGATATCATCAAGCTGAATGGCTCGGTCGAGCTGGCACCGCTCGTCGGCCTCTCGGATGTCATCGTCGATATCGTGGAAACGGGGACGACGCTTCGCGAGAATGGGCTCGAAGCCTATGATTATTTCATGGATTTCTCCGCCCGCCTCATCTGTAATAAGGTATCGTATAAAATGAAGCAGAAGGAAATGGCAGAATTTATGGCGTTGGTTAAATAAGGGACTGGTGGCTAGGGACTAGTAGCTAGGGATTAGGTTTGCGATACGAGAAAACCGCTAGTTTCAAACCTCCGCGGCGCTTTTGATTTTTATGCGCCGCACCAACCCCGTTGAACCTCTTGAACCTATAGAACCCGCTGAACCTCTTTCGCAAGTAATCAAAGGGCGGCACGCCCCATGGGCTAACCCTGAATCTGCAAACCTATATACTGAAAGAAGGATAATAACATCATGGAATGGATCACAGTACCTGAAAAAGGGTTTACTTTGAGAGAAGTACGTACATTGACGAACCGCAATGTAAATTTATCGGAAGAGCTGGAGAAGTCCGTCTCTGCCATTCTGGAAAGGGTCAGAGATGGGGGAGATGATGCCATCCGTGAGTTGACGAAGAAATTCGACGGGGTAGAGCTCTCTGATTTCCGTGTGACGGAAGAAGAGATGCAGGAAGCTCTCGCGCAGGTGACGCCGGAATTTCTGGAAGTTCTGAAAGAAGCGAAAGCGAATATCGAGACATTCCACAAGGAACAGGTGAGAAAGTCTTGGACGAAGAATTTCAGAGATGGTGTGGAGCTCGGGGAACAGTTCCTTCCCATCCAGCGTGTCGGCGTCTATGTACCAGGCGGCCGCGCGGCCTATCCGTCGACTGTACTCATGGATACGGTACCGGCACTCGTGGCGGGCTGCCCTTCGGTCGCTATGACGACACCGCCAGGGAAGGATGGCAAGGTGAATCCGAATATCCTGGCGGCTGCTTACGTGGCTGGCGTAAAGGAGATCTATAAGGTCGGCGGTGCGCAGGGCATCGCGATGCTGGCATACGGCACGGAGTCTGTCGAGCCGGTCTTCAAGATCGTAGGACCGGGCAATGCCTTCGTCGCTATGGCGAAACGTCTCGTCTTCGGTACGGTCGGCATCGACATGATCGCAGGCCCGTCCGAGGTGTGCTGCGTGGCAGATGCCAGCGCGGATCCGACATGGATCGCAGCCGACCTCTTGTCGCAGGCGGAGCATGACCCGCGCGCGGCTGTTTTCCTCATCACGCCGGATGCAGACTTTGGCAAGAAGGTCGAAGCAGAGATGGAGCGTCAGATGAAAGAGCTCTCCCGCTATGAGATCATGAAGAGTTCCGTCGATGATTATGCGAAGGCTTTCCTCTGCAAGGATGCGGCGCAGTGCTTCGACATCGTGAATAAGATCGCGCCGGAGCATCTGGAAGTCGAGCTGCCGGATCCGAAGCAGTATCTGCCGCTTATTTATAATGCAGGTGCTATTTTCCTCGGGAAATACACCTCCGAACCACTCGGTGACTACATGGCCGGCCCGAACCACACGCTTCCGACCTCCGGTACCGCCGCTTTCTCCTCGCCGCTTGGTGTTTATGATTTCGTCAAACACAGCAGTGTAGAAATGTATAATAAAGAAGCCTTCCAGAAGATTTCCAAGAAGGTCCAGATTTTCGCCAAAGCAGAAGGCCTGACGGCTCACGCTCATGCGATGGAGGTGCGTGATGAAGACTGAATGGCTCAGAAAAACGATCGCTGACTTTGATCCGTACTTCGTGGCGCCGATCGCAGAAAAGCATGTCATCAATGCGAATGAAAACTATCTGAATGTCCTGACCATCCCCGGCGTGAAAGAAGAGCTCATCCAGGCTCTTGATACCTTCCGCCCGCAGATCTACCCGAAGCCGATGTCCGATGACATTCGGGAAGCGCTGGCGGACTACATCGGCGCGAAGCCGGAGAACTTCATCGTCGGCAATGGCGGCGATGAAATGATCACCTATCTTCTGGGGACCTTCCTTGATCCGGGCGATCAGATCCTGATCCACAGCCCAACCTTCGACATGTATGAGCTTGGCGCGGAAACGCTGGGAGCCTCTGCCATCAAGGTCAAGGATCTTCCCGGATATCGGCGCGATCAGAAGGGACTTCTGGAAGCGGTCAGGCGATACCAGCCGAAGGTGACCGTCATTTGCAATCCGAACAATCCGACCGGCGATCTGCTCCCGCGCGCATTCATCGAGGAAGTGCTGAAGGCCGCTGACAATATCGTATTCGTCGATGAGGCTTACATGGAGTTTGCCCAGAAGGAAAGTGTCATAGATCTCATCGATACATATCCGAATCTCATTGTGCTCCGCACGCTCTCGAAAGCCTTTGCTCTGGCGGGCATGCGATGCGGCTACCTCGCTGCCGATGAAGCGCTGATCGAAGCCATCGCGAAAATCAAGGCGCCGTACAATCTGAACGCTTTCACCCAGCTCTTTGCGCCGATCGTCATCCGTCACAGAGAGGATATTTTCAAAGTACGCGATGCCATCTGCGTGGAAAGAGATCGTCTCTACGCGGCCATGAAGGAGATCCCGGGCGTCACGGTCTACCCGTCCTGCACCAATTTCCTCCTCGTTCAGGTGGATAAAAAGCAGGAGGAGATCTTTGAAGCTCTTCGCAAAAAAGATATCCTTGTCAAGATTTATAGAAACAGCCAAGACATCCCGAATGGTTTCCGCATTTCCGTCACCACGAAAGATGTCGATGATGTGCTGATTTCCGTATTCCGGGAGGCACTCGCATGAGAAAAGCCACACTTCGCCGCACGACGGGCGAGACGGATATTTCCATCACTCTTACTGTCGATGGGACAGGACGTTTTGAAGGGACTAGCGGCATCGGATTCTTTGACCATATGCTGCACCTTCTGGCCCGTCACAGCGGCATGGACATTTTCCTGACCTGTCAAGGCGACCTTGATGTAGACAACCACCATACCATCGAAGACATCGGTATCACGCTGGGAGAGGTATTCGAAAAAGCACTGGGGGATAAGAAGGGGATCCATCGCTATGGCTGCTTCTTCTGCCCGATGGATGAGACACTTTCCCGCATCGTGCTCGATCTATCCGGTCGGTCGTACCTCGTCTTTGATGTCGATATCCCTGTCGAGAGGATCGGCAGCTTCGAGACGGAAATGACGAGAGAATTCTTCCTCGCCTTTGCAAACAACGCGAAGATGAATCTTCATATGGCGACCCTCTATGGCGTGAACGGGCATCACATTGTCGAGTCTCTTTTCAAAGGCATCGGCCACGCGCTGAAGGAGGCTGTCACTATCGAAGGCGATACCGTATTATCCACCAAAGGAGTGCTCTGATGAAAATAGCCATCATTGATTATGATGCAGGAAATCTGGCGAACGTCGTGCGCGCAGCCACCCGGGCCGGTCTTGATGTCGTCATCACCCGTGATCCGGAAGAGATCCGCGAGGCGAAAGCCATGATCCTTCCCGGTGTCGGTGCGATGAAGGATGCCATGGATCACCTCTCCGGCTACGGTCTCACGGACATCATCCGCGAAGAAGTTAGAAAGGGCAAGAAACTCGCCGGTATCTGTCTCGGCATGCAGGCACTCTATGAAGTCTCCGAAGAGGGCGGCGAAGTGCCGGCTCTGGGACTTCTTCCGGGGCGCATTGCTCATTTTCCGCCAGGAGATCTCAAAGTCCCGCACATGGGATGGAATGAGCTCGTGATGCATCGGCCGCATGAAGTGCTTGCCGGTCTCCCCGAGAAGAGCTACGTCTACTTCGTACACTCCTACTATAAAACGCCCGGGGACAGCGAAGACATCATCGCTTCCGCAGACTACGGTGTCACCGTGCCTGCCGTCGTCGGAAAAGACAATGTATTAGGATTCCAGTTTCATCCAGAAAAATCCGGGCCCGTAGGACTTAGGATCTGGAAGAATTTAGCAGAATGGTTAGAAAAATGAAAATATTTCCAGCAATTGATATAGAAGACGGACACTGCGTCCGCCTAAAGCAGGGCAAAATTCAGGACCTCACCGTCTATGGTGATGATCCGGTGAAAATGGCACTCAAGTGGGAATCCCTCGGGGCGAAATATCTCCACGTTGTCGACCTTGATGGTGCTTTCAAAGGAAATGGCGTGAATACCGAGGTGATCCATCGCATCTGTCAGGCGGTGAAGATTCCCGTCGAAGTCGGCGGCGGCATCCGCACAGAGCAGGCCATCAAGCAGCATATCGAGAACGGCGTTTGGCGCGTCATCATCGGCTCGAAAGCGGTCGCCTCTCCGTACTTTGCGATCCAGGCCGCTAAGAAATACGGCGCTGACCATATCGCCGTCTCCGTCGATGCACATGGTGACACCGTCGCCACCAACGGCTGGGTCGACGGCAGCCGCCAGAAGGTCCTGCCCTTCGTCAAGACGCTTCTGGAAAATGGCGTCAATACCATCGTTTACACCGACATCAGCCGTGACGGCATGCTGACCGGACCGAATTTCGAGATGATGGGAAAGTTGCAGGCACTACCCGGGATCCACCTCATCGCTTCCGGCGGCGTTTCCTGTGCAGACGACCTGCGGAAGCTCTCTGACATGGGACTCTACGGTGCGATCACCGGCAAAGCCCTCTATGAAGAAAAAGTCACCATGGAAGAGATCGTGGAGATCCAGGAGAAGTAAAGGGTTCAGGCTGATGGGGCGGCTGCGCCGCACTACAAGTTTAAAAGCAGGGATTAGGGATGAGTGGCTAGGGATTAGGTGCCTCGAATGACTGGGGACTAGTGACTGGTGACTTGAATACGACTTTTGGGCATCGCTCTATTTTACTTCGCGGCGCTTCCATAGTATTATGCGCCGCACCATCCCCGCCCACCCTCTTGGACCTCTTGAACCTACTGAACCTCTTTTGCATGCAATCAAGGGACAGCACGCCCCTCGGGCTGACCCTGAACCTTCTTTATACACCACATTTGAATACACCCGCAAAGGACGCAACATTATGCTAGCCAAACGAATCATTCCCTGCCTGGACGTGAATCACGGGCGCGTCGTCAAAGGCAAAAAATTTCACAATCTTCAGGACGTTGACGATCCGGTGACACTGGGAAAATACTACTCCGAATCCGGCGCGGACGAGCTCGTTTTCTATGACATCACTGCCACTCACGAAGGACGCGAGACCTTCGTTGATACCGTCCGTGCCATCGCAGAAGAGCTCACCATCCCCTTTACGGTAGGAGGCGGGATACGCAAAGCAGACGATTTCCGTACCATGCTGCTGGCAGGAGCCGACAAAGTCTCCGTCAATTCTGCCGCTGTGATGCATCCTGAAATCATCCGGGAAAGTGCTGAACGCTTCGGCAATCAGTGTGTCGTCCTCTCCATTGACGGCAAGCGGAACGCCAAAGGCGGCTGGGACGTCTTCGTCGAAGGCGGACGCAAGAATACAGGACTGTCCGTCGTAGACTGGGCCAGGAAAGGCATGGAGCTCGGCGCAGGAGAGATCTGCATGAATTCCATCGATGCAGACGGTGAAAAAGATGGCTATGACCTGGAGCTCATGCGCGTCCTCGCAGAAGAACTCTCCATCCCCGTCATCGCCTCCGGCGGCGCGGGGAAGAAAGAAGACTTCCTCAAAGCCTTCGAAGCAGGCGCTGATGCAGCACTGGCTGCTTCCGTCTTCCACTTCGGAGAGATCGCGATTCCCGACCTCAAACACTACCTCGCACAGAACGGAGTAGGAATAAGAGTATAAATGGTTCAAGGCTCAGGGGGGAGGAGCAACTTCGCCGCCATATAAAATTTGTGGCGAAGCCGTTCCATCACAACCCTGCACCCGATTTTCCATTCCAATGCTACAAAATGTGAAAGGCAACATTATGGAAACAGTAGACATAAAAAACATTTCTTTCGATGAAAAAGGCCTTGTGCCTGCCATTGTGCAGGACGCCAGAAGCGGCGAGATCCTCATGATGGCCTATATGAATCAGGAATCCCTGCAGAAAACCATCGAGACAGGAGAGACCTGGTTCTTCTCCAGAAGCCGACAGAAGCTCTGGCACAAAGGAGAAGAATCGGCCCACTTCCAGCATGTAAAGAAGATCTTCGTGGACTGCGATGCGGACACACTCGTCGTGCAGGTCATCCCCGATGGCCCTGCCTGCCATACAAATCATCCTACCTGCTTCTTCAGAAGCCTTACAGAGTGGGAAAATATAGAAGAAACAGGAAGCCTTGCGATCCTTCATACCCTTTTTGAGGAGATCAAAGACCGCCGCGCCCATCCGCAGGATAAGTCCTACACCAATTACCTGCAGAGCGAAGGCAAAAACAAGATCGACAAGAAGATCGGCGAAGAAGCCTCTGAAGTCATCATCGCCGACCAGCATCAAGACAAAGAAGAGATCATCGACGAGTCCTGTGACCTCCTCTATCATCTGTTTGTGATGTGGGAAAACTCTGGCGTCGATCTCTACGACATCATGAGCAAACTCGAAGAACGCGACGAGAAGAAAGGTAATAAAAAGAAAGTCGGACATCAGGATAAGATCTTTTAAAAAAGAGCTGGCGCAAGCCGGCTCTTTTTTGTAAGGGGTTCAAGGGTTCAAGGGTTCAAGGTTCAGGGTTCAGGGTGACTAATGACTTAAGGCTAGGGACTTGAGACTAGGAGACATCAGACGTCAGACCCACATATCGTCATTTCGAGCGAAGCGAGAAATCTTTGTCATTCGCGGCCTGGCGGTCAATGATTGGAAATTCCAAACGGGAAACCTGCTATCCACTTACCTTCGGGCATCGCCCTATATATATTTGCGGCGAAGCCGCCACCTTCACTCCTCGCTCCTCACTCCTCATTCCTCATTTGGGTCGAGCTTTTATCCCCAATCAAGGAACATCACGCCCCGGGGCCAACCCTGAACCCTGAGCCCAAAACTTTTTTCAAAAAACCTGTTGACACAATAGCCAAGGATGTGATAGTATTATACCCGTCGCTGATGAAGCGGCCCCGTCCGAAAGAGCGATGAAAAAGATTTCAAAAAATCATTTGACAAACCTCTGCGAATGTGGTAAGATAATCAAGTCGCTTGAAGAGCGATGGTTCTTTGAAAACTGAACAGTACAGCGAACGAATCAAGC
>UQRR01000031.1 GCA_900543455.1 uncultured Dialister sp.
CTCCACCCTAATGATAGCAGAAATCCGTTTTCGTTCACAGTGGTGCCGCAAGGCGTGATGGTTTAGAGAAGGGGCGCAAGGAAGCACCAAGGTGTCGTTTGAGTGAGGGCGCATGTGTGCATATGGCGGCAGTGCAATAAAGACCCCTCGGCTTTGCTCGGGATGGCGCTACTTGGGGAGCGGATAGGTTCACAAGGGTGGTGTGCCGCCTTTTTTAGAGGATGGTAATCTCGTATCGCAGCCTTCCCCTCTAGGGGAAGGTGCCCCGCAGGGGCGGATAGGGTGACTATGGCATGAAAGACAGATGGTAGTATAGGGGAAAGAGAGGCGCATTTGTGCTACTTGCGAAAGCACCTGAGTGCCGCCTTTTTTTATTGGGCGATGCCCGAAAGTGGTATTCAAGTCACGGGTTACCAGTCATAACAACGATATGAGTAGCCCCTTAGAGAAGGGGCGCGCCAAAGGCGCAGGATGGATCCACGAGGCGGTATGAAAGACTATGTGAGATTACCCGTATTCCACCTGTCATCCCGACCGAAGTGGAAGGAGCTTTGTTGTATGGAGGTGGCTTCGCCGCTTTTTTAGAAGATGGTAATCTCGTATCACAGCCTTCCCCTCTAAGTGAAACGGTGTATGCGTGTGAATGAAAATGGGAAACCTGTCTTCCGTGGATTGGGCGTATGGATTGGGAATTCATATTTCCCATTGCTGCATTTCTATGAACCTGCTAGAGTATAGCTATACAATGATTTCGTCATTCAGGAAGGAGACTCTTTATGGAGCTGATGAACCGGATCCGAGAGCGTGTCGTGGCGTGGCAGAAGAAGCGGGTGCGGACGGTCGTATTTCCTTTGGCAGGGAAGCTTTGCGCTGTGGAGACGGTAGAAGGAAAGCGACTGGGACAGTGGCAGGCGGACTACGATGGTGATACGCCAAATTTGAAAGAGTGTTTCCTCTCACTGAAGGCTGCCGGACTTCGGGGTAAGAAGCTCTGGCTTTTGGTGAATGCGGAGTCGCTTCGATGGAGCAGGAAAAGATATCCGCAGATGACGGAGGAGGAATTTGCTGAATCGATGGAGTGGGAGGCAGATCGCGTCTTTCACACCGAGGAAGCGATCGCCATGGGGCATCGTGTGCTCTCTCATGATGAAGAGGGCTGGGAAGCGCTCTTGCATGCATTGCCGCGTGTGGATCTCGGGGCTTGGGAGATGGGAGCGCATGAGGCGGGGCTTACCATCACCCGTGCATTTCCTGTGACGGATATTCCTTTGCAAGAGGGACCACACTTTATTCTGTATATGCGCCGCCGTTCAGCGATGCTTCTTTTCCGCAGCGGGGATCTCTGGGAGAGCCGCATCCTGCATCTGGCAGATGAGGGCAAGGCTTCGCTGTTCATGGGGCGGCAGATGGATCTGTATGGGCTCTCTTCTCTTCCATGTTTTCTGGTTCCGCTGGAGAGCTGTGAGACTAAGGAGCGGACAGCATGGCTTTCTTACATGGAAAAGGAGCTGACTCTTCTTGCGGCAGAAGGGACAGAGGACGAGGGGAGCAAGGCAGTCACGCTTGAAACGGAGCATCTGGAGGAAGGCGGATACTGGGATGATGCTATGCGTGTGGTGCTTGCCGTAAGTCATGCGGGGACGACATTGCCTCTTCTCATGGGAGAGCGTCCTTTTGTGACGGAGGAGAATCGAAAGCTTCGCATCGCGCAGGGAGCATGTGCGCTCGGCGCAGCCTTTTTCCTCTTTTCCTGTGCATCCTTTCTTTCGGCTTATCGGGAGGATAAGGCGCAGCTGGCGGAGAATGAGGCGTTGTCTCCATTGAAAGTGAAGAGGGCGGAATTGAAAAAGGCGAGTGAGGAGGAAGAAGCTCTGCTTGCGATGCTAAAGGAAGCGGAGGCCAAAGATCCGCACTGGGAGCAGCGTCTGGTACTGCTTGCTGATGGTATGCCGCAAGGTGTCGTGCTATCGGAGATCTCCGCAGAGGGAGAGGATGTCCTTTTGAAAGGGACATCGCAGAAGACGACCGATCTTTCGAATTTTACTAGTCATCTCACGCGGGCGTGGGGCGGTCTCACGGAGCTGAAGAGTCGGAAGAAGAATGCGCGCACGGGGCTCTTTGAGTTCACGGTGCGCTGGAAGAAGGAGACTGCGGGGAAGGCACAGTAGGTGTTGTATCATAAATGACAGAAAACGGAGACAGGGGCAGAAATGGATTTTGCTCATGGCTCCGTTTTTGTTTTGCAGGTGGTAGGAAAGAAATGAAGAGATTTTCATAGCGAGAGTGTTTCCTTAAAATGTACTATAGAAAAATTTTTATCTACATGAAGGAGTGAATGCAAGGTTTTGACCTATACGTCTGCTATAATAATAAAAAGGAGATGAGAAGCATGGAGGAGATCATCGCAGGGCATATACAGGACGAAAGAGTGCAGTCTTTGACAGATCATTTGGACGGCACAATGCGGTTAGCCGAATGCTTTGGCGCAGGTATGGGACTGGGGGCAGAAGCTGGCCTTTTGGGGAAAATACATGACGAAGGGAAAGATACTGCTGCGTTCCAAGACTATATCCATGGCCGAAAGCACAGACGCGTGGATCATTCGACGGCTGGTGCGAAGTCTTTTTTTGAAAATGAGGATATAGGCTGGCTGCGGCTACTGGGGGCATTCTGCGTGGCGGGGCACCATGCAGGAATTCCAGACTTTGGTAGCAAAGTGGATACTGCAGGAACATCTACGCTACAAGGGCGTATGAAAAAAGATATCCCTTCCGTCCGACATCCGGAACTTTACTCTATGGATAGTACTAGTGTAAATATACATCATCTGAATGAATTGATCGCAAGCGGAAATGCACTTGACGTTATGATGCTTACACGGATGCTGTTCTCGTGCCTCGTGGATGCAGATTTTCTGGACACAGAAGCCTTTATGAACAATCAGCCTGTCAGGAAAAATGAGTTTTCTTCTTTAAAAGAAATAGCGGCTATGTTTTGGAGCAGGCTCGAAGAGGATGGATACTTCCGGCCTAAAAATGCCTTAAACGAGAAGCGTTGTGAAATCCTTCATACATGCATGCGGAAAGGGGAGGGAAAACAGGGACTGTATTCGCTGACGGTACCGACGGGTGGCGGCAAGACGATCTCCTCGATGGCTTTTGCCATGAAGCAAGCCATGAAATGGCACAAGGAACGGATCATTTACGTAATTCCCTACCTCTCCATCATTGAGCAGACCGCCGACGTTTTCCGGGCTTTTCTGGGAAATCATGCGGTGTTGGAAAGTCATAGCCAGGTCGACTATGATAGTTTGCCGGAAGAGGGAAGTGAAGAGGCGGGCAGACTGGCAGAGAGGATGAAACTGGCTGCAGAAAACTGGGATGCTCCTGTCGTGATCACAACCAATGAGCAGTTCTTTGAGTCTTTGTATTCCAATAAAACATCAAGATGCCGAAAGCTGCATAACATAGCAAACAGTGTCATTATTCTTGACGAAGCCCAGATGATGCCGGTCGATTTTCTGAAGCCATGTCTCCATGTGCTCGAGCAGCTGGTTCATTATTATGGCTGTACGGTTGTTTTATGCAGTGCGACGCAGCCGGAGCTGGGGCGCTATTTGCAGAAGAATCCGACAGAAATCATGGAAAATGTGGGAGAACTGTTTCAGTTTTTCAAGCGGGTGACATTCGATATAGATGGCGAAACGGATTATGCTGAGATTGCGAAGAAATTAGATGAATGTGAGCAGGTACTCTGTATCGCTTCTACCAAAAAAGAAGCCGAAAAAATAGTTGAACTGCTCGACGGAGAGGCCATGTACCTGTCGACCAATTTATGTCCGGCCCATCGCAGGGAGATCATTCGAGAAATGAAAACTCGACTGCGGGATGGAAAACCGTGCCGAGTCGTATCGACCAGCATCATTTCTGTCGGAGTTGACATCGATTTTCCTGTGGTATATTTGCAGTATACAGGGCTGGACAGTCTGATCCAGGGGGCGGGCCGCTGCAATCGAGAAGGACGGCAGTCTTTACAAAAAAGCAGGGCGCATATCTTTTGGACAAAGGAAAGCAAGAAGAGTCCGTTCATGCGCAAAGAAAAACAAGTGACGGATATGGTTCGGGAAAAATACAATGCTGAAGAAATGACCAAACCGTCGGCGATTCGTACCTATTTTGAAAACTGGTACCAAAGCAATGAAGGAAATATGGATTACAAGGAAATCGAGAAACTGGCACAGTCACTCAGCTTTGCTGAGATTGGAAAACGATTTCATCTGATTAGTGACAGCACGAAGTCAGTTTTTATACCCTTTGATGAGAAAGCCAGAGACATAAAGGAACAGCTGATGATGGGAAATCGGTCGCGGCAGCTGATGCGGGCCGCCGGGCCGTACATGATCCATGTACGATATTCGAAGGCTGGGGGGCAGTCCGATTTCACGAAATTGCTCACGCAGGGACAAATTGAGATGTTTCCAGGGGATGAGAACCTGGCCTACTTGGTAAATATGGAGGACTATGATGCGGAGCTTGGGCTCAAAATCAAGTCTGAAGATGGCGTGGGGATCATGTGGTAATAAGAAAAGAGGAACATGTATGGCATATGGAGTAAGGATAGAGTGCTGGGGCGATTATGCCTGCTTTACACGACCGGAAATGAAAGTGGAACGAGTATCTTATGACGTGATGACGCCATCTGCGGCACGCGGACTTGTCGAAGCGATCTTCTGGCATCCGGGACTTCGGTATGTGATCGACGAGATCGATGTCATGAATCCTATCCAGATGACGAATGTCAGAAGAAATGAAGTGAAATCCAAAATCAATGTGTCGAGCATTGCAGGAAACGCCCGACAGGGAAAAGCCATGTATCTATGTCCAAAGGAAGACATTCAGCAGAGAGCAGCCTTGATCTTGAAAAATGTTAGGTACTGTATTCATGTACACTTTGAAATGACAGAGAAAGCCAATGCCAGTGATAATGCGGGAAAATTCAGGGAAATGCTCTGCCGCCGTGCGAGAAAAGGCCAATGCTATCATCAGCCGTACTTGGGATGCCGAGAGTTTCCGGCAGGCTTCCGTCTGGTAGAGGATGATGAGACCGTGATCCCTTACCCTGTCACACAAGATCTTGGCTTTATGCTGTATGATATGGATTTCTCTGATTTACAGCACATCACACCCCGGTTTTTCCATGCCAGATTAGAAAAAGGGGTTATGGATCTTCGGAATTGCGAGGTGCATCGATGATACTTACTGCGTTGGTTCACTTATATGAGGAGCTTTGCAAGCAGGGAAAAATTCAAGCAGAAGGATGGGGAATAGCCAAAGTCAGTCACCGCATTCTGCTCGATAAAGAGGGGCATCTCTGTGGAATCATTTCTGCCCGCAAAAAGGTACAGAGAGGGAAAACGGAGCGTGAAGTGCCTTGTGAAATGTGCGTACCGCTGCCCGTGACTCGTTCTTCCGGCGTAAAAGCCAATTTTCTGTGTGATAATTCCAGCTATTTTTTGGCTGTTGATGACAAGGGGAAAGTCCAAAGAACCATCCAGTGCTTCGAAGCAGCCAAAATGCTGCATCATCAAGTTTTGGAACATTGCCATTCTCCCGTGGCTAAGGCTATTCTGCATTTCTTTGATACTTGGGGATTTGATAAGGCAGAAGAAGATTCATGGATTCAAGAAAATTTGGAGGATATTATAGCTGGGAGCAACTTTGTGTTTCAAGTAGATGGCGTAGATGCCATTGAAGATGAAGAAATAAAAAAAGCATGGGAAGATTTTCAAGAAGCCCGTGAGGGGGATGGAGATGATGAATTTCCGGCGGGGCAGTGCCTGATTACAGGTGTGGAAAATCAGAAAATCGCCTTGCTTCATCCCAAAATAAAGGGGGTGCTTGGAGCGCAGACGGCTGGGGCGAATCTGGTATCATTTAATGCACCTGCCTTCTGCTCCTATGGGGGAGACGGCGAGCAGGGAAAAAATGCACCGGTCAGTGAGCGGGCAGCCTTCGCCTACGGCAGTGCACTCAATGCATTGCTTGCTGATCGAAGTCACAGCCAGATCATAGGAGACACGACCATCGTATACTGGTCAGAGCATGGTATCTCTGCCTGTCAGGATTTCATGATGTCTTTCTTGGGAAATGATGCAGGGCTTGATGATCATACGCTTGATACGATCGTTACCCACATGAGAGATGGGCTTCCTGTAGATTTGGAAGGCATCGAGATATCACCAGATGAGCCGTTTTACATTTTGGGCTTGGCGCCTAATGCAGCCAGAATTTCTGTCAGGCTGTTTTTAAGGAACACATTCCGCGAACTGGTGACGAATCTATCGCTTCATCAGGATCGAATGAAACTTGAGGGGCCATCTTGGGAAAAACAAAATATTCCCCTGTGGAAAACGCTCAAGGCGACAGCGAACCCGAATGGCAAAGAACAGGCGGCTTCACCTCTGATGGCGGGCAGTTTATTCAGAGCCGTGCTGCAGAATACAAAGTATCCTGAGTCTGTATTCCAAAACATCCTGCTTCGTGTGTTTGCTGACCGGGATAAAGACGCGGAAGGCGGGAAATCAGCCATTCAGAAAATCAGCCATACCAAGGCGGCTTTCATCAAAGCGTACCTTTTGAAAAATGGTAAAGAACAATGGGAGGGAAAATTACAAATGGCACTCAATGAGAATTGCAATGATATTTCTTATGTATTGGGGCGGATGTTTTCTCTGCTGGAAAATATCCAGCAGAGTGCGAACCCTACGATCAACACCACCATCAAGGAACGGTATTTTAATTCTGCCTGTGCTACACCGGCTTCCGTATTCCCCATCCTGCTGAAGCTGGCGAATACGCATCTCTCTAAGCTCGATGAAGGAAAGGCTGTCTATTTTAAAAAGAAAATGGGCGCTTTAATGGATAAAATTATCATGCCGGAGGAAGGCATTCCGTTTCCATCCAGATTGACATCGGAAGAACAAGGCACATTTATCCTTGGTTATTATCAGGAAACACAGGCAAGATATAAAGGTAAAGAGGAGGAATAAGCAAATGGCAGAAGTGATTCATAACAGATACGATTTCGTGGTTCTTTTCGATGTGACGAATGGCAATCCCAATGGAGATCCGGATGCGGGGAATATGCCGCGTGTGGATCCGGAAACGGGGCTTGGCCTTGTGACAGATGTCTGCCTGAAACGTAAAATCAGAAACTATGTGGAAGCAGCCAAGGAAGATGAGCCTGGGTATCGGATCTACATCAAAGAAAACGTACCGCTGGAACAGAGCGATAAAGAAGCATTGGCGTATGTCGGTGTCGATGATATCAAAACGGCCAAAAAGAAAAATCCGAATGCAGACAGCCTGCTGCGGGACTTCATGTGTTCCAATTTCTTTGATATTCGTACTTTCGGGGCTGTCATGACCACCTTTATGAAAGGCGCTTTGAACTGTGGACAGGTGCGTGGTCCTGTCCAGCTTGGGTTTGCCAGAAGCATCGATCCGATTGCTCCGCAGGAAGTGACACTGACGCGAGTGGCAATCACGACAGAAAAAGATGCGCAAAGTAAAAAGACGGAAATCGGGCGCAAGTTTATTGTTCCCTATGCCCTGTACCAGGTCGAAGGCTACATTTCTGCCAATCTGGCAAGAAAAGTGACGCACTTCAGTGAAGACGATCTTGCCCTTTTGTGGCAGGCCATCATCAATATGTTCGAAAATGATCATTCGGCCGCGAGAGGAAATATGGCGGTGCGCGAGCTCATCGTCTTCAAGCATGCCAGCGAACTGGGGAATGCCCCTTCTTACAAACTGTTTGAACGAGTACATGTAGCAAGAAAGGATCCGCATACTCCGCCGCGCTCCTACAGTGACTATGAAGTACAGGTCGATACAGAAAATATGCCGCAGGGAGTCACCTGTGAGCGTAAAATATGAGCTGCGCGGAAAATGACTACCTGATGATTTCCGGCATCCAGCATTTTATGTTTTGCCGGAGACAATGGGCCTTGATTCACATCGAGCAGCAATGGCAGGAGAACCGGCTGACTGCGGAAGGGGAGGTCATTCATCAAAATGCGCATAAGGATGATTTCATAGAAAAACGCCCGGGCATACTGGTGACGAGAGGCCTTCGCGTAGCTTCTCCCACACTGGGCATCACGGGACAATGCGATGTGGTAGAGTTTTTATCTTCTGAGGAGGGCGTACCGCTTCACGGTCACAGAGGGCTTTGGCAGGCAGTACCGGTGGAGTACAAAAGGGGCAAGGATAAAGAAGATGATTCAGATATTTTTCAGCTCTGTGCCGAAGCCTTGTGTCTGGAAGAAATGTTACAATGCCGGATCCCATACGGATTTCTTTACTACCACGAAATACGGAGACGGCGAAAGATCGACCTTGATGAGGATATCAGGAGCAGCGTGAAGTCGGCTTTGAGAGAAATGCATGAACTGTTTCACCGAGGGCGCACGCCCAAAGTCAAAACTTCCAAGAAGTGTCAGTCCTGCTCCCTGAAGGGACTTTGTCTGCCTAAGCTGTGCCGCGTTCAGTCAGTGCGGGGCTATATGGAAAAGGCACTGGGGGAGGAGCTGCCATGAGGAAACTGCTCAATACGCTTTTTGTCAATTCAGAAGATTTGTACCTGTCTTTGGATAATGAAAATGTGGCAGCATGGAAAGGAAATGAAATACTCCAGCGAATACCGTTGATCAATTTGGAAAACATTCTGTACTTTGGCTACAAAGGTGCGAGCCCTGCGCTTCTTGGTGCCTGCGTGAAGCGGCATATCGGATTTTGCTTTCTGACACCGCAGGGAAAGTTTCTGGCGCGCGCTCAGGGACTGACCGCGGGAAATGTGCTTCTCAGAAAAGAACAGTATCGTATATCCGAAGAAGAGCCTCGTGGTCTTGCCATTGCGCGTACCATGATCGCAGGGAAAATTCTCAATGGCCGTACCGTACTTATGCGCTTCCTGCGGGACCATCCATTGTCCGTCGATGCCGCTTGCTTTCAAGCAGTGATACAGGATTTGCAGACTGCTGCCAGAGAAGCAGCCAAGGCAGACTCACTGGATCACCTCCGTGGGATAGAAGGGAATGCCGCTGCATCCTACTTTTCTCTTTTTGATACGCTCATTTTGCATGACAAGAAGCATTTCTATTTCCACGGAAGGAATAAACGACCGCCGCTTGATCGAGTGAATGCATTGCTTTCCTTTGCCTATACACTTCTTGCCCATGACTGTGCCTCTGCCATAGAAGCGGCGGGCATGGACTCCTACATCGGCATCCTGCATAGAGACCGCCCTGGGCGGCAGTCACTGGCATTGGATCTCATGGAAGAGCTTCGAAGTGTATATGCCGATCGATTCGTCTTATCACTGGTCAATAACCGAGTTTTACCGGCTTCCTGCTTCAAGCCGATGGAGGATGGCGCTGTCTTGCTGAATGCAGAGGGACGTAAGACTTTTCTCAGCAAATGGCAGGAACGGAAGAAGGAAACATTGACACATCCATTCCTCGGCGAGAAAATATATTGGGGATTGATCCCTTATGTGCAGGCATTGCTGCTGGCCCGTTACATTCGTGGAGACCTGGATGGGTATCCGCCTTTTCTATGGAAGTGATGACATGCTTCTTTTGATTACCTATGATGTAAATACCACGACATCTGCAGGACAGAAACGCCTTCGGAAAGTAGCCAAATGCTGCGAAGCTCATGGCCAGCGTGTACAGAATTCCGTCTTCGAATGTCAGGTGGATGAGGCGCAGGCCGTCTCACTTCGTGCCACGCTGGAAATGCTGATGGACAAGGAGTCTGATAGCATACGGTTCTACAATCTGGGGAATCGATACCAGTCTAAGGTGAAGCACATAGGTGCCAAGCCGGGATATGATCCGAATGAAACTATGATTCTCTGATTTTTTGTGCGCGAAGTAGTAGCACACAGGGGGAAAATGGGCGAAAAACACGCATTCTTGGAATAGAGAAAATGTGGTTCGCGCAAAGTACTCCGTTTTATACGGTCATTGCTGCATGCTTTGACTGTACAGTCGCTCCCCCCGCGGGGAGCGTGGATTGAAATATACTATTGGCAATGTTACTTTTAATAGTTGCGCTTGTCGCTCCCCCCGCGGGGAGCGTGGATTGAAATCCCCCATTATCAGCGTAGAGCCTGAGGCGGCCAGGTCGCTCCCCCCGCGGGGAGCGTGGATTGAAATCGGTTATCGGTATTTGACTAAAGACGAGGCCGTTGTCGCTCCCCCCGCGGGGAGCGTGGATTGAAATTTTACTTTTAAACCACGGCATTTTTTACCTCCTGGACGTCGCTCCCCCCGCGGGGAGCGTGGATTGAAATGTAACTACCGCCAGAAGATGCGCCAAAAGTAGTGTCGCTCCCCCCGCGGGGAGCGTGGATTGAAATTCACAGATCCCGAAGGCGCAGATCTCTCGCTCTGGTCGCTCCCCCCGCGGGGAGCGTGGATTGAAATCTGGACTTGTTGACCACTTCTGATGAGGTGATATGTCGCTCCCCCCGCGGGGAGCGTGGATTGAAATCGCTGGTGCTTCGTCTGCTATTATGGCTCGTAACTAGTCGCTCCCCCCGCGGGGAGCGTGGATTGAAATCGCTCAATTTATTCAGGACAATCCGCCGGTGTCTAGGGTCGCTCCCCCCGCGGGGAGCGTGGATTGAAATTTCATCCGTCAAATGCAAAAACTCATCATAGTAAGGTCGCTCCCCCCGTGGGGAGCGTGGATTGAAATAACGGACAACAGGACTATCCCGGCGCGTCTACTGTCGGTCCCCCCGTGGGGAGCGTGGATTGAAATATGATATAGTACAAAGCATAATAGGGAGGACGGTGTCGCCCCCCCACGGGGAGCGTGGATTGAAATGTCAAAGACAGGAAGCATATCCTTAAATTCCTGTGTCGCTCCCCTCGCGGGGAGCGTGGATTGAAATGTCCTGAAATCTGACGGTAAGGCGGATGTTTGTAGTCGCTCCCCTCGCGGGGAGCGTGGATTGAAATAGATAGATGACACCACCGAGCGCATACCATAGCCGTCGCTCCCCTCGCGGGGAACGTGGATTGAAATCATCCCATGGTCGGGGTGTTGATCTGTGTGATGTAGTCGCTCCCCTCGCGGGGAGTGTGGATTGAAATAAATAATCCAGCCCTTTATAGCTGCCATTGATTCCGACGCTCCCCCCGCGGGGAGCGTCGATTAAAATAGGCAGAAGCGTTCATCTGATATACCAAGAAATGTATCGGGAGGGCAGAAGGCACATCTCTGGCGTTATGCCTTTTTCTTGCTGTGATTAGCGTAAGGTGTGCGATTGAATATTCAAAAAAACGCGATTCCTGAAATCGCGCTTTTTTATTGCACAAACCCTCTCTAAGACGGTATAATAATAAATAACTGTAGGCTGAGAGAGTATAGCTTTGTGGTATCAGGGGCGCTACGCCAGGGAAACGTTTGGGTGGCGTCTGATACTTGCAGTTCAACTTCTGTAGTGAAACTGATTTCCTATAAGGAGGGTATGATGATGAAAATGAAAAGACTAGCGGTCTGTGTACTGGCGGCGGCGATGATCGGTGCGGGCGCATTAACGCAGGTATCGGCTTTCAATCTGGGCAGTGTCCTTGGCGGTGTGGTCAAGGTCGGCGGTATCGCGGTACTGGTCGATAAATATGGCGCTTCTATCAATAGCGCGATCAATTCGGTCATGATGAAGGAAGGCGCCGGCACGAATTACGCCACGAAGGTGGTGCCGATCGTCAGCATTGGAAATAAAGGATATATCGGAGCCGCGCAGGTCATCGGCGATGCCGATCAGGTAGAGAAGGTGAAGGCGGTCGGGCAGCTGGAAATCAGCTGGAATGACAAGCTGTTTCGCATCAAGGGGCTCATCCCGATGGATAGTGTGAATCCGACCTCGTTCTCCCGTGTGCAGGGCGTAGGTGTGTCGGCTGTGATTGATGTGAGAGTGTAAAGGCGCAGGTGTGGCTGGTGATTGGTAACTAGGGATTAGTGGCTAGGGATTAGGGATGCACAATGGCTGGTGAAACAATACCTATTTGGGCATCGCATGATTTATACTCCGCGGTGCCTAGGGAAACGCTGATTAAATCGCAGAGTCGGATTTCATATGGATTTTTATACATAGCTTCGTCATCATCTTCCTTAAATAGCTCGCTATTCGTGTCAGATGATTCCTTACTTTGTATAAAAATCCAAGAATGAAATCTGACAACGATTTAATCGGTGTTTCCCTAGATCCTTCGACTCAGTTCTCCTGTTTCAGATAGGCCATTTCCTGACATACGACGTTTTTCTCCGCTCAGGATGACGAAATACGCCGCACCATCCCCGCCCTGCCTATAGAACCTGCTGAACCTCTTTCGCACGCACGAAATCAAAGGACGGCACGCTAACACTGAACCATTAAACCTTAGCTTTATACCCAAAGAATTTGGAGGAATATATATGAGAAAAGCATTACTGGCAGCAGGACTGGCTGCATTGATGGCGATGCCTGTCATGGCAGAGGACGTGGCAACACTGGCGGAAAAGATCGACCGCGTAGATGAAGTTCTCTATGGTTCGGTGCAGAGCGGGTCTCTCATCGGCCGTGCGGATCAGGCGGATAATGTGATCTACGGCGTGGGGAATACATCGGCGAGCGGGCTTGATAACCGTATCGACAATCTGTATGCGGATGTGGTGAGAAATGACAATGACCGCACCCCGGCGATTTCGAATCGCATGAATGCGATGGAATACTATCTGACGGATGAGATCAGCACGGATAATCTGACGGTTCGCATGGATAATCTGGAAAAAGCGGTGCTTGGCGAAGCGAAGAAGGGGGCTCTTGATGAACGTATGCAGAGCCTTGAGCAGGCGGTTTATGGTGACCAGCATTATGAAATGAAGACGGTCGAGCTGCCGGCAGATACGGTTTTCAAAGTGGCACTGAATGATGATGTGGGCAGCAAGACGAGCCAGGTCGGAGATCCGGTTTCCTTCACGGTACAGGAAGATGTCCTGGTCGGTGATGTGCTGGTGCTGCCGCGCGGTACACAGGGGAGCGGCGTGGTGACGGAAGTCAGCCGCCCGAAGAGCTTTGGCCGCAGCGGCAAGGTGAATGTGTCCTTCGATCAGGTGTTCTCTGTGGATGACGAAGCGATCCCGACTGTGCTGGGACCGGAGGCTAAGGAAAAACTGAAGATGGAAGCAGCGGCTGTCGGTGCGTCCACCATCGGTGCGCTGGCTCTGGGACCGATCGGTCTTGTGGGCGGGCTTTTCGTCAAAGGCAAGGATGCTGTGCTCCCTGCTGGCAGCGAGCTCTATATCCAGACGGCGCAGCCTGTCACGACGAAGGGGCTGGTGCTTCGTGAAGGAGCGCCGCACATTGTTCTCCGTAAGCATGTTGCGCGCACGGCTTCTGCTGCCAGCGTAGCTGCGGTAGAGGATAATCAGGTGACAGCGACGGCTGTGACGGAGACTGCATCTCCTGCGCCAAAGGCAGAAATCAGCGACAGCGCGAAAGCGGAACTGGAAGCAGCTCGTGAAAAGGATTCTACAGTAAAGGAAAAGGCAGACTCCGCCAAGACCAATAATGAGGCAGCTTCTGTCGTAATCATGAGAAATGAATAATACAAACTGGAAAAAGGCGGTGCTTCTTTCCGCCCTTCTGCTGCCTGCGCTGGCGGCGGAAGCGGCGGAGGCACCGGTTTCCCCCAAGCTGCCGGAAGAGGATACTACCCACGTGGAGTATTCCGTCAGCGATGGTGTACTGCGTCCTTCCTATGAAGGGCAGGAGACACGGGAAACGGTCCAAAAGGATAAAGACAGGAAAAAGAATAAGGAAACGGCGGATACCGGGATTTCCAAAGAGCATCCGGCTACGGTCGTGGCTGATAAAATGCGCTACAATGATACCACGGGAGAAGTGGCAGCTTTCGGGCGCGTAGAGATCAAGCACATGATGGATACCTATCAGACCGAGTATGTCTATGGAAATACGATCTCTCAAAAGTATGTCGTCCCGGGGGAGCTTGTCTGGAAGAATCCGACGACGGATCTCAAGGCGGCGCGCGCTGACTATGACGCGAAGGCCGCTGTCGGACATTTTGAAAAGGTGTCTGGCTGGGACAGCGGAACGTACTATTTTCAGGGTGAAAGCGGTACATATGACAAGAATGCCAATCACATAGTGATCGAGCATGGCTACTTCACGACGAAGCATGCGGTAGCGAAGGTACCGGACTATCGCATCGAGGCTGACTCCATCGATATTTATCCGGGGGATAAGTATATCGCGCATAATGTGAGACTCATGGCGAAGAATACGGTGCTTGTGACGCTTTCGACGTACAAGGGTTCCCTTCAGAAGAAGCGGGTCAGCCCGTTCACACTGATCCCGCGTCCGATGTTTGACAGTGACAATGGTTTCGGACTGCATAACCGGATCGAGATCCCGCTCGATGCGGATATGAATCTGACGGCGTATATGGAAAACCGCTGGTACACGAAGGCAGGATACAAACCGGATGTAGGTGTGCGCTATCAGACGCCGGTTGGCGGCTTGAATTTCCACTATGCCGAAGAGGAAAGCAGCACGAATGATGATGGCGGTATCTGGGTCAAGAAACGGCCGTCGCTGGAATTTAACTCGAATCATTTCTATCTCTTTGGTTCCCGCTTCTACGTGGGGGCGAAGGGGGACATCGGTTACTGGGAAGAAGGCGGGGTCAAAGGACAGCATAAGAGCTATGACGCTTACCTTTCCAGTGATCCATGGAAGCTCGGGAAATTCATGCGCTTTTCATGGCGTGCCGGCTATATGAAGGATTACTACAGCTATAACGGCGGGATCATCCGTAAAAATACCTATTACAGCCTGGGGCTTTCCGGCGGTTACCGCAGCGTGCAGAGCTGGATCTATTATACGGATCGTGAAATCAATGGCATTACGCCGTATAGCTACGACTCGTATACCAGTGATAAGCCGCTCGACTTTGGCGTGCGCGTGCAGCCGACGAAGAATGATGCTTTCAGTCTGGCATGGACGGTCGATACCAAATATGGCCGCCTGAACCATCGCTACTGGACTTACTATCGCGACATGCATTCCTTCTATGCATGGATCCGCTACGATGATATCGAAAAAGAAACCCAGTTCATGCTGATGCCGAAGGACTTCAGGTTCTAGTAGCTAGTAGCTAGTGACTAGTGACTAGTCACCAGCCACCAGTCACCAGTCACTTATATTTGGAGGTCACCATGGAGGGCAGAAAGAAATGGGCACTGCCGCTGGGGCTTGCCGGCGTGGTACTTCTGATCCTCTGGGGTGCGCTGGGTGTGGGGACGGCATCGAAACTGTTTCCTGAGAAGCCAAAGGCGATGCCTTCCGTGACTGCGTCAGAGGGGGCTTCTTCCTCTTCGGCGCTTCCGCAGGAAGAAAGCCGCCGCGTCTATGATGCGTCATCGTATGTCAGGGGAAAGCCGCTTGCTGATCCCTTTCACATGGAGTCGATGACAGAAAAGGCGATACCTGTAGAAACCGCAGGTGCATCCTTGCCTGCGGTAGCGCCTCGCATGGCGCATTCCTCTGCCGGAGCAGCAAAAGAGAATAGGTCGTATGCCTCTGATGTGCCTCGTCTCATGGGCGTCATGTCATTTGGCAGTGAGAAGCGAGCGGTCATAGAGGTCCATGGGGTGACGTACACGGTCAAAGAAGGAGAGCAGGCAGGACTATGGAATGTTTCCAGTATACAGGGAAAGACAGTCACACTCGCCAGCGCTTCCGGCGTCTTAACGATCAGCACCCGCTGATAAGAACGGCGGGGGCTGTTTTTTGCTGTGCATTTTTGCTCTGGACAGGCATTTCCGCCAAGGAGCTGGATCTGGACACCAGCGCGCATGAGACGATGGTCGAAGAGCTGGCATCCCGCCCGCTGGATATGCCGAAGAGAGAAACGCCTGCACCGAGCATTTCTCTTGTGGAACCGCCGGCGGAGAAGACGGTGAGCCTTCACGTGAAAGATGCACCTGTCGCTGATGTGCTGAAAGGGCTCGCGGAGATGACGGGAGAGAATGTCATTTTTTCTTCCCATGTGAAGGAGCGGGTCACGGCCAGCCTCGATGATGTGACGCCGGAAGAAGCGATGACATCCATCATGGCGGCCTGTGGACTTGCCGGGCGGAAAGAGGGAAGTACGCTTATTATTTTTTCCGCCGTAACGGAGAAAGAGTCCGGCATCTTTGCGAAGTCATACCGCCTTTCCTATGCGAATGCCAAGGAAGCTGCCGAAAGCCTGACGGACATGGTATCCAAAGGCAAGGTGTCTTATAACCAGTCAGCCAATACCGTGCTTGTGAGTGGGACGCCTGCCGAGCTGATGCAGGTGGATGCACTCCTTCGCGGTATGGATATCCCTGAAAAGCAGGTGAAGGTGGAGGCGGAAGTCATCGCAGTCAATAAAAGCTCGGCCAAAGAGCTGGGGCTGGACTGGAATTTCAAAAGCCTCACCGGCAGTGCGGACTATGACCGTGACAGCTGGACGGAGCAGCATTATGTGATGGGAGAAGATGGAAATATCAAGTACGACAGTGATGGAAATCCCAAGATCCGAAACATTGAAAAAAGCGGCTGGGACGTCACGATCCCTGATGGCTATGCCGGAATTTCCTATGGACGTGCGCCGGGCGGGCATCCCTACACCTTCTTCTTCCAGGCAAATCTGAATGCACTGGTCACCAAAGGCAAGGCAAAAGTACTGGCCAAGCCGCACGTTGTCACGATGAATGGCAGGAAAGCTGACATCCTGATTGGCAGCCGCATCCCTGTCATCGTCGAGCATATGGAAAATGGCGTGAAGACCACGACGACGGAGTACAAAGACGCCGGCATCAAGCTCACATATACCCCCATTATCAGCGCGAACAATGAAATCACCGCTGATGTGGAAGCTGAAGTCTCGACTCCCTACCTTGTCCCTGAGATGAAAGCGTACCGCATCATCACGCGTTCGGCGAATACGATGGTGCGTCTGGCATCCGGGCAGCTTCTTGCTATCGGCGGCCTCATTGATAAGGAAGAAGGGAAAACCTTCCGCAAAGTACCCATTTTAGGAGACATCCCGCTTCTGGGAAAACTCTTCCAAAGTCATGGGAAAAGTCTGGAGGAGTCGGAAATCATTATACTTATCAGGGCGGATGTGATCGAATAAAGAGGGGGAGTAGCTAGTGACTGGGGACTAGGAGACATCAGACTCCCGTATCGTCATTTCGAGCGAAGCGAGAAATCTTTGTCATTCGCGGCCTAAGACTCACGCTTTCACCACATGTGCCGCGCGCTTCTCCGCTTTCCTCATCTGTCTTTCATACCGCTCGTGCCCTATCCGCCCCTACGGGGCACCTTCCCCTCGAGGGGAAGGCTGACGATACGAGGGAAACCTGCCATCGCAGTTCTACGGGCATCGCCAGATTTATGCTGCGGCGGAGACATCCGGCTTCCGTATCGTCATTTCGAGCGAAGCGAGAAATCTTCCTTGCAGACCGATAAACGATGGATGTGCGAAAGCAGAAATACGTAGCACCAAGGCGTCGTTTCCCTGTATGTGCTTATGTGATACTGAGCGCAGTGCAAGAAAGATCCCTCGGCTGCGCTCGGGATGACGATATGGGGAAGGGATATCACCACAAGTTTGAAAGAAGGGATGAGTGGCTAGTGACTAGTGACTTGTGACTGGTAGCTAGGGATTAGTGGCTAGGGATTAGGTTTGCGATACGAGAAAACCGCCAGTTTCAAACCTCTGCGGCGCTTCCGTGTTTTTATGCGCCGCACCACCATTTCTCATTTCTCATTTCTAATTTCTCATTCAAGTGAGGTTTTCATCCCCAATCAAGGGGCGTTCCGACCCACGGGCTAACCCTGAACCTATAAACTATTTTTATAGACCGACATGCTACATGCCGGCCACGGAGTATTACTATGGCAATTCTACGTATCAACGGTCTGTCGAAATCCTTCGGCATCAAGACTGTCTTTGAAAATGTTTCCTTTGACATTCGAAGCGGGGAACGCATCGGTCTGGTCGGTGCGAATGGCGCGGGCAAGACGACGCTCTTGAAATGCATTCGCGGTGATGAGGAATATGATAAAGGCTCCGTCAAGGCGAGCGACGGTGCCATCATCGGCTACCTCCGTCAGGATTTCAATTACACCTCCCATACCATCCGCGAGGAAATGGAGGAGGCGTGGCGGGATGTCCTCTTTTATAAAGATCGCATCGAAGCGCTGACGAAAGAGCTCGAGCAGCACAAGGACGATGAGAAGCTCATTGAGCAGTATGGCAAGGCGGAAGAGCGATTTGAATTCTTAGGCGGTTATGATTATGAGTCGATGACGAAAAAGATCCTGACCGGGCTCGGCTTCAGAGAGGAGGATTGGGACAGAGATATCCACGCCTTCTCCGGCGGGCAGAAGGTCCGTATCAACCTTGCCGCCGCCTTCGTGCGCCATCCGGATTTCCTTCTCCTAGACGAACCGACGAACCACCTCGACATGGGCATGCTCGAGTGGCTCGAAGACTACCTGCGCTCGTACAAAGGCGGGATTCTCATGATCTCCCATGACCGCTATTTCCTGGATGCAGCGGCGACGGGGATCATCGATCTGGAGAACCATCATATCCGAAGCTTCCGCGGAGGCTACTCGCGCTATCTGGAGACAAAGACGAACCAGGACAAAGCCTACCAGAAGGCTTACGACAAGCAGCAGGAGCACATCAAGGAAACGGAAGAGTATATCCGACGCTACAAGGCAGGCATCAAGGCGAAGCAGGCGCGCGGCCGCCAGTCACAGCTGAACCGCCTCGAGCGTCTCGATAAGCCTGTCCATCAGGCGACGCTCCGTTTCCACTTCGATCCGCCGCAGGAATGCGCGGAGAAGGTGCTCGACATCGTGCGTGCGAAAGCCTCCTACAAGGATCACCTGATCTTTGACAATCTGAATCTTCATCTCAAGAAAGGCGAAGTCCTCGGCCTCATCGGGCCGAATGGTGCAGGCAAGACTACGCTCTTAAAGCTCATCACGGGAGAAAAGACGGCAGACAGCGGCATCATCCAGCTCGGCAATAATGTGAAGATGGGCTACTACTCGCAGGAGCAGGAGCGACTCCATCCCGAGCTTTCCGTCCTTGATGAAGTGCGTGACACCTTCAATTTCGGAGAGAAGGAAGCCAGAAATATCCTCGGCATGTTCCTGTTCCGCGGCGATGACGTATTCAAGCAGGTCGCCATGCTCTCCGGCGGAGAGAAGGCACGTCTCTCGCTCCTGTGCCTCTTTCTCGAGAAACCGAATTTTCTCATCCTCGACGAACCGACGAACCACCTCGATATCCCTACGAGGGAGATCATGGAGCAGGCCATCCAGGCCTTCGGCGGCACCTCACTCGTCGTCTCTCATGACCGCTATTTCTTAGATAAGATCACGACCCGCATCGTAGAAATGGAACATGGAAAGCTCACCGAGTACCTCGGAAACTACAGCTACTATAAAGAGAAAAAGCTCGACCTCGAAGCCTTTGAAAAAGACCGCAGCGGGGAAGAGACTGTAGAAGAAGAGCCGGAGGAAGATAAGACTGCGCCTGAGAAGGAACACCAGAAGAAGCAGGAAGTCTCGGCCGTAGAAAAGGAAAAGCTCAGCCATGTGGAAATGGAGATCGGCCGCCTCGAAGCGACGGTCAAGATGTACACCGCGCAGATGAGCATGAATCCGGACAACTATGCAGACCTCGCCGCCGAGTATGACGAAGCACAGAAAAAGCTCGAAGCTCTCTATGAGAAATGGGACGAGCTTGCCGCGAAAATGGACTAAAGAAAGACGCCTATTGAGGCGTCTTTTTTGATGCGAAATGAGAAATGGTGATGCGGAGAAAATGCCATTTTAACAATAGCGCGAGCCAACCCCGCCTCGCTGCTCCCCACTTGCCCCTTCCAGAGGAAGGGGCAAGTGGGGAGCAGGGGTGATGGACGGCGCGCAGCGCTGCTGCATCCGCGATGCGGATGCAAAGTGAGGAACGTGGATCTTATTTATGCTATACTGTAAGAAACAGACAGGAGGTGAGCCTTTGATCGATATACAGAAGGATATCAGAGAGCTCTCTATGATGGGGCTCATGGAGAAGCTGCTCGCGGACAAGACCACGGGACGCCATATCCTCTGGGCGACGGATGCCTATGAGACGGAGGGCGAAGCGTATGGACGCGGGCGGGAAATCGAGCTTGCGGAGATTTCGCTTGTGAAAACGCGGGCGCGGAAGGCGGCGGAGCAGCAGTCGAGCCGCACGAGGCGGCATGGGGAAGTCTTTACGCCGCGCTGGGTCTGTGATTTCATGAATGACGCGCTCGATCGAGACTGGTTCAGCGTAGAAAAGATGGAGCCGGACGTGTGGGAGGATCTGGATGCGCTCTTTTGGCAGAAGAAGGGACATAAGACACCGCGCTGGCAGCGGTATGTGGACAGCCGGCGTCTGGAAATCACCTGCGGAGAGGCACCCTATCTGGCCGAGCGCTATGATGTATCGACAGGGGAAGAAATCGAAGTTTCTTCCCGCCGCGGACTGCTTGATCGGAAGCTCCTTGCGATCTCGCACTTTACGGAGACGAGAGAGGATTGGCAGCACTGGGCACTCCGCGCGGTGGAAGCAACGTATGGCTATGAGTTTCAGGGAGACAATCTCTTGATCGCCCGTGTGAATATCATGAAGACGGTGATGGAGCATTACTTCTCGAAGTGGGAGGAGGCGGCGCCCGCCTCTTTCCTTCGAAAGATGACAAATAAGGTGGCGTGGAATCTCTGGCAGATGGATGGGCTCTCGGGCCGCATCCCGTACTGCGCGGAGGATCCGGAGGGCGCGGATCTATTCTCCTTTACTATGAAAACATCTCGTGATTGAAAAATGGCGCAAAAAGCTCCCCTCTATAACTTCCCATTAAAAACTTATGAGCGCTATGTAGCTGCCTGAATCGAAATCGAAAGTGTGGCTTCCTTCAAATTCACTCCCAGCTTTGTCAGTTTTTTCAAGTAGTATTTTTTCTTCTTTTCTTTATTGAACTGGTTGTAATAATCTTCTCCAAGATCTTTAAACCTTTCACCGGACTTGAGAATATGATAGATTGCAATAAGCATGGAATGAGCTACAGCCACACTAGCGCGGTTGGCACCTCGCCTCGCCGCTATCTTTTGATACCGGGCTTTAAAGAATGAGTTCTTTTTGCGAGCAGCCACCTTCGCACTTTGTATCAGCGTACTCTTAAGTGTTGGATTTCCCTTCGTTGT
>UQRR01000032.1 GCA_900543455.1 uncultured Dialister sp.
ACCTTCTGCCAAAGACATGCCGAAGCCTTCATAGGCACTTGGAAATGCAAAAATATCCCCCTCTTTCAGGACAGACTTCACATCATCCGTTGTCCCTTTTAGAAAGACTTGATTTTCCAGCTTATTCTTTGAAATCATCATCTGCAACTCTTTATAGTACGCTTTTCCATCGACCGCACCCCATAGCTCGACTGTCCAATTCGGAAAATCTTTTGCCAATCCGGCAAACGCCGCGATCAGTAAATGCGGTCTTTTATGGCCCTTTGCCAATCTTCCCGTAAAAACAATCTTATACGTATCTTTTTCAGTTACCAAATCTGCCTGTTCTTCATATTGAGGAATAGCATTCCCTATGACCACAGTTTTTACTTTAGGTAAGTGTTCTTTTATAGGACGTTCAAAAGATGGTACAAGCACTTGGACAACTGCGCTCTTTTCCAATGCAGGAAGCTCTTCCTTCGGGCAAGTTTGGAAATAATCTGCTGTATCCCCATGGCTCATTGTGATAACAGGGATTTCAGTCTTTAAATCACAAAGCAGCAATTTACTTGCTGCCGACTGAAAGGAAACAATAACGTCTGGTTTTACTGTATTTAACACATCCTCTAAGTTATCCAGCAAAAAAGAGGATTCAAACTGATCATTCACACTTCTGGCTTTTTGCTTATCAAAAGTCCTAAAGAACTCACGTTTTAATTTCAAATACCATGGATAAGCGATGGTTTTCCCCTTATAATGGCGAATATCAAAAGAAAAAACTCCTTTATCAATAGGATAAAAGAATTCTCCAGTTTGAATATCACTATAGACTAATGAAACTTGATGACCACGCCTTTTCATTTCATTGGCAAAACTGCATGCCACCTTTTGCATACCACCGCTATAACCAACCATCTTCGCCAAATTTACTAATAATACATTCATATTATAATCCCTCGTAATGCATTAAAATAAAAAGTCAAATGTAGTGATTCTTATAGAGCGCTGTAATTTGATATCTGTTCATAATAGATGCTCATGAATATCTGACACAGAGAATATGAAAGTTCGGGAAACCCGAAATGTCTACCGATCGCTTTGCCATTGTCTTTACATGATATATCACATTCAAGTGGATCTCTCAAAAGGACAATGACGCTCGAACTCACGGAAAACATTTCCCAATAATGTGTAACGAAGTGGCAGATTATGAGCAGGGAGAAGGCGTTAACCTTATTATTGCTACTCTATGAGGCAAAGTGGTTTAAGAGGACTACACAGGAATCGATTCCATGAAAAACTTCTTATTGGCTTGAGATAATTCATAGATTCCTTAAGGAAACGCTGATTAAATCGCAGAGTCAGATTCCACAAGAATTTTTATACATGACTTCGTCATAGCCTTCCTTAAATAGCTCGCTATTCGCGTCAGGCTATTCCCCGCCATGTATAAAAATTCAAGAGTAAAATCTGACAACGATTTAATCAGTGTTTCCTTAACTTTTAACATTTTCAGGCTGGAAAAGTTGCGTTATTTTCTTCTATTTTGTAAATCATAGAGCTTTAGATATTTAAGCATGGTATAAAAGCCATGTGCAAAGCAAAGATAAATACCGAGCCCGCCATCAAGGAATCCTCTTCTTAAAACAAACATCTTAAAAAAAGCGCCTAAGCTATGCTGAAAGATGCCTGCCATGGTCGTCCGCTTTCCTTTTTTGTAAGCATCTTCTGCCCAAATCGTCGTGTACAGGCAAAGTTTCCCTTCCCATTCATACCAATCTTTATAGGTATAGTGCGTTACATAATCAGGTAAATGTTTTTCTGGCAGCTTGCACTCTGGGTGTTCGTGTACTTTGTTTACCCACACAACTGCTTTTCGCGGGAACAACCGCCGCACCTGATCGGGATAGAGTACGCCATAACTGAATATTTTGCCAAAAGCTCCGCTTTTTCTGGTAAAAGCATATTGTGCATCCATTACACCAGACGCAACAATTCTTTTTACTTCCGCAATAACACTCTCATTCAGCCTCTCATCCGCATCGAGATACAGCACCCAGTCCGCATCTGTCTGCTCCAGTGCGAAGTTTCTCTGGGCGGAAAAATCATTCGTCCACGCGCGAAAAGCCACCTTCGCGCCGTGCTCTTTGGCAAGCTCTACCGTGCGATCCGTGCTGCCCGAGTCGATGACCACGACTTCGTCCGTGCATTTCTTCGCATTTTCTACCACGGAGACGATATTGTCTTCTTCATTACAAGTCAGAATCAGAATAGCGAGTGAGCTCATACTTTTCCTCATTTATTTCAATAACAATCTGATCTTCTCTGCCACGGACGCATCGACTTCATCGAGCAGGGCATAGCGCTTACGGTAGTAGTTTCTCTTTCTCGTCGGGATCTCTTCCATGGTCTTTCTGGCTTCTGTCATCGGGAGCTCATAGAAGCGCTTGTCCTCGCAGGGATGACCACCAGACTCTTCCCAGAAATCACTGAAACTGGTCTTCAGCTTCTTCTCCATGCGCATGTGGGTATTTGCATAGTAGCCGTAGTTCGTCACGGCATAAATGTGTTTCATCCCGAGCGCTTTCGCGACTTCCTGCGTCACGTGAAGAATGAAATTCTTCGTGCGGTAGGAGTGGCAACGGCGAGTGACTTTTCTAATCACATCTTTCGCATTAGCCATATTCGGTCCTTGCATAGCCCCGATCCAAAGCGACCACTCACCATCTTTATTCGGTGCAATCCAGATCATCATCTGATAAAGATAATATTCATCCAGTCGAAGAACGATGGAGAGAATCCCCTCCTTACGCTGCCCAGGATTGTACCAAAGTTCAAAGCAGAGGTGTCCACTCTCATCCTTACTTTCCCACAGCGGGTACGCCTGCCTATTGTACAAGCCCAAGAAGACCTCTTTCTTGAAATGCATCTGTATAAAACGCATGTGCTGTTCCAAAAGCTCCACGCGTTCATCAAAGGTAGAGTTTCTATAGAAAAAGGCGCGCGTCGGCTGTTCGTAGACGAATGGATACTCTTCGGCGACCTTTGCCAGCAGTTCATTCTGGTGGAAAAACTGATGAATCTTCTTCATGCGGCCATTATTCAAAAGGCAGCGCGCGACGAAGACGACGCAGCGCTTCACTTCGCGCGGATTTTCCATATTGTAAATCTTTTTTCCTAATTCGATATAATCCAACTTGTCATCATCCTTTGGTATTCTCTGCCTGTAGGCAGACTATTGCTATTTTATCTTTCTAAATTCTACTCTATCCTATCTAGAATGGCAAATAAAAAAGCCCCGCTTTCGCGAGACTTTTCGCTTGTACAATCTCTTTTCTTATAACTGATTTTGTCCCTGATGCCAATCACGCAGCAGCTCTGGATGACGTACATACCAGCCTGTCAATTCACACCAGGCCTTCTGCTCTTCCGTAAACTGGTCATGGCCATGGCGGAAAGGTAACAATTCAGCAGACACCACCAGATCCTGCTCTATATGCTCACGGTAACTGCCGATAGCATTTTCTGTCATCCAGCAGTACGGCGTAACCACATGATCCATATGTTCAAAGAGAGAAGGCAGAATAGAATAGTAGCAGAAATCTTTCGGCGCAATGAGTTCCATCAAGGTCGGCAGTATATTCATATGACATCCGATATTGTTCTGCCTGAACATATCTTGTGACAGTTCTGGATGCGACATGGCGAATGAGGTCAAGAAGCGTTCTCGAAGATTTGGCTCATGGCGCGGCACAATATCAAAATCAAGTGGCAGAACAGGTGCGGCATGGTCACCCGTCACAATAAACAGGCTATCCGGATAGAGTTCTTTCATTTTATCAATGAAATGTATCGCAGCCTGATCAGCATACCAGGCTCCCGCCATACGCCGCCAGTTTTTCTCATCACGCCGCAGAGCCTCTGGCATCTCAGGCATCAATCGATCGATATCAAAGCCGTACTCTTTGAAGGGCAGCAAATACGGGCCGTGATTCGACGTCGTGTAAACAAAATGAAATTCCAGCTGATCGAAATTTTCTGCCTCTATACGTTTGGCTACTTCACCAAGGAACAAATGATCATAGACACCAAGCCATGTTTTCGGCGCATCTTTACCACAGATGTCCGGCCCGCCAAAGCTACGGTCGAAGCCTACCGCAGGCACATAGTGATCTAGACTGCTCCATGTCAGTCCACCACCGTACCAGAAAGAGGTCCGGTAGCCCAGCTTACGCAGCTGGCATGGCAAAGATGTCTGCAACGTACCATTCCAAAATGCCTGTTTTTCATTCAGTTCCATGTCTGTATCAAAAACACCAGACATCAGGCTCACAATAGAGGGCTGGGAAACCATACCGCCCGGCAAAAAGTTCGACATCGAAATGGTATGCGGGTCACTGCGAAAGGCTTTACTGCCTTCCATAAGATTCAATTTATCGTAGAGCGGATCAAAAAGACACTGGGCATGACTTTCCAAAAACAGCAGGAAAATGTGCTTTGGTTTCGTAATACGAGGCCCCTCAGCATGTCGTTCGAACTGCCGCAACAGGTCTGCATCTTCGTCAGCTTTCGCAGGTCTTGGCAATATGGGTTGCAGAATCTGTTCCGCCTCTTCATCATTATGCATGAGAGATGGATGCAGCTTCGTTTTCCAAAGTTTTTCAATGACAATGAGATCATCAATGACGGCTTTACCCATAAATACATCGTCTTTTACAATAGACGGTACTTCATCCCATTCCGGTTTACGACGATGGTGGAATGTCCCACCATAACGAAACCAATAGAAAATCGCAATCGAAGCAAGGAACACGGCCGTATTGAATGCATACTGCACAAAAGCAGAAGAAAATGCAGGAAGTGTAAAAGAGGGCAATGACAACAGGCATGCAGATGCCAGATAGCAAATAGCAAGGTATGGAATGTAGCTCAGTAAAAGCCAGATGCCATGATTCTGGTTAAAAAAGATATCAATAAAATTTTTCTTATCAGCATGACGGCCAAGAAGAAGCAGGTGATTGTAGATATCATGGAAATGATAATAGAAAATCAATCGCCCAATAAACGCTATATAAAGCACCGTGCAATAGGCAAGAAGCGCAACTTCACGCACGCTATCCCCAATCATGAAATAAGGCATGAAGAAAGCTCCCGGCAGTGTAACAAGCACAAGCGGAATCAGATAGACATACGCATTAAAGTCCATCCCCCACCAGAATCCGTAGCGAAAGCAGGTGATCCATTTCTTCCATTCTCCGATCGGAGTCTTTTTTTCTCGATAAATCAGAATGAATGCCAGGCGAAACAACGCGCAGAGAATCGGCGGCCATATCGCCAGTTTGAAATCCTGCTGAACACCCGCAAAGAATAAAGAGAACATATCTTATGCCTTTCCTACGTATAATATTAATATATGTGAACAGCAAACCACGCTATTCCACACAGCCAACACTCATTTTAAAGCGTGCCGAAAAAATATGCAAGGTGCTTACTTTTATAAAGCAAGCACCTTGCATAGAATAACACATATGAAACTTTATTTCTTATACTTGAAATATCCGCCCTGGTCGAGGAAGCCTACGTACTCTTTGACGGCCTGTTCCATATCGGTGAATCCTTCGTCGTAGCCGGCTGCGAGGAGGTTCGTGAGATCGGCTTCAGTGAAATTCTGGTATTTCCCTTTCAGAACTTCCGGGAAGTCAACGTACTCGATCTCGCCTTTGCCCATGGCTTTGATGATGGCATTTGCTACTTCATTGTAGCTCTGCGCATGGCCAGGGCCGCAGTTGTAGATGCCGGAGGGGCCTTTGTGCTGCCAGAACCAGAGGTTCACTTTGACGACGTCTTTGACATAGACGAAGTCGCGGCGCTGCTCGCCGTCGCCTACAGGTTTTCCCTGAATGTCGCCCCAGCCACGGAAGAGGCGGGCTTTGCCGGTGGCGTTGATCTGGTTATAGAGCTGGTAGTGAATGGAGGCCATCTTGCCTTTGTGGTGTTCCTGCGGGCCGTAGACGTTGAAGTATTTGAGGCCGACGACCTGGCTCTGGGCTTTCGGCATGACCTGACGGACGTAGCGGTCGAAGGCGAGTTTGGAGAAAGCGTAGGGATTCAGCGCGTCTTCGCATTCGTCACCTTCGCGGAAGCCGTGTTCACCGCCGCCGTAGGTGGAGGCGGAGGAGGCGTACATCATGGGGATGCGGTGACGCAGGCAGAAGTGCAGAAGAGACTTGGAATATTCGTAGTTCGTGCGCATCATGTAGTTCACGTCGTAGACCATGGTGTCGGAGCAGGCGCCTTCATGGAAAACGACGTCGACGTCAGTGCCGTCGAAGCGGTCGCTCTCGATGGCTTCGAGAAAATCGTCCTTGTGCTGGTAGTCGAGGAATTCGAGTCCACGAAGGTTTTTGTAGTTGAGGCCGTCTTTCAGATCGTCGACAATCAGGATGTCGCTGCGTCCCTGACGGTTCAATGTTTTGACAATGTTGCTGCCGATGAATCCGGCACCACCTGTGACAATAATCATATGTGTGTTCCTCCTTGTATTGTGACTAGGGATTTGGGAAATTAGAGAAGAGACGTTAGACGTTAGACAGTGAATATGGAAGACGAACGGGCGAGCATGATAAATCATCTTGCCCCACGAATCTGCTCAGCTGGCATGCAATACCGAGGCATCGTCTGCCCTGCCTGCACATTTATCCCTTTCGCCTTTAACACAAAGATTCCTCCACTTCGGTCGGAATGACGATACGAGAAATCCACCATCTCATGTTTGTTTTCAAACGACTGCGAGGTTCTATTCTCCGCGGTGCTATCCTTTACTTTTCTTTTTTCAGCGCATGCAGCAGTTCTTCCCGGCTGACGGCGTAGGTGCCGAGCTTGGCGACTACGACACCGGCGGCGAGGTTCGCGAGGTAGGCACTGTCCCGCGGGGCAAGGCCACCGGCGATGCCCATGGCGAAGACGGCGATGACGGTGTCACCGGCGCCGGAGACATCGAAGACTTCCTGCGCTTTGGTGGGGATGTGCTCGATTTCTTCCTCTCTGACAAGGGAGAGACCGGCTTCGGAGCGGGTAACGATGATGCTGCCGAGGTGGAATTTCTTCATCACAGCGCGGGCTGCTTGCTCGACGGGCGCGTCTTCATTGCGGATAGGATCGGTGAGAACGGCGTTGATTTCCTTGAGGTTCGGCGTGATATAGTCCGCACCGGCGTACTTCATCCAGTTCGTCCCTTTCGGGTCGACGATGACAGGCACATGGTGCGCCTTGCAGGCAGCGATGATGGCCTGGCAGTTTTCTTTCGTACAGACGCCTTTGCCGTAGTCGGAAATAATGAGGCAGTCCAGGCCTTCTTGGAGTTTTTGCTGGATGTAATCCAGAAAACGGGCAGCATCGTCTCCGGTGATGGGCGCAGATTCTTCAAAGTCGAGCCGGAGCATCTGCTGATGCCCGCCGATGATACGGAGTTTCGTCGTGGTCGGACGATCGGTCTTGATGAGACCTTTGCAGGCGATGCCTCTCTTGTGAAATTTCTCCAGCAGGCTTTTGCAGTGGTAGTCATCGCCCACGAAACCAGCGATGGAAGTCTGGCAACCGAGGCGTGCCAAGTTGTGCGCCACATTCGCCGCACCGCCGAGTGTCTCCATTTCCGAGCGTACGTGGGCGATCGGCACGGGAGCTTCCGGAGAAATGCGGGTGACTTCGCTGTAGTAGTATTTGTCGAGCATGACGTCACCTGCAACGAGGATGCGGCAGCGCGCGGTATGCTCATTCGCAAAGTCGTAAAGTTCTTTCTGTTTCATAATGTCCTCTCACAGCGCGATGATGCGGCACTGGTGGTTTCCGCGTTCTCTGGGCAGTTCGCGCGCGGACTTGCCGCCGTAGCGGGCCAGTAGTTCTTCGCTGTATTTCATCACGACATCGACGGGGATGTGTTTCATGCAGGCCATGTGGTCCTCGCCTTTTTTCGGGCAGTCGTGGATACCGCAGGGGTGGCAGGACTCCGGCGTCTTGATGACAATGTCTTTGCCATCATAGGGGTAGAAGGTCGGCACCGGGCTCGCGCCAAACATGGTGACGATCGGTACATTCATCGCGACGCCGACGTGCATCGGGCCGGAGTCGGTCGTCAGAAAGAGGCAGCAGCGGCGAAGCAGCCCCGCCAGCACGGTAAGGCTGACTTTTCCGGTGAAGACATGTACCTTCGGACTGTCTTTTTCTTTCATTTTCTCTATGCATGCCTTGACGATCGCCACATCTGTCGGACCACCCAGAAAGGCGATGTGATAGCCTTCCTGAATGAAGCGGTCGGCACACTCGGCAAAGTAGGCATCGATCCAGCGCTTCGTCATCCAGCTCGCACCGATATTGAAGGCGATGACACGATCATCCTCAGCAAATTCTTTCTGCCAGAGGTCAGAGGCTTTCTTTTCCTCTTCGGGCGGCAGCCACATCTCGAGGCCTCTGTCATCGAGCTTCGTGCATCCAGCCGCTTCCTGCAAGACCTTCAAATGGCAGAGCGTCTGGTGCATGACCTTATCCTTCGGCGTGTCCGCCATCGCCAAGTTTGGCATCCAGTGGTCAAAGAAACGATGGAAGAAGGGCTGCGCGTAACCGACGATTTTCTTCCCGCCGGAAAAAGACGCGATCGCCGAGGCTCTCTCATTGCGATGGTAATTGATCACGAGGTCAAAGTGACGTTTCCGTATCTGCCGGATGAAGCGGATGAGCGCCAGAATTCCCTTGTCTCGCCCGTGCTTGTCGATCAGGATACATTCGTCGATGTTTTCATTGCAGCGCACGAGGTCAGCAAGTATCCTGTCTGTCAGAAGCGCGATGTGGGCTTGCGGATAGTTTGCCCGCAGCGTCCGAAGCGCCGGCGTCACCAGCATGAGGTCACCGATGTGCATCGTATTGATGACGAGAATATTTTTGTATGTGGAAGTCATACACGTTTCCTTTGATTTCATAAATACACCCGGCATGTCGCTTAGTGGCTATGCGTCCTGCTCCGGGCTCTCCTTTTTCCAGTTTTGGCTAAGCACCAGAAGGCACCCTTGAACCAGCCAGAAGCTCTTCATGACGGCACCATTACCAAAATTATACTCCGTCAGCCCCTGCAGCACCAGCGCCAGCGCCGATGCACACATCATCAGGGCATATGGATTCCCTTCCTGCCAGAAGCGCTTGAAAGAGTAACCGATGAAGCAGGAGATCAACGTCATAAAGCCAGCAAAACCGATGAGCCCATTCTCTGCCAGCATCTGCATGAAGTTGTTGTGGGCATGAGAAAGGAATGGCTCTTTTGCTTCCGGCGAAATATATTTCTTCTGATAATTGTCCTTGTACTGTCCCAAGCCAACGCCTGTGACCGGGTGGTCTTTGAACATTTCATACGCGCTGTGCCAGATCAGAAGTCGCTCGTGATTGGACTGGTTTGTGGTATCCGTAATGCTTTGGGCACGTTGCACCACGGGCGGGTATTGGGTAAGCCCTGCACCGACGGCAAGCAGGCAGCAGAGAATGACCGCAGCCAGCTTTTTTCGCTGCGTGAGATAGTAAAGGAGCAGTAAGAAAATCGTGCACCCCACCGCCAGCCAGGCACCTCTGGTCGCATTAAAGAGAAGCGCCGCCGAAAGCAGAATCAGTAAACCACCCATGTACCACCGCCAACGGCTTGCAGTAGATTCCTCAAAAAGCAGTACAAATAAAAGCGGCAAGTAGATGCAGAAATACCCTGCAAATGTCATCGGATGCCCGAAGAAACCGGCGGCTCTTGCATCACCACCCAGTCCCTGATGCACCACACAGAGTGCACCTATCGCGATACCCGCCAAAGAGCAAGCTAAAATTCTTTTGGCCTGCTTTGCTTCCCTGATGGTCAATGTAATGATGAAAAAAGGCATAAGCCGCCAGAACCAGGCGTTGATCCAGACTTTCATTCCCTGCTTGATATCTCCACTGAGAAAAGCGGATATCAGCATCGTTCCGATAAATATCCCAATAGCAAGATAGTACGTCTTATCTGGCACATGCATCGCAGCTCTGTTTTTAAAAGCATAAATCAGGAAACACAGTGTAGCTATGGCAAGAAGCGCATTGCCCACGGCAAGAGAAACAAATGACAGCATAGCAAAAGCCGCCATGGAAATATAGCAGTATTTATTCGTCACGATGACCCATCCTTACCTATCAATCATCTTTCTTCAAAATCTCATGCACCAGCTGATACACCCGATCCACTGGAATGCTGCTCATCCTGCATTCCTTCGTCAGTGGATGATCTGCAATCAAAAAATGGCAGTTCGAATTGCCGTACGGGCCATTCCGCTTATGCGGCGTCGGGCCGAAGAGGGCGATGATGGGAGCGTGGACGGCGTTCGCGATGTGGAGTGGACCGGTGTCGCTGGAAATGTGAAGTGCCGCCATTTTTTCAAGAGCGGCGAGTTCTAAGAGATTCGTCTGTCCCATAAGGTTCACGGTATACGGGGAAGGAGAGAGCTTCCGGATGGCTTCGCCCATGGGCATCTCGCCTTTTGAGCCCGCAATGACGGTGGTGATCTTGTCTTCGGCGAGTTTCCTTGCAAGCTCCCCCCAGTACTCGATGGGCCATTTCTTATAGTCACCTCGGGTGCCTGGAACGAGAAGAACATAGCTCCCTTTGACGCCGTTCGTCCGAAGAATCGTAGTGACGGTTTCCATTTCTTTTGTCAGATCAGGAAGGGGAAATTCGATCTTGTCTGCGGGGCATCCCAGATAACGCATGACGTCTAAGAGCTGCTCGATAATGTGTCCGTGCTTGTGAGGTCCGGAAATCGGCTTGCTGAAAAGGAAGCTGCCTTCTCTGCCATCGTGGTAGCCGATCTTTTCCTTGCCGCCGGAGAGAAAGGAGATAAGCCCGCTCTTGGCGATCATCTGCAGGTCGATGACGAGGTCGAAGTGATGCGCATGCAGGTCTTTGCGGATTTCTTTCCAGTAGGAGAGCTGCTTGATGCGCTTCCGGTCGACGAGGTAGACTTCATCGATCCACGGCTTGCCGGGCAGAATGCCTGCGAAGGCGGGGTGTACGGCCCAGGTGATCCTCGCTTCGGGATAGGCTTTACGCAGGGCATAGAGAGAGGGGAGCGCGTGGATAATGTCTCCTAAGGAGCTCATTTTTATGATCAGGATGTTTTTATACTTCTTTGGCATGATGGATGTCCTTGGATTCGGCTGCGTTGCGCCGTATCTTAGGCGCTTTGGCGGATAGGGATGATAAAATATATGTTTATTTTATCACATTTCAGTAGCTGCTTCGATGAAAATTCTACTAAAAAGGACGCGGATGTATTCCGCGTCCTTTGCTAGGGAAACGCTGATTAAATCGTTGTCAGATTGAATCGGCGTTCCCTAGCCATAGCAGCTAGCAGGGAAGCGACTCCTCTTCCGCGATTCTCTTGATATCATCCTCTGACTGCCTGGTGATCCTTACGATGACCTCCAGCGGCATATGATCTTCCAGCATGCGCACCGTGATTTCGCGCTGATTTTCCGCTTTTCCAAGCCGCACACCATCTCGTTCACCTTCCTGTTTGCCAAGAAGATATCCTTTGTCTACGCCGGCTTTCGCGATACCTACGCTGAGATTGCACATGATGTCCACCATCCCTTCTTCCGATTCATTGAGTTTGATCTGATAGTCATTTTCCAGCGTCTTCATTTTCCCTGCTGCGTTGTCATCGGATTTGAAAAGTTCATAGAGAAGACGCAGGAGGCGATTCCCTGGATCTCGTTTTTTGCTGCTGATATAGACCATGACAGCCTGCGCAAGGTCGTAGTGTTTTTCTTCTTCCCCGATCATGCCATACTTGAGATTCTCCTGCACGCGATACTGCGTGATACCGCTTTCATCCCCCGGAGGATCCATGCAGAGCCAGATGCTGTAAACTTTTCTGATCTTTTCATAGTGTGATTTGTCGAAGTCCACATCGTGCTGCGAGGAAATCAGGCGGCTCACATAGTAGAGCGCGCGTGTAACGAGTGGATAGGAAACGTTGGCACTGTGCTGGGCTTCGACATTGATGATGAGTCCAAGGGCGCTGCCATCCGGGGTGCTGGCTCGGAAGCGAATGTCAAAGGTAACGGTCCCCTCGGTCAGCGTCTTGTCTTCTGTATTTTCTCCGAGGATGCGGGGGAGCGGGCGAGCATTGGTCTTGTCTGGCATGACAGGTACACTCGCCACTTCTGGCGTCCCTTGAATGTAGATATCTCGGATGTCTTCGATGGTACTGTCCTCAAATTCCGGCACGCAGTACTTCAAGATCCATGCCAGGATTTTTCGGCTGGCAAGCAATTTCTTCGCATTGGCATCGTACTCTGGATTGCGCCCAGCCAGATAGAGGTCTTCGAGTGTCTCCATACGCGGCCCTCCTTTACCTTTATTGTATCACAGTTCGTAAAGGCAATCGAAAAATAAGCGTCTGCATATCACATGGTATCTGATGTTTCCCAGTCTTTCGGTCTCTTAGTCTCATTCTCCCAAACGCGCAAAAAATCCCCAGGACCACTCCCGGGGATTTTTTGCATACAAGATTTATTCCGTAACGACGGAGACGTGGACGGTGCTGGTGACCTGCTGGTGGACCCAGACTTCTACGTCATATTCACCGACGGTCTTGATCGGCGCTTTGAGACGGATATTTTTCTTTTCGAGCTTGAATTTGTACTGTTTCTCGAGGGCTTCGCTGATATCTTTGCCGGTGACGGAGCCGAAGATGCGGCCGTCTTCCCCGCTCTGGACTTTGATGACGACTTTGACGGTCTTGAGCTGGGAGGCCATGATGACGGCTTCGTCTGCTGCGACCTTGCTCTTGAATTCTTTCGCTTCCTGGCGCTGGGAGGCGGTATTGAGGTTTGCCTTGGTGCCTTCTACGCCGAGGCCTTTGCGGATGAGCACGTTGCGGCCATACGCGTCAGCGACTTCGATGACGTCGCCCTTTTTTCCCATTTTCTTTACGTCTTGCAGTAATACGACTTTCATTCTTTTTCCTCCTCTACTTGTTTACGGACTTCGGTCAGGATGACCTTTTCCGCTGCTTCTTTATTTCCATCTTTGCCCAGCTGGCAGCCGGCCACGGTGAGATGGCCGCCGCCGCCCAAGGCTTCCATGACGACCTGTACATTGATCGAGCCGTCGGAGCGGGCAGAGAGACAGAGTCCATTGTCTGTGTGATAGAAAAGGAAACTGGTCCGGATTTCCTTCACGGTCACAAGGTAGTCGGCGATCTGTCCGGCGAGTACCTGGGAGTCTTCTGTCCCTTCCGGGCACTCGGCGATCGCGATATAGTTATCAATGAGCTTCATATGGGCCAGGATCTCGGCCTTGGTCTTGATGAAGTGAATGTCTTCCGCAAAGAGCCGGTGGACGAGCTTCGTATCTGCCCCGCAGCGGCGCAGGAAGCTCGCCGCGTCGAAGGTACGGACGCTGGTCTGGACGGCGAAGTTCTTCGTATCGACGACGATGCCTGCATAGAGGCAGGATGCCTCGATCTCATTCATTTCTTCGTCCCCGCCGTAGTACTGGACGAGCTCGGTCACAAGCTCGGACGCCGATGAAGCGGATGGCTCCATGTATGTCAGAAGCGGCTGGCGGATGATGGAAGCCGCGCGGCGGTGGTGATCGATGACGACCTTCTTCACGGCTTTTTTGAGGACTTCCGGAGCTGCGACGAGCTCGGGGATGTGCGTGTCGGTGATGATGACGACGGTCTTATCCGTCATGAGTCCCTTTGCCTCGCTCTCATCGATGAGGAGCCCTTCGGCGGCGCCGCTCTTCTCAATGGCATCGACCATCTTGCGGCAGGTGTCACGCTCTTTCGAGAGGACGACATGTGCCTCGACATGGGAGGCGCGCGCGAGGTGGGCGACACCGACCGCCGAGCCTAAGGCATCGAAATCTTCATGATTGTGCCCCATGACGAGCACCATATCCGCGTCTTCGATGATTTCCTTCAGCGCCTGTGCGACGACGCGGACACGGACGCGGGTGGAGGAGACGGATGTCGGAGATTTCCCGCCGAAGGCTTTCACTTCTTTCCCGATGCGGACGATGGCCTGATCCCCGCCGCGCCCAAGGGCGAGGTCGAGGGAAACCTGCGCCTCTTCGAACTGTTTCACGAAGGAATCGCTGCTCTGGACGATGCCGATGGAAAGTGTGACGGGGATACGGTTCACGGTGTGGATCGCGCGGACCGCATCGAGGATCTCGAAATTATTCTCCATCATTTCCGCAAGTGCCTTGTGTGAAATGCACGCCACGAAGTCGTTCGTCGAGTACTGCTTGATGAAGCCTTCTTTCGCATTGAAGGAGGAAAGGACTTTCTCCGTGACATCCGAGAGCAGGGCCGAGCGCTCGACATCGGTGAGATCCGCAGTGACCTCCGGCACATTGTCGATACGGATGAGGCAGAAGACAGGACGCGCCTCATCGCACGCCTTCATTGCCTTTTCGACATCCGTGCGGTCCATGAAGTAGAAAACCATGAAGTGCGTATCATTCTTCTCTCCGGTATCCAGAAATTTGTAGAAAACACGGAAGAAGGACTCGCCCGCATGGCACTCGAACCACCCGGTCTTGCCCCAGATCTTGGAGATCTTCTGCCCGGTGATGAGATCCTGAAAACGGACTCCGACCTCAGCTCCCTCGCCGAGCCAGCCACGGAAGACATTGTTCGCCCAGACCAGCTCTTTCTTCTCATCCATCATCGCGATGCCGACAGGGAGGTTCTTCACCGCATACACCGTACCGGCCGAAACGCCCGAGGACAGGTCATCCAGATAGCGCAGGAGCTTCTTCTCCTGTCTGTAGTCGGAGCGTTTCACGTAGACGATGACCCCGGCCACGATGATAAAGAAGAGCAGCCCCAGCGGCCAATTCTGCGTGGCAAGCAGCAGTGCGGCCAGGAGCAGGAGGCCGATCATGAGCTTCGCGGTCCTCGTATATACCCATATATCGCTCAGCATAGTTGTCTCCTTTGTTCGTTACGAAATCGGGAGGCGGCCTGTCTCACGGGCAGCACCCGCCGATTTTTCGACGATTCTTACTCTTTATCGTACTCGAAACAGGAGAAGAATGCAAGAGGGCAGAGGGGAGGCTCCCCATCGCCCTTTCGGACCATGGATCTTTGAGATCCATCGCAGACATCCTTGAGGATAAAAGGTCTGTCCACAAACGCCGCCCCTCATGCCACTAATGAGGAACGCGAAGCCATGGCTAAAAGCTCGGTCCATGCACCGCAGGAAAGCCCCCCCTTCCGGGTCTTCTCATATCGAAAGAAAGTAAGACCCTCTATACCGCCTCACAAAGAAAAAAGCCCCATAAAATGGAGCCCTCCGCTGCCTAAGGTTCTTTGTTTATCGGTGATCGCACGGGAACGGAAAAAGGGTCTATGCTATATCAATACGTGCTTGGGGAAAGACATATTTCATCGCAGGAACCTATCTTGCCTGTATTTTCATGCACCGCTTCGTCATCTTTCTTCTTGCAAGCCCGTTATCCGCGTCAGATGATCCCCTGTCCCCTGATCGCCAGTTTCGTCAATTTTTCGAACACGCTTTCCAGCGAACCCTCATTCACCACGATCTCGTCTGCCGCCTTGCGATAGAGAGTGATACGCTCATGGTAAAGCGTGTAGACTTTCCCGCTGCCTTCGGCAAGGAGGGGACGGGTGCTGACTTCTACATCGCCTGCGATGTCTTCGGGGCGGCGGTCGATGAAGTAAATGGTGCCGGTCTTTTTCAGTCGCTCGATATTGACAGCGCGCTTCACGACGCCGCCGCCGGTCGCAATGACGAGGCTTTCCCTCTTTGCGAGGGCTTCGATGGTGCGTTCTTCGGCATCACGGAAGCAGTCTTCGCTCACGGCGAAGAGCTCGGGGATGCTCTTTCCTTCTTTTTCTTCCAAATAGGTGTCGGCATCCACAAAGGAGCGGTGCAGGGCTCCGGCCAGTCGCCGCCCCAGTGTGGATTTCCCGCAGCCGGGCATGCCGATCAGGATGATATTTTTCATGAATGCTCCTTCCTAGGAAAGTGGATCGTCGGGTCCAAAGGGTTCAGGGACAGTGCTGAAGCGGTGCGTCTTTTGACTGCGCTCGAAATGATGATGAGGAGTCACCGCTCGCTCCTAGTCACTAGCCCCCCATCTCTTCTGCGATCTCTTCTGCGATGCGATCGGGGATCTCTCTTTCCAGCCAGATCTCTTCCGCCGCGATGGCCTGCATGACGAGCATGTACATGCCATTGGCCTTGTCCGCGTGCGAAGCGTCATGGAGAAGGCGGGTCTCCTTCGGGTTGTAGATGATGTCGATGACCTTGGAGAAATGCCGGGCAGCCTCTTCGGAGATCGGTGAAACGCCGACCTTGGGATACATACCGACCGGGGTGGCGTTCACGAGAAGCGCGCCTTCTGCCTCTCTTTCAAAAGCGGCGTAGTCCATGAGACGGACGCGGCGCTCTTCTGCAAAGGAGCGGAGATCGGAGTCCACCTTCTCCGGATGGCGGGAGATGACGCGGATCTCTGCTGCGCCTTCATCATAAAGGCACTGGATGATGGCGCGCGACGCACCGCCGTGACCGAGGACGACGGCGGTCTTTCCATTGACCTTGGCATCGATCTTTCGGAGCGTGCGCTGGAAGCCGAAGTAGTCGGTATTGTATCCCACGAGCTTCCCGTCTGCCTTGGCGATGGTATTCACTGCGCCGATGGTCTTTGCTTCCGGGGAAATGTCATCCAGGAAGGGGATGACATCGAGCTTGTAGGGGATGGTCACATTCAGCCCGTCGCAGGCGGTGAGGGTATCCCGCAGTACTTCAGCGAAGTGGTTCTTGGGGATCTCGATGAGGTCGTAGCGCCCGGGGATGGACAGCTTGTGAAATAGTTTTTCGTGAATTATAGGAGAAAGGCTGTGTCCGAGCACTTCTCCGATCAGTCCGAGTTTCATGAGGAGCTCCTTGGGTCTCGCAGATCCAGCCGGTGCTGAAGGTGCAAAGGAATATGGCGGCCTGGCCGCTCTGTAAAGACGGGCGATGCCCGAAGATCTGAAAGAAACGCTCCCATCGTCTGCCTCTTTGCAGGGGACGCCACTGGGAAAGGGAGTATAGGACGTACCGCCCGTCACTATTTCTTGCAGGACGGATAGTTTCCCAGGATCTTGAAGTAGGTACACATGGAGGCGAGCCCGTGGAGGGTCTGTGCGTTGGATGGGTCGTGGATGCGGCCTTTGACGTCGATGTGGAAGAAGTACTCGAAGGGATGGCCTTCCATGGGACGGGACTCGAGGTGCGTCATATTCATACCGCCGTAGAAGAAGTAGCCCAGGACGTGGTAGAGCGCGCCCGGCTCATGCTTGACGGAAATGACGAGGGTGATCTTGTCAGCGTCTTCGGTGATCTCCATCTTCGGAGCGATGATGAAGAAGCGGGTGTAGTTGCTCTGATTGAAATAAATATTTTCTGCAAGGACGGAGAGTCCGTAGAGGCGGGCTGCGGTGCGGCTGGCGACTGCGGCCTGGTTCTTCCTGCCGTCTTCGGCGACGCGCTCTGCACTCCGAGATGTGGAGAAATACGGCTCGAGCGTCCAGTCTCTGTGCTCATTGAAGAAGGGGCGGCACTGGCGGAAGCCCTGCGGATGGGAATAGACGGTGTCGATGTCGTCCAAGGTCGCGCCGGGAATGCCAAGAAGGTTGTGCTCGATCTTCACCAGCTGCTCTCCGACGACGGCACAGTCGTATTTCTGGATGAGGTCGTAGACTTCTGTGATGCCGCCGGTCGAGGAATTCTCGATGGGCAGGACTCCGTAGTCGATGGTGCCGTCTTTCACGGCTTTCACGACGTCTTCAAATAAAGGGAAATAGGATTCTTCCCGTTCCTTGCTGCCGAATTGCCGCTCCATGGCCTCGTAGGTGTAGGAGCCTTTCGCGCCATAGCAGCCGACTTTGAGTGTATGTGTCATAGGATGCCTCCGAAAAAAGGTTCAGGGTTAGCCCCGGGGACGTGCCGTCCCTTGATTGCGTGCAAAAGAGGTTCAGCGGGTTCTATAGGTTCAAGAGGTTCAAAGGGGTTGGTGCGGCGCATAAAAATCAGAAGCGCCGCGAAGGTTTGAAACTAGCGGTTTTCTCGTATCGCAAACCTAATCCCTAGCTACTCATCCCTAGTCACCAGCCACCAGCCACTAGTCACCAGTCACCAATGCCTCGTCCAGAATGACAAGTGCCGCGGCGGTCTCGATGACAGGGATCGCGCGAGGGATGATGCAGGGGTCGTGACGGCCGCCGATGGTGAGGAGGGTGTCCTTCCTTTCGGCGAGGTTCACGGTGAGCTGAGGTTTTCCGATCGAGGCGGTCGGCTTGATGGCGAGGCGGAAGATCACGGGATTGCCGCCGGAGATACCGCCCAAGATACCGCCATTGTGGTTGGTCTTTGTTTCCACCTTCCCCTCCGCCCAGTGCATGCCATCATTCGCCGCCGAGCCTTTCATCGCCGCAAGGCCGAAGCCGTCTCCAAATTCGATGCCCTTCACGGCGGGGATGGAGAACATCATGTGGGACAGCTCGCTCTCCAGCGAATCAAAGAAGGGATCGCCGAGCCCTGCGGGAAGACCGGTCACCATACATTCGACGATGCCGCCGACGGAGTCTCCCTCCGCTTTGGCAGCGAGGATGGCGGCTTCCATCTTCTCGCCGATGTCCTTGGTGAGGACGGGGAGCGTCTCTTCACGAAGAGAAGCGAAGGTCGCCTCGCTCTCTCCCAAAGGATCGAAGCGGCGGTCCTCGATCCCCGCGATGCGGGTGACATGCGCGCCGATATGGATGCCTTTGGCGGAGAGTACCTGCCGGGCAATGGAGCCCGCAAAGGTCAGGGGCGCGGTGATGCGGCCGGAGAAATGGCCGCCGCCGCGGTAGTCATTGTATCCGCCATACTTCACATGTCCGGTGTAGTCGGCGTGCCCAGGGCGCATATTGTCTTTCAGGATGTCATAGTCCTTCGAATGCTGATCGCCATTTCTGATCTCCATCGCGAGCGGTGTCCCCGTCGTGCGGTCATTGAAATAGCCGGAGAGGATCTCAAAAGCGTCCTTCTCCCTGCGCGGGGTCGCCAGTGCGCTGCTGCCCGGAGCGCGGCGCGCCATATCCCGGCGCACGGCGTCCCAGTCGATGGAGATCCCTGCGGGAAGTCCGTCGATGATGCAGCCGATGGCAGTGCCATGGGATTCCCCAAAAATGGTGACTTTCAGTTTTTGTCCGAATGTATTGCTCATAGAATATGTCCTTTGATGGGTTCAGGGTTCAAGGTTCAGGGTTCAAGGGGGATGGTGCGGCGCATAAAAATAGGGAAGCACCGCAGAATTTTGATAGCGCTTCGCGCCGTCGTCATCGAAAGCGTAGCCGAGGGCCTTTCTTTGCACTGCGGTCAGTATCGCATAAGAACTGGCAGGGAAACGACGCCTTGGTGTTACGTATTTCTGCTTTCACACATGCATCGTTTATCGGTCTGCAAGAAAGATTTCTCGCTTCGCTCGAAATGACGATACGGGAGTCTGAAGTCTTCCAGTCCCCAGTCACTAATCACCAGTCACAAGCCGTCCCCCGACCCGCTTGAAATCCTCCCAGAATGTCGGGTACGATTTCCGGACGCTTTCCGCGCCTTCGATGATCAGAGGCGCACTGCATTTCGCAGAGACCGCGGCGAGGGCCATGGCGATGCGATGATCGCTCCATGAGGAGACGGTGCCGCCGGTGAGGTGGTCCCGGCCGCGGATCAAGAGGCCGTCGGGCTTTTCTTCGATGTCCGCGCCGAGCTTCGTAAGCTCGACAGCCATGGCATGGAGACGGTCACATTCTTTCAGGCGCACGCGAGAGGCATGAATGATCTCGGTCGTACCTTCGCTGACAGCGGCAAGGGCGGCGAGCGCCGGCACGAGGTCAGGGCAGTCTTCGGCATCGATCACGGTCCCCCGTGTCTTCGATGACTTGGCAGCGATCATGCCTCCCTCTTCGCGGATGTCTCCGCCCATCTTTTCAAGGATGGTAAGGATCGCTTTGTCCCCCTGCTTTGAGTCAGGGAAAAGTCCCTGCAGCGTGATGCCTTCTCCCGTGAGACCGCTGACTAGCCAGAAGGCGGCCTGCGAGTAGTCCCCTTCCACGGCAAATGCGCCCGCCTTGTAGGACTGCCCGCCCGGGATCTCGTAAAGCTCGGGGCTTTTCTCATGGATGGTGATCCCATGACGGGCAAGCGTATCCAGCGTCATGTCGACATAGCTCTTCGACTCCAGTGTGGTCGTGCTAATAAGTACGGAGTCATCCCCGGCAAGCGGCAGTGCAAAGAGGAGGCCGGTGAAGAACTGCGAGCTGACATCTCCGGGAAGCGCATAGCGCCCGCCGGGAAGCTGCCCTTTGACCGTGAGAGGAAGGCCGTCTCGGTTATCGAAGGAAATGCCCTTCTCATCAAAGATCCCGTAGTACGGTGTCAGCGGGCGCTCCGAAAGGCGGCCATGCCCCACATAGCGGATGACATTCCCTGAAATAAGACCGAGCGGGATGAGGAAACGCAGTGTCGAGCCGGACTCTCCTGCATCGGCTTCAAGCCGTCCTTCCTGCGGGGAAAGACCGCCGGAAATATGGAAGGTGAGACCGTCTTCGGCAGCCTCTTCTGTAAAATGCGCGCCCATCAGCGAAAGGATGCGGACGGTGGCTTCGATGTCCTGTGACGGGGTCACGCCGGAGAGCGTCGTTTCCCCCTTGGCAAGCGCAGCGGCGATCAGCTCGCGATGCGTCATGCTTTTCGAGGACGGCACGCGGAGCATGCCGGAAAGCGGCGCGGGGGTGATGGTGATATGCATAGTGGTACTCCTTGGGGAAAGGGTTCGGGGTTCAGGGTTCAGGGTTCAGGGTTCAGGGGTGTGGTGGCGGCTTCGCCGCAAATATATATAGGGCGATGCCCGAAGGTCTCTTGATCGCAGGTTTCCCTCGTATCGTCAGCCTTCCCCTTGCGGGGAAGGTGCCGAGCAAAGCGAGGCGGATAAGACACAAGCAGCATGAAAGATAAATGAATCAATCGAAAATGCGTTCGTGCCAGTGTGCGGATAACGGCAGTACCCTATCCACCGCTGGCGCGGTCCCCCTTCCCCAATGGGGAAGGCTAAGTGGTGCGGCGCAAAGCGCCGAATTTATATTTGCGGCGAAGCCGCCACCACAAGTTTGAAAGCAGAAAGAACAATCTATCCTTTATGTGAATCCTCATAGGTTAAGCGGGTTCTGAAGGTTCAAAAGG
>UQRR01000033.1 GCA_900543455.1 uncultured Dialister sp.
CTGCTTTCACACATCCTTCGTTTAGCGGTCTGCAAGAAAGATTTCTCGCTTCGCTCGAAATGACGATACGAGAGTCTGATGTCTCCTAGTCACCAGTCACTAGTCACTAGCCACTCACCTCTGCTTTCAAACTTCGGGGTTCGGGGTTATGGTAGCGGCTTCGCCGCATTATATATGTGCGGCGAAGCCGCCACCACAACCTTGAACCCTGAACCTTGAACCCGAATCCCATTCCTAATTTCCCACTCCTATGCTACAATATAAGGATACATTCACCCATCCAAGGAGGTCCATCATGTTACAGCAGGTATCCATTTTCACGGCCAACCGTCAGGGAGCACTCTCCCGCATGACATCCATTCTCGCGAAAGAGAACATCAATATTTACACCATGCTCGCCAACGACAGCGCAGAATTCGGCATCGTCCGCCTCATCGTAGACAAGCCGGAAGAAGCCGTCGAAATCCTTGAAAAAGAAGGCTACCAGTGCCGCGTCGACCTTGTCATCGCCGTCGATATGGGATCGGACAAGCCGGGCGCCCTCGACCGCATCCTTGGCGACCTTCAGGCAGCCAATGTCATGATCCGCTACCTCTACATTTCCTTCGACCGTGAGACCAGCTCCCCGATCGCCGTCTTCAGCACCACCGAGTCCGAGACCGAAGCCTTCCTCAAAGGCAAAGGCTACAAGCTGGTGGAAGAATTCTGATTGTCCAGACATTAGACGTCAGACTTCTGACTTCAAGCACAAAAAGACCCGTGATTCCCTCGTTTGAGAATCACGGGTCTTTTTATGCTCCTTGTCTGATTTCTGATATCTGATTTCTGACGACCAGTCCCTAGTCCCTAGTCACCAGTCACTAACCACCAGTCTCTACTTCCCCAGCACACTCTCGACGGCCTCTTTGCAGAGCGCGACGCCCTTATCCAGCTCTTCTCTTGTGATATTGAGCGGCGGATTGAAATAGATGATATCCCCCATCGGACGAAGCACGAGCCCCAAGTCCATGGCCTTTCTGAAAATGTGCCAGCCGATACGGCGCGCAGGATCGAAAGCCTCCTTCGTTTTCGGATCCTCGACCAGCTCGATCGCATGGATGAGCCCGATATGGCGGATCTCTCCGACATTCTTGTGACTGCCGAGAGCCTGCATCAGCTTTTCATGCAGGTACTTCCCATTCTCATTCACCTTCGTGAGGATATGGTCACGCTTCATGATTTTGAGGACAGTAAGCGCGATGGCGCAGCCCATCGGATTTCCTGCATAGGTATGGCTGTGGACAAAGGCCTTGTGCGTGCCGAAATCATCATAGAAGGCATCATACACTTTGTCTGTCGTGATGGTAAGAGACATCGGCATATAGCCTGCCGTCAGTCCCTTCGACGTGCAGAGGATATCCGGGGACACACCCGCATGCTCGATCGCAAAGAGCTTGCCCGTGCGGCCAAAGCCCGCTGCGATCTCATCATCGATCAGGAGCACGCCGTACTCATCGCAGAGCTTTCGAAGCTTTCGGAGATACTCCGCCGGATAGATACGCATGCCGGCCGCTCCCTGCAGGATCGGCTCCACGATGCACGCCACGGTTTCCTTTCCATATTTCTTAAAGGCCGCCTCTGCGTCCTCGAAGCACTCCACGCCGCACGTCTCTCTCGTCTTGCCGTATGGACAGCGGTAACAGTCCAGCCCTTTGAAATGAATATTATTCATCAGCATCGGGTGGAAGATCTTCGCATACAGATCCATCGAGCCGACCGAGAGCGCCCCGATCGTCTCCCCGTGATACGACTCGGGCAGGCACATGAAGCGCGTCCTCTCCGGATGTCCCGTCTGATACTGATACTGGAATGCCATCTTCAGCGCCGCCTCGACCGCAGACGACCCATTATCATGGAAAGTGAACTTCGTGAGACCCGCCGGTAAAAGCTCCGACAGCTCACGAGCCAGCTCGATCGCCGGCTTGTGCGTGAAATTTGTGAAAATGACATGCTCCAGTTCATCCACCTGCTGCTTCAGCGCCGCATTGATCTCCGGATTCGCATGCCCCAGAAGATTGCACCACCATGAAGAAATGATATCCAGGTACGCCTTGCCATGCGTGTCATACAGATAGCACCCCTTCGCATGGTCGATCACCACTGGCGGAAATACCTCATTATCCTTCATCTGCATGGCCGGATGCCAGATATACTTCGCATCCTCCGCTTCCCAGTTGATTCCACTCATCAGACTTCTCTCCTTTTACTTTGTTGTTGGTTGTTTGGAAATCGTGTGTACGATTTATGGTTTATGGTTTTTGAGTTTTCCTCCATCTGAGCAGGTCCTTAGAGAAGGGCCGCGCCAAAGGCGCAGGATGGATCCCACGAGCGGTATAAAACCCATGTTGGACAATGCCACCTTTGCCACTGTCTGCCGCAAACTATCCATCACACCTCTTGATACAATCCTTCCAGTACCTTCGGATCGCAATGAAGGATCTCATCCCCCTTCGCGACCTTCGCGATGACAGAGACCCCCGTGATCTCCTCGATCATCTTCACATTATCCTCTTCCATCACGCCGCCCTTCCAGTTGTTCAGGATGATGCCCCGGATCGGAATATTTCTATGGGTGATATATTCACACGTCGTCACCACATGATTGATCGTCCCCAGCCCCGCATCTGCGATGACAAGCACCGGCAAATGCAGCCAGGAAATGATATCCTCCAGATAGTACACCGCCTTCTCATCGTGGCGGATCGGACACACGATGCCGCCGGACCCTTCCATCGTCACATACGGATACGCCTCCGTCACCCGCTTCCACGCCGCAAGGATCACATCCTTCTCCAGCGGATGCCCCTCGAGACGCGCCGCCAGATGGGGAGACACCGCATGCTGATAGAGATACGACAAGAGCATATCCTCCGGTTCATGGATCCCCGCAAACTCATTCACAAAGCCCGCATCCGATGCAGCGACCGTCGGTGCGCCGCTAATCGCCGCCTTGTAGTAGCCCGTATCATACCCATTCTGACGCATCGTCTTTACCAGAAGCGCCGTCACATAGGTCTTCCCGATATCCGTATCCGTCCCCGTGATAAAAAGTCCCTTGCTCATTGCTATGCCTTCCTTCGTATAAAACGTGACGGGTTTATCCCTTCACCATTGAACATGTACCCAAACGCCATTCATCATCCTGTGTGAAAGAAAATGTCATGTGCGGCATCGGTCGAGAGCCATGCAGCCTGCGCCGAGCCCTTCCCATGCGCCTCACCTTCACACGGCGTCCGAAAATGCAGAAAGGATCCCTCCGCTATTTTCCGATCGCCCTCTTCAACCGCGACGCCAGCATCGCAGCCAGAATGCACAGACAGATATCCCCCGGCACCGCCAGCACGAAGCAGTACAGCACCACCGGCCAGACCCCGATCGGCGTCCCCAGATAGAAATTATTGATGATGTACACATACACCATCCCGAAAAGATACACCACCAGGAGCCCCGCAAGATTCGCAAAAAGAGTCTTGCCGAAAGAGAAGTCTCCGCTCCTCTCGGAGATCCAACCCGTCAGCCATGCCCCCGCGATGAACCCGATGAGGTATCCAAACGTCGGCTGGAAAATATACGAAGGCCCACCGCCCTCCGTAAAGACCGGCACCCCCGCGAGCCCCAGAAGCACATATAGCCCCACCGAACAAGCCCCGTTCCGGCTCCCCAGGATAAGCCCCGCCAGCGTCGTAAACAAAAGCTGCAGTGTAAACGGACACACCGGCACCGGGATCTTGATAAACGCCCCGATCGCGATCAGTGCTGTAAACAATCCAAAGAGCACCATCTCCTTCGTCCGGCTTCCGCCAGCCACCACTGCTTCTCCTCTGATCATCTTCATCGCCTCGATTGTTATTACCATAAGTTTATCAAGTTAACATACATATCATATAACAACTTCCTGCTTTATTCAACGTTGACAATAAGAGATTTTCATTTCCACTCTTATAAAACCGGCTTCCTGCTCCTTGACTGCACGCAAAAAGAACGCATCCTCCATATGTGTGATGCGTTCTTTCTTATCTGCAAAAAGGGAAAGCTCTTATCCCGCGCCGGCTCTAGGGGACTGGTTCATTGAGACTGGCTCGCTTGTTACGTCTTACGGTTTATGGTTCGGATTCTGTTTCCAGCGATTGCAAACGTTCCTGAATGATGTTTTCTATATACTGCCCCACGTTTTTGAGGTTGTGCTCGATGTCAAGGTTTGAGAAGCGGATGACGAGGATGTCATATTTCTCTATGCGGCTGCTGCGCTTTTCGTCGTATTTCATGCCTTCCAAAGAGCGATGCTGCGCGCCGTCGACTTCGATGACGAGCCGTGCTTTCCTGCAGAAGAAATCGACGATGTAGCTTTCTATGACATATTGCCGGTAGATCTGCACAGGAAGACGCTTCAGGCAATAGTTCCAGAGGAGCGTCTCCTGCGGCGTCATGTGGCTACGCATCTCACTCGCACGGTTTTTCAGGAGGGGATTTTGACGAATGAACATAACTGATATCCTCATTCTGTGAAATATTTGACAATTCTCAAATGCGACCGCCCTTGGAGAAGGGCCTACACGCCGGGGACTGTCTCATATGGGCTTCCATGCCGCCTGTAGGATGTATCCTGCTCTGTTGTCATGCTAACCCGTTTTCCGACGATATGCGACCATCGTCAGACGCGTTCGCCCTTGGAGAAGGGCGCGGCCAAAGGCCGGGATAGACGAAAGCGTCAGCTTTCGAATTTCTGCGTAGCGGGAGAAGGGAATTGTCGGAAAATCGGTATTCTGCAAATGGCGGTGATGTGAGATGACGATTATCTCACATGGGCTTTCATGCCGCTACGGCGAATTGTGCCTCTCCGAGGCACTCTATCCTGCGCCTTTGGCGCGGCCCTTCTCCAAGGGCCTACTCACCAGGGACTATCTCACATGGGCTTTCATGCCGCCGACGGCTTACTATTTGCCTTCCCTTTTCGCAAAGTCTTCGTAGGTGCGCCGGAGACCTTCTTCGAGGGAGATTTTAGGCTCCCAATGAAGGTTGCATTTGGCTTTGGCGTTGTTCAGGGAAGAGCGGTAGATGTCGCCCTCTCTGGGTTTGTCGTAGGCGGGGGCGATCTCTTTGCCGGAGACTTTGGAGAGGATGGCTACCAGTTCTTTCAAACTGGTTTCCTCGGAAGTGCTGAGGTTGTAGGCGGTATTGGCCGCTTCGGTCGTGAGCGCGTCAAGGATGCCGTCTGCGATATCACCGGCGTAAACGAAGTCGCGGGTCTGATTTCCATCGCCAAAAATGGTGATGTCCTTCCCTTCTGCCATGCGTTTCGCAAAGATGCTGATGACGCCGCCTTCCCCGCCGTCGCCCTGCCGTTCGCCGTAGACATTGGCAAAGCGGAGAATGACATAGTCTATGCCATAGGCGAGGCGGTAAAGCTCGAGATAATTCTCGGCTGTCTTTTTAGTGAGGCCATAAAAGGAAAGCGGCTGCTGCGGCAGGGTCTCGGAAATCGGGAGCGCGCTATCGGCCACATCCCCATAGGTCGCCGCCGAAGAGGAGAAGATGATACGCTTGACACTGTATTTCCGGCAGCACTCGAGGATACGGACCGTGCCGGCGATGTTCTCATGCATGTCGTGCTCGGGATCAGTCATGGAGTCGGAGACGAGGGTCTGTGCTGCGAGATGCACGACGGCATCGAAGTGTTCCTTTTTGAAAACGTCTTCGACCGCCTTGTCATGGACATCCATGACGATGAGCTTCATATGCGGGAGCAGGTTCTCACGAAGGCCGGTGGAGAGATTGTCCAGTGCGATGGCTTCATGGCCTGCTGCTTCGAGTGTCCGCATCAGGTGGGAACCGATGAATCCGGCTCCGCCGGTAACAAGTATTTTCATGTATGATTTGCTCCTTTGGTATTTGAGATGTTAGACGTCAGATATCAGATGTCAGACTGAGAGACTAAATGGCACTAGACGGGGAAATTCAGATACCTCATGTCTCCTGCTCTCTCAGTCTTCGCCATTTAGATCGCTTTTTACTGATACTTATTACTATTATAACACTCCACACCCCTTGTCTTCCATTAGCAAGAACTCATTCTGTTGCACGCAGTATAAACATTTGATGCTCAGTAAGACTTGAAGACTTTAGACTTTAGATTACGCACCAACGTGTCCTCTCTCAGTCTGACCTCTGACGTCTGATGTCTCCCATCTGTTCCCGCAGTCTCGAAGTCTATCGTCTCCTTGTCTCCCAGTCTGACATCTGATTTCTCTATACAAAAAGCCTACTGAAGAAAACATCCTCAGTAGGCTCTTTTGTACTTTTCAATGATTGCCGGCGCATCCGCTCTTTCCTTAGAAGGAGTAGCGCACCCCTGCATTCCACTGCCACGGCGTATCAACATCACCGCCTGCGGTGGTTTCTACATCCAGATAGAAATGGGTATCATGGCCGAGGTCAAGGTTCGTGCCGACGCCGAATTCCCACCAGCCGCCGCCGAGGTCGGTCTTGAAGGAGGTCGCTGCTCCGCCCTTAGACATCGTCACGGAGGTGTCGCCCTGGAAATCATAGAGGTAGGACGCGCGAACGTATACATTGCCCTGCTTGATATCCTTGCCGAGCGAGAAGCCGAGACGTCCGACGAGGCTGTCCATGCTGTCCTGATGGACCTTCGCTCCTCTCTTCGTCGTGAAGTCTGCCGAGGAGACTCTGCCGTAGGTCAGTTCCGCCTGCGGTTCGATCCAGTAGCCTTCCTGCTGGAAACGCTTGCCGTATTCCGCGGAGAAGGAGAGGCCATTCGTGCTGTAGTCGCCGCTGCCTACGCCGCCATTCACGTCGAAGTCATTCTTCATGTGTGCATACTTGGCAATGAGGTCGATGAAGCTGCCGTCATCTCGAAGGTTGCTGCCATATACCGCAAAGCCGGTGTGCTTATTCGTACCACTGCCATTGGTATAGCTGCTGTCCCCATCAGTATAGGTGAAGGCACCGCCCAGGATCCAGTCATCGGAAATCTTGCTGTCGTAACCGAGCTGGTAGTAGTTGTACTGGTTCTTGATGCCCTGCTGTCCATACTTAGACTGACCGCGTGCCATACGGGCCCAGATGCCCTGACTGCCTTCGCTCGCACGCACTTCACCGAGACGTTTATTCATGTCATTGTTTTCCTGACGCCATGTCATGAGGGAGAGGTTCGCCATGCTGCTGACCGCCTGGTTATGCTGCTGAATGGCTCTCTTGACCGTCGAAGCATCGATCGTGCCATCAGTACCTACTTTGGCAAACATCTTGCCGGCGATGATACCATCCTGTGTCTCCACCACATCGGAAGCTGTTTTATCCCCCTCCTTCATTTTAACCGTGCCAGCGAGGTCTTCCAGTGTGGCTTTGCCCGCCAGGATCTTGTCGCCGATCTCGCCCGAGCCTTCGACTTTGAGCTTCGTACCTGTTGCTTTGTCATCGATGACAAGTTTGTTATCGAGGGAATTGGTGGTAATAGTACCGTTACCGCTAATCTTTTCAACTTTGACGGGAGAATTTGCATCAAGTTTGTCGCTATCCAGATTGACTACGCCATTGTCCAGTTTCAAACTGTTCAACGCCACAGCCTGTGAGCCCGCCGAAGCCGAGTCATTCCCCACTTCTTTAACAGAGGTTGGATTCCACTGTGCCCCATTCTCTACTTGCAACGTCATATGAGAGACTTGCATCTTGTCGGCGTCAGGCTTCCCTTCATTACCGTTATTCCATTCCGCCTTTGTATTGCCCGTCCAGAACGAGCCTTCCCCATTCAGATTCACATTGACATTCGAATCGATGACTGTACCGCTACTTGCACCATCATAGTTGAATACGATATCACCATTCAGCTGTGTCGTATGCTTACCAGCCACGTTGATATTGACATCCGAATTGCCGCGGGTCAGGATGGCATTCTTGCCATGGGTTACCAAGTTACTGTTCACATTCAGCACACTGTTACTCATGGCAACGAGAGCCGAATCGGCATGAATCGTCGTATTCTCGGTATTTACGTTGACTGTAGCACGATGAGCCGTATCTGTCATGTCATTATTCTGGACATGAATCCCTTCAGATGCTAGATTCCCACTGCTTTCCGCCTTGATTACAGCATTTTTCCCATTCAAATCGACAGAGCCATGAACAAGAGCCAGTACACCAATAGCATCTTCGCCCTTGGCAGAAATCTGGATATCAGAGCCGGCATTACCGGCGCTGATCTTGTTATTATCCTGTGCATATAAACCGCGAGCCTTCGTACCTTCTGCGGATACATTGATCTTTGCACCTTGGATCGTCACTTTGCCATCTGGTGCCCCAGTTGTCGGCGTACTGCTCGTCTCCCCTTTGAGACCTTCCAGTGCCGGGGGTTTAGCACCTTCAGCTGAAGCTACCGCAACACCCATAGCTGTCCCTTCGCTACTGCTTGAAATCTGCACTTCAGAATTTGCATCTTTGCCAAGTTTAATATCAGAGCCCCAATTGCTATAAACAGCAAATGCATGCTCCTTGGCATTCGTGGTATTAACGACTACTTTATCCGCATCAACAGTGATATTCCCATTGTTGGCATACAGTGCAGAACTTCCCAATTCGCCTTTAGGGCCATTTTTACCGCCAACGGTACGAATGTCTGCCGTATTCCCTGAAATCAAAACATTCGACTGCGTCTCTGCATGGACACCATAAACACTGCTACCTTCTCCCTTTGCCTGGATTTTTGTGTCATTACCGGCGAGTTCCACCTTTCCAGAGGTAGAACCATACACTGCCGTTGCGCCCGCGCCAGTTACATCTACCAGCAAATGGTCTTTAGCTGTCAGCTGCACCTTTGCTTCATCACCTGTTGCTTGTACTCCCTGCGTAATCGCAGTTGAATTGACCACCAAGCTGATATCTTTTGCTTTTCCGATGATTTCAGAGTTCTTTTTAGCATTAATTCCCTTGCCACCTGTCATAGTGAGTAATTCCGTAGAATCATCCCCCAAAGTAACGCTAGCATTGGGCACGCCATTTCTTGAGTTCGTGTCAATGACCTGACCAACAGACACAAGCTCGATCTGTTTTCCTTTGACTATCAACAGAGCAGGTCTTTTCATTTTGGGAAAGTCGTTGTCAACCTCAATTAACGCTCTTTTCCCATTTTCATTAGATATTTTTACCTGTTCACCAGTAATCTCCGCATATCCGCCTTGGCTCAGCTTGACTCCTTGCGAAGCGCCAGAAATGCTGACATTTTGCGTATCTGTATTGCCCACAATAACAGATCCCCATTTGGTCGCTTGGATTCCAATCCCAGTAGCATGGATCTCAACCTTTGGCGTCGTTAAAGATATCTTTCCTTCTTGGGAGCTTGAAGGATCCCCTTTAGCGTTCAATCCATAATAAACATTACTAATTTTACCATCCGAATAAATGCTATTCACCTTTTTATCTTCACCGGCAACCGCAGCATTATCAGCCGCCGACACACTTCCCCAAGCGCCGCAGCTGAGCGCCATCACGATACCAGCGGCAATGAGTTTCTTTGTTTCTTTCTTCATACCTATCCCTCCCGGATATTACCATGATAAAAGTAAAAATAAACTCCTTTTCATGTCATTAGGATACCATTACCCCCCCCGTTAGTAAAGTATTAAATTATGTTTTTGCAAATCTCTATAGAAATCTATACATCCATGACAATAACGCATGCTTGAGAGTGCGGGGACCTTGAGACTAAGAGACTTGGAGACGTCAGACTTCAGATATCAGACTTCAGACATCTGACACCAGACATCTGACATCTAACTTCTGACTTCTGACCTCTGACTTCGGACTTCTGACAACAAAAAAGAGCCGCCCGCAAGGGGCTGCTCTTACTGATTCTGATTCAGTTGATCCAGCGTCTTCTCGAAGCTCTTGGCGAAACGAGCGAGAAACCAGTCGACTTCTTTCATATGAATGTCCTCGAGTTTTTTTCGTGTCGTGCGATAGGCTTCTTGAAATTCCGGATTTCCATCGCGGACTTCTTCGGCGCATTTGAGGAAGGCGGAGAGGGTATCGGCGGCTTTGGCAAGGGGCCAGAGGGGATCCCGCTCAAGGGTGACGAGATAGGATGCGTAGCTTTCCTGCAGTTCTTCGGGGAGTGTCGCGAGGAGTTTCTTCCTGGCTTCTGTCTCGATCTCCTCATACTTTTCGTGGAGGCCGGGGGTGAAGTATTTCACAGGTGTCGGAAGGTCGCCGGTGAAGACTTCGCTGGCATCATGGTAGAGGGCGAGCATGGCGCAGTGCTCGGGATCTGCCCACTCATGGAAGATGTCTTGCCGGATGAGGGCGAGGGCGTGGGCGATCATGGCAGTCTGAAGAGTGTGCTCGGCGTCATTCTCGGGGATGGTGCTGCGCATGAGACCCCAGCGGGCGATGTATTTCAGGCGCGACATGTAGGCAAAGAAGGGATAGCTCATTTCATTCTCCCCCAGTGGTCTCCGTAGAACCAGAAGTGATGGACAGGGCCATGGCCGTGTCCGACGGAGTCTGTCTTCGCACACGCGATGGCGCCGGTGAGGTAGTCCTTGGCTGCCTCGACCGCACCTTCGAGCGGAAGGCCTTTGGCGAGGCTTGCCGCGATGGCGCTCGAAAGGGTGCATCCTGTGCCGTGGGTATTTTTCGTGTCAATGCGCCGCCCGGGGTAGGCGATGAAGTCCTTGCCATCATAGAGAAGGTCATCGGCGTCCATGATGTGATGGCCGCCCTTGATGAGGACGGCTTCGCAGCCGAAGGTCATGAGTATTTCGGCGGCTTTTCGGCGGTCGGGAGCGCTCGTGATGGACATGCCGGAGAGGACTTCGGCTTCGGGGATGTTCGGCGTGATGAGTGTCGCAAGGGGGATGAGTTTTTCTTTATAGAGTGCGATGGCATCGTCTTCGAGCAGCCTGTCTCCGCTGGTGGCGACCATGACGGGATCGACGACGAGCGGCGCACTTCGGTGATTTCCAAGGAAATCGGAAACTGTATCCACGATGGCAGCTGTCCCGAGCATGCCGGTCTTCACGGCGTCAGGCGGAACGTCGTCGTAGATGGCTTCGAGCTGGACTTTGACCATGGAAATCGGAGTATTCACGACCATGCGGACGCCTGTCGTATTCTGCGCGGTCAGGGCGCAGATACAGCTCATGCCGTAGGTGCCGAGGGCGGCAAAGGTCTTCAGGTCGGCTTGAATACCGGCGCCGCCGGAGGAGTCGGAGCCCGCGATGGTGAGTAGTTTTTTCATAGGTACCTCCTTGGAAATAGTTATTGGCGGTGGGCAGTCAGCAGTCCGTGGATCAGCTCGCAGCGTTTTCATGCCGCTACATGGGATATATCCTGCTCCGTTATCATGCCAGGGAAACACTGATTAAATCGTTGTCAGATTTTACTCTTGAATTTTTATGCATAGCGAGGAATAATCTGACGCGAATAGCGAGCTATTTAAGGAAGGTTATGACGAAGCTATGTATAAAAATTCTTGTAAAATCTGATTCTGCGATTTAATCAGCGTTTCCCTAGTCCGCTTACCTGCCATATGCGACTATCGTCAGACGCGTTCGCCCTTGGAGAAGGGCGCGGCCAAAGGCCGGGATAGACGAAAGCGCCAGCTTTCGAATTTCTTTGTAGCGGATATGGGTGATTGTTCGAAATACCGTATTCTGCAAATGGCGGTGATTCCAGATGACGATTTCCTCACATCGGCTTTCATTTTACTATAGGGGAGTTGTGCCTCTTCGAGGCACTCTATCCTGCGCCTTCGGCGCGGCCCTTCTCCTAGGGCCTACGCGCGGGAGGAATATTCTAGTCCCTAGTCCCTAGCCACTAGTCACCAGTCACTAGTCACCAGTCACTAGTCACCAGTCACTAGTCACCAGCCACCAGCCACCAGTCACTCTTTCTTCATCAGTTTCAGCGACGGTGTAAAGTAGCCGACGAGTTTCCCCTGCCGCCAGCGGAGGTCGTAGTCGATGACGGCGATACCGGCGAGGTCAAATTTCACTGCCGCGCTGCAGGCGGAGAGCAGGTAGGACTGCAGGAAGGGATGGTGGGATACGAACGCAATGGGACTGCCGTCGGAGATCAGATGATTCAGCACCATCTGCCAGTTCGAGGAGAGGAGCTCTTCCGCGGTATGGATCTCCTCGGCGAAGCACTCTTCCGCGAGGATCCCCGCCGTCTGACGCGTGCGCTGGTAAGGGCTGGTAAAGATGCGGATGGGATTATCCTTCAGAAACTTGCCGAGGATGCGCGCGCTTTTCCGTGCCTGACGCATGCCCTTCGGCGTCAGGGAACGATTTTTATTGGCGATATCTTCTGTCTCCGGCTCTGCCTCGCCGTGACGCATAAGGATGATGTACATAGATGACCTCCTTGGTAATGTGTAAATGAGACTCAAAAAGGATACAGCTTGGAGACTGCGAAGAACAAAGCGGATATATCCAGCTCAGAGACGAAAAGACGATAGACCAAGCACCCGCAAAGTCCGAAAACCCGAATCAGACGTCTGATTTCTGATATCTGACGTCTCCTAGTCTCTTAGTCTCGCTGCGTTTTCTCTTCTTTATTGATTCTCGTACTATACTGATCTCGTTCTTTAGCACTTTTCGCATAGGTCACATTGATATTTTTCCCAACCGTGGTGAAGGTCTGCTCGACGGGCGAACCATTGGCGAGGACCTTCGCAATGACTGCGCGGCCATCCTTGATATGGATCAGTGCCGAGAGCTCATTTTTCATATGCGTCTCCGTGGTCTTCTTTTGCTCATTCTTCACCTGCACGCGTTCGGAGAGCTCGACGATCGAGAGCTTCGCGATCTGCTCGGGCGACATGTACATCCTATCGACTGGGAAATGGAAATGCACCATGCCGTCGATGTACGACAGCGCACGGGTGATGAGGTAGTCCCCGCCGGGACGGGTATCCTGCGCCCCGGTGATCTCCATCATGCCATCGGCATTTCTGGTGAGCGCGAGATAGATTTCCTCCCCCTTCTCCGGTGCTTTCTCTCCGTGCCACGGGGCTTCGGTGAGAGGCACTGTCACAGGGAGATAATTTCTTTCATAGAAATCCCCCTTGAAATCGATCGCCGCCGGCACCTGATACTCGGCTCCATCGATCATCGTACTGCGATATTCGCCGCGAATCCAGACAAGGCTCGTCAGCTCGACGACTGCCGCCGCCGCGAGGAGAATGAGAGACATCTTCTTACTCAGCATGGTCGTCCTCCTTCCCTTCCTCTGCGGGAACCGCTTTTCGTTTCTTCTTCGCAGGCAGGTACAGCAGGAAACAGACGGCACCTGCCAGCAACCCGACCACCAGGAAAAAGAGCCCTCTCTGCGAGAGCGAAAGCGCGGAATCCATCACACGGATCACGCCATCCGCTGCAAGGAGCGCGACGCCGCCCCAGCGCTGCATCGGACGATCCATCTGGAAACCGCGTGCAATGACCGCCACCGAAAGGATCGCGCAGAAAATAGAAACCACCGTCGCAGAGAGCGCACCGGAGGATTCGAAGATAGAAATCATCGCCGAGGCCGCCATGATGAAAGGCGTAAGCCCCGCGAGGATCGAGAGCCATTCCTTCTTGACCGCCATACGCACGATAAGCACCGCATCCGCAGCGAGGAAAAGCAGGAAAAGGATCCACAGCGCGTAGCTCCCCGACACATCCGCCCAGACCGCCCCATACGAGCCTTCGAGCAGCACCGCAAAGACCGCGATGCCTCCGAAGAAACGCAGCGCAGCCGCGCCCACGCCATACGAACGGAACGCTCCGCCCGCCATCCATGTGAGCGACGCCGCGAGCGAGAAGAAAAGCGTCTGCCACAGCATATTTCCCGCCGACCAGAAAATCAGAAGGAGAATGCCGACCGCCCAGACCCAGGAGAAGCACACGACCGCGCGGTCGCGGCGCTCCCGCAGCAGATGCGCCAGCATCCCCAGCGCCGTCAGCATGTAAAACCACGAAAGAAACTCCGGCCAGCCGCGCACCGGCGCCGTATAGAAGATACCCACGGACACGATCATATACAGGATGCCGGAAGCCGCTGAGCTTGTCACAAGCGTCAGCACCAGAAGCAGAAAACCGCAAAGCGAAAGCCCCACATAGAGATCATCCGTCAGCTTGAAGGACTCCGCCACCATCCAGAACGCAGCAAGAATGCTCACGCCATGGAAGGCAGCCGCCGACTCGCGCAGGAAGACCGGCACACGGTGATGCCAAGTCTTCGCCGGTACCAGACGCTCCTCCTCCATGAGCGCTCCCCAGAGCTGCGCCTTCTTTCCGATGCGCTGCGCCCTGTCCAGACTCCCCGCCGAGTCCGACACCTCATCGAGTACCCCCGACGCGCCAAAGGGCACCTCAGCCCCCTTCACGGCGACCGGATCATCCGGGATCCTCCGATCCAGCACTACCATCGAGACTACCGAGAGAAGCGAAAGCAGCAAAGGAACGAGCGCCAAGAGGAAACGCTCATCCTGCGTGAGCCCATTCCACAGCCCCGCTCCCAGAAATCCCAGCCCGCCCAAAAGGCAGACCACCGCCATCACAAAGAAAGCCTCCCTGTACGCCCCCGGCTCCCCCTTCCGGTACCGGGCCAGCAGCGCCTTCCCCTCTTCTTCACTGATGAGCTTCTCTTTCACCCACGCGGGCACCTCGCGCTTCAGCCAGTGCCTGTTTGTCATACTATCACTCCTACGATCGGACTTTAGTTCATAAAATATGAACGCCTCAGCCAGAAATGCATCGGCATTCACTGCTTTTATTGTATACAACAATGGTTGAAAAAGCTAGGGAAGCACGGATGAAATCCCACGACGAGAAAAAACGAGCGCAACATCGCTTGGTAAACACAAAAAGCACCAGCCAAAAAGGCTGATGCTTTTTTAGAATCATAATGACATGCTATTCTCTGATGGAGAGGCCTCCCTATCATCCTGTTTCCTTAGAAAGAGAGACGGACGCCCGCATTCCACTGCCACGGTGTATCGACTTTCCCGCCTTCCGTTCTTTCCACATCGAAGTAGAAATGCATATCTTTGCCGAAATTCAGATTCGTGCCGACACCAAATTCCCACCAGCTGCCGCCGAGATCCTGATCATAGGTATCAGAAGCCACGCCATTGCTCATGCGCATAGCCACATCACCCTTGAAATCATAGAGATAGGACGCGCGAACGTATACATTGCCCGCTTTGACATCCTTGCCCAGCGAGAATCCGAGACGGCCGACAAGGCTGTCCAGACTGTCCTGATGAACCTTCGCCCCTTCAGATGTGGTGAAATCCGCCGAAGAAACCTTGCCGTAAGTCAGCTCAGCCTGCGGTTCGATCCAGAAGCCATCCTGCTGGAAACGCTTGCCGTATTCCGCAGACAGCGCATACCCATTCGTGCTGTACTCGCCGATACCGACGCCGCCGATGGTATCGAAATCATTCTTCATATGTGCGTACTTGGCGATGAGATCGATGAAGCTACCATCATCGCGCAGGTTGCTGCCATACACAGCAAAGCCCGTATTCTTATTGGTCCCGCTGCCGCCGATCAGATTGTTTTCGCCATCGGTATAGGTGAAAGCACCGCCCAGGATCCAGTCATCCGCGATCTTGTGGTCATAGCCCAGCTGATAGTAATTGTACTGGTTCTTCACGCCCTGCGAGCCATACTTCGCTTCGCCGCGGCTCATGCGCGCCCAGATGCCCTGCTCGCCCTGGCTGTCACGAATTTCACCAAGACGCTTATTCATATCATTGTTCTCCTGACGCCATGTCATGAGAGAAAGCGCACCGAGCTTGCTGATGGAAAGGTTCGTCTGGTTCTGAGATTTCACTTCATTGACGACCTTGCCGTTTGCATCCACCTGTGCTTCGTAGTCCCCCGCAATCGTAGCCGCACTCGCTTTGATCTTCTTCGCAATGGTTTTACCATTTGCCCCCACCGCGGTATCCGCAAGTTTCTGCGCGTTCGCGCTATCGCTTGCGATCAAGTCAGCGATATTGCCGGTCCCTTTGACAGTGATATCTGCATCCGCCGCATCCACTGCCTTGAGTGTATTATTGAGGCTGTTCGTCGCGATCGTACCGTTGCCGGAGAGCTTCTTCGTGACATTGACCGTCTGCTGATCGCCCGCGAGGTCGATGGTCGCCTTGTCGAGCTTCACATTCTGCATATTCGCCGTCTTGACATCGCGTCCGACATGGATCACGCTGTCACTCGAAGCGTCGACATTATTGACAAAGCTGTCGCCCGTCATGTTCCACGAAGCACCGTCAGCCATGGTGAGCTTGAAACCGGTGACATTGCCTTGATATGGGTTAGTATCCATTTCGATGACATGCTGGTATTTAGTGTCAGCCTCATTCGTTTTATATTCCTGATAAGCGCTGCCCGTCCAGGAAGAGTCTTTGCCCGTCAAGTTCACATTTACATAGGCATCAATAATATTCCCGCTATCGTGACTATTTTGCGGTGTTGCAGGGGTTTCGAATACGATATCCCCATTCAACACGGTGGAGTGTTTTCCGTCTGTATTGATGTTCGTCGTGGAGCGACCGCGTACATCCAGTGCATTCTTCGCATTAACCGTGAGATTGCCGTTGATGTTCACTTGACCATTAGAGAAAGCACCTATACCAATAGAAGAGGAATTTAACTCAATTTCCTGTGCATTTATATTAAGTTGTGCTGCATTCTGCGGCGCAGTCACGCCATCTGTAGAGTTGTTTGCAAAAAGTGCAGCAACTTCCTGATAATCCGTGGAGCCAACGGTATTAACATATAATTTTTTTGCTGTAACATTTACTTCGGTCAATGGCTTCGAAGGATCATTTTTGCCAATAGAAGCAATACCATATACCCACTTCGCAGGTTTCCCATCATTTACATAAGCTATATTGGGATTTTGTACATCCACTGTAATGCTTTCTGTTTTATCACTGCCGAGTGACAGCGTGGCATTAGACCAAGAATCCGCCCCAACAAGCTGCCCATTTTGATCCGCCGTAGATTTGATATGGATTTCTTTCCCTGTGATTGAAATATCCTTACTTTCGCTTGCATCAATTGGGTAACCGACATTTTTAACATTCATATTAAAAATATCATCCGTATAATTACCCGCACCAATCGCAGCTGTATAGTCTGTCGCATGCGTTGCTCCTGAACCAAGGAGCACGAATAATCCAGCCAAAATGAGTCTCTTCGTTTCTTTCTTCATACCATATTCCCCTCTCTCGGAAAAATAAAAAGAAATAGATGACAACTCTCTATCACAACCATTAGATACTCCTACCGACAGTGTACCCCCCCCGGTTATATTGTCAAATTTCGATATATCTATACCAATTCCGCATCCATGCATCCATGTCTGCCCAATCCGCCTCTGCGGGGCACCTTCCCCTCTAGGGAAAGGCTACGATGCGAGAATACCATCATCTAAAAAAAGGCGGCGAAGCCGACACCTTCATTCCTGATTTCTCATTCGAGTAAAGCTTTCATTCACAATCAAGTGGCAGCACGTCCCCAGGGCTAACCCTGCTTTTGCATACTCACCTAGGGAAACGCTGATTAAATTTCAAAGTATCCCTTAAAAACCATTTGATTTTATAATTTTTTAAATATACCTGTAAAACTATTTGCCAAATGCCACTTTTATAAGTATACTTAGTAAAGGTGATGCATATGATACAACGAGAGACTTATCTGAATCAATTAAAAGCCTTTCAAGACCAGCCACTCATCAAAGTCATTACAGGCATGCGGCGCAGCGGCAAATCCACCTTGCTCAAACTCTTTGCAGAAGACCTCCTCTCCCAAGGAATTCACAAAGACCAGCTGATCCAAATGAATTTCGAATCCATGGAATTCGACCAGATCCGGGATTATCGCGCGCTCTACACGTGGATCAAAGACCGCATGACGGGAAAGTCTCATGTATACTTGATGCTCGATGAAGTACAACAGGTGGAACACTGGGAAAAAGCCGTGAATTCCCTCTTCATGGAAGGCAACGCTGACATCTATCTGACCGGCTCCAATGCCAGCCTGTTATCCTCCGAGATATCAACACTCCTTTCTGGCAGGTACATAGAGATTCAGGTTCTCCCGCTTTCCTTCCAGGAATACCTTCAGTTCCTTCCGGCACCGAAAGCAGAAAACAAAGACTTAGCCTTTCAGCAATACCTGAAGTACGGCGGTCTCCCGATCATCCCCCTTCTTCCGCAGGAAAATGACGCCATCCGTCTCTTCCTTTCGGGTATTTATAACACCGTCCTCATGAAAGACATCGTGCAAAGAAACGCGGTCCGCGATCCAGCCCTCTTGGACGCCCTGGTGCATTTCCTTGCTGACAACGTGGGAAATCCAGTTTCCTCTCCAAAAATCAGCGGCTATCTGACCAGTGTGGGACGCAAGACCAGTACCTTCACCATAGACAACTACGTGCGTATGCTGCAGAGTGCTTTCATCTTTCACAAAATCAGCCGCTATGACATCAAAGGAAAACTGCATCTCAAAACGCAAGAAAAATACTATATCGCAGATATAGGCCTTAGAAATGCACTACTCGGTTTCCGAAACACAGACTATGGGCACATTCTCGAAAACCTTGTCTACCTTGAACTCCTCCGCCGAGGCTACCAGGTAAGTATCGGAAAACTGGGGACTTTGGAAATCGACTTCATTGCAGAAAAAACAGATGAGAAAAAATACATCCAGGTCTCGGCTTCTATCATGGATGAAAATACGAGACGCCGCGAGCTGGCTCCTCTCGAAGCCATTTCCGACAATTATGAAAAGTTCATCCTGACCATGGATCATACGATTTTTTCTGATTTTAATGGCATCCGCTGCAAAAACATCATAGATTTCCTGTTAGAGAAGAAATAATCACCTCATCCGCGCTACTTAAAGAAAATAATATAAGTACGCGAAAAGCGCGCCTCTTCCAAAAGGCGCGCTTTTCGCGTGCTTATCAAAGGAAAAAATGCCCTCTATGCGGTACTATTCCTTCCCCCGTTTCATCATCCCAAGCGCAGCCCTCGATCTTTATTGCACTGCCACTTCGGCCGGGATGACACGCAAGAAAGGCGGATCATCTCACATCGTTTTTCACACCGCTGCGTAGAGTTGTGCCTCTCCGAGGCACTCTATCCTGCGCCTTCGGCGCGGCCCTTCTCCAAGGGCCTACTCGTATCATCGGAGTGACCGGTGACTAAAAAGCCACCTTCGGGCATCGCCTCATATATATTGCGGCGAAGCCGCCACCTTCATTTCTCACTCCTCATTCCTCATTCCTCATTTTCCCTTGCCCCTCATGCTATAATAATATGATGTAAATATTCTCACCGCACCCTTGGTGCTTCCATTTTCCAAAGAAAGGACCCACTCATGAACACCCCGTTGGGGGCTGACTACAGAAGCCCCACTTTCTGGCAGCGGCTGTTATTCATTCTGGCCATCACTGTGGTCGGTACATTTCTCTACTCCGTCGGCATCAATGCCTTCTATGTCCCCCATCACTTCCTCGCAGGCGGGCTCACCGGCATCGCGATGATCCTGAACTACCTGACGGGCTTCCCCATCGGTATCGCGAACCTCATCCTGAACATCCCGATCCTTCTTCTCGCCCTGAAGTTCATGGGAAAATTCTACACCCTGATCACCATCATAGGCACCGTGCTCTGCTCCGTCTTCATCGACCTCACCGCACCGCTCGCCACCATGTCCTCCGTGAAAGAGCCGCTCGTCTCCGCCATCGCAGGCGGCGTCATCCTCGGCCTTGGCATGGGGCTCCTCTACCGTTACAACAGCAACACCGGCGGCCTCGATGTCATCGGCGCGATCCTGAAGAAATACTACAATCTGGAAATCGGCTACGTCGTCTTTGCGCTGAACTTCCTGATCGTCATGGCCAGTGCCTGGATCTTTGCCCTGGAGCTCGCCATCTGCACCCTGATCGCGATGTATATCAATGCGAATCTCTCGAGCCGCCTCGTCATCGGCTTCGCCCAGCGGAAAGCCGCCTTCATCGTTTCTGACAAGCCGCTTGAGATCGCAGACGCCATCCTCCGCAACATCCACCACGGTGCGACTCTCCTCTATGGGCAGGGCGCCTTCTCCGGCATGGATAAGCGCATCGTCTTTGCCATCGTCGATCTGACACAGATCACGAAACTCCGTCACTACATCGAAGAAATCGACCCGCATGCCTTTCTCTTCATCATGAATACCACAGACGTCATCGGCCGCGGCTTCACAAGCCCGCTCTCCACCGTAAAGACCATGCCGAAGTCCATGCGCTACACCAGCAGCCCTGAGGGCGAAATGGTCCCCACGCGCATGTGGCAGTATGAAATGGACGAGGAAGCCCACCCGAATCAGGGCGAGGCCGCCCGCGAAGCAGAAAAAATCGCAAGGAAACGCATGAGCTATAGAAAATAAAAAAGGGGCTGTGAAGAAATGAATCCTCATTTCTTCACAGCCCCTTTTTTATTTTCTTTCATTTGGTTCAGGGTTCAGGGTTCAGGGCTCTCGTGGCGGCTTCGCCGCCTTTTTTAGAAGATGGTATTCTCGTATCGCAGCCTTCCCCTCTAGGTAATGCTATTAAGTTAAGGAAATCGTTAGCTACGTAACGTCTTGCTTCCCCCTTCGGGGGAAGTGCCGAAGGCAA
>UQRR01000034.1 GCA_900543455.1 uncultured Dialister sp.
AGATTGCCGATGAGGCTGTCAAGGTGCGCCAGGCCGGCGGCCTGTTCATCATCGGCACCGAGCGCCACGAGTCCCGCCGTATCGATAACCAGCTCCGTGGACGTGCCGGCCGTCAGGGGGATCCGGGCTCCAGCCAGTTCTTCCTGTCTTTGGAAGATGACCTGCTCCGTATCTTTGGCGGGGATAACATCAAGAGCTTTATGGAAAAGATGGGCCTTGAAGAAGACGAACCGATCAACAGCCGCATGGTTTCAAATGCCATTCAGAAAGCACAGAAACGTGTCGAAGCACGCAACTTTGATATTCGTAAGTATGTCCTGGAATATGATGATGTCATGAACCAGCAGCGTAAGGTCGTCTATGACCAGCGCAGGAAGATCCTCGAAGGCGAAGACATGAAGGACCAGATCCTTTCTATGGTGGACAACATCATCGAGAAGGGGATGGAAACCTATGCGGATCCGAAACTGTATCCGGAAGAATGGGATTTCGCCGGCCTGCTGAAGTATGCTGAAAAATATTTCCTCGCTCCGGGCGATCTGAAGCTCGAAGAAATCGAAGACATGAGCCGTGAAGAAGTCGAAGACAAGCTGAAAACGATGGCTCATGAGACATACAATGCAAGAGAAGAATCCATCGGTTCTCCGATGATGCGCGAACTCGAAAAAGCGGTCATGCTGAAAGTTGTCGACTCTAAGTGGATGGAACACTTAGATGACATGGATATGCTGAAGGAAGGCATCAGTCTGCGTTCCTATGGCCAGAGAAATCCGATCGTAGAATACAAGGTCGAAGCATTCGATATTTTCGAAGAAATGCAGCAGGCCATGATGGAAACCATCATCCTTTACCTCTATCACATCCAGATCCGTTTCACGACAGATCCGGAAGAAGGGGCACACCTTGAAAAACCGGAGGCTCCGGCAACCGAAGATCATTTGAAAGATGCCGAAGAGCACTATGTCGATGACAACGGGGATGCGGAGACCGAAGCGGCCGAAGAGAAAAAATAAAGGATGGAAAATAGGGACTAGGGATTGGTAGCCAGGGATTAGGATTTTGTTTCACTTGATCCAGTTACGATTAAGTCAAGAAAATCTATTACCGCTTAACCAACCTGAACCCATTAACCTGAACCTTGAACCTATTATTTATATCAGCATTCATTCATCAGTCTGCCACTTGGCAGCCTGATGATTTGCTGTTTTATTTTATAGTATTAAAAAATAATCAAAAAACAGAAAGCGAGATGACTATCAGATGTTGGAAGATTTGAAAAAAACCTTGACAGACCTGCTGAATCATGAAAAAGAAATAAGGGATTCACTTTGACTTACCTCAGCTGAAAGAAAGAATCGCAAGTTACGATATTCAGATGAGTGATCCGACATTCTGGGATGATGCTGATAAAGCCCGCGAGATTTCGCAGGCAGCGACAGAAGCCAAGGATGCCTATGATACGTATACCCGCCTCTTTGACAGAGCGGAAAGCCTGAAGGATCTTCTGGATCTTGCCATCGAGGAAGATGATCAGGGGATGGAGCCGGAAATCAAGGCAGAGCTGGATGAGCTGAAAGAGATCCTTGACAAAAAAGAGATCGAGCTTCTTTTGAGCGAACCCTACGATGCGAATAATGCCATCATTACCTTCCATGCCGGGGCAGGCGGTACCGAAGCCCAGGACTGGACCGAGATGCTGATCCGTATGTATATCAAATGGGCTGAAGCGGAAGGCTTTGCTATCGAGGAGCTGAATATGCTTCCGGGCGATGAAGCCGGCATCAAGAGTGCAGAATACATGGTCAAAGGCAAGTACGCCTACGGATTCCTGAAATCCGAAAAAGGGGTCCACCGTCTTGTCCGTATTTCTCCGTTTGATGCGGCGAAACGTCGTCATACGTCCTTCTCCGCTGTGGATGTCATGCCGGAAATCAGTGATGATGTCGAAGTCGATCTGAACATGGCAGATGTCCGCGTGGATTATTATCGTTCCAGCGGTGCCGGCGGACAGCATATCAATAAGACGAGCTCGGCTGTCCGAATGACTCATATTCCTACGGGGATCGTCGCTGCCTGCCAGAATGAACGCTCCCAGTTCCAGAATAAGGAACAGTGTCTTCGTCTTCTCCGTGCCAAGCTGTATGAACTCGAGCTGAAGAAACGCGAACAGATGACAAAAGACATCGAAGGCGAGCAGCAGGCGATCGAATGGGGCAGCCAGATCCGTTCCTATGTGTTCCAGCCGTATACCCTTGTCAAGGATAACCGGACGGGCATTGAAACGGGCAATATCCAGGGCGTCATGGATGGGGATCTGAATCCTTTCATTGAAGGCTTCCTGAAACAGAACAAATTCAACACCAAAGCAAAGTAAAAGGATGGATAGAATGAAAGGTTTACAACAGACCGTCTTCAAGCTGCTGGCCGTTCTGATTCTGATCGGAGCCATGGCGGGAGCCTGGATTTCCTGGCAGCGCTATCATGTAGAAGCGGCTGCCCAGACCGTTGAAATGGTCTACGATTATAACAATATCCTGGACAGTGCAGCTGTCGAGCGAACCACCACAGATGCGCTTTTTGAGCTGTATCGTAAAAACGGTGTGACTTCGCTTGCGGTCTATGATGAAACCCCGGAAAAGCTCGTGAATCACAATTTCATTCGTGTATATCGCGGTTATGAATTTCAGGCGCGGCATCCGGAGATCTCAGGCATTCTGCCGGATAAGATCTATGTCCAGCCGGTGGACACGGCAGATGGAAACTCCTATTTTAAGGAAATGGCTGACCATCTCTCGCTGCTCTATAGCAGGGATGAGGTCAAGCCGATCTCTGAAAATGGGGTAGAAGCTCTTGAAGTCTCCGGCGTCTATGATAAATTCATGACGATGCCGCTTGGTATTTTCACAAATACGGTCAAACGCGCCGGTTCGCATGGTTTTTATTTAGTCCTTCGTCCGGCGAATGTGGCGCATGCGCCCAAGGCCTTCATCGATGATTTTTTCCATGCGGTCGATGCTTCGGATAAAGTCAGCGGTGTCATTTTCCAGGGGAAAGAAATTTTCGGGTACAAGGAATATCAGAAAGAAGTCTCTCAGGGGCTCAATCAGCGTCGCATCCCGATCGTCATGATCGAAGCGCAGAGTCAGCTCGGCTTTGAACCACAGGCAGGGCTGCTGGATATGGCACGTCATTCGGATTACCATCTGGTGCGTCTCTATGCGATGTCCAAGGATGAGCTGATCAAGCTGAATCAGAAAGAAGCAGCGGCTCGATTCTACATTTCTGATATTGAAAGAAATATTCGTATGAATCTTTTCCCCTCCTATAAGTTTGCACTGGATGGGAAAACACTCTCTGAGACGAATGCGGCCTACATCGCCGGCGTCAGGGATCGTCTGGAAAATCATGGCTTCTCTGTCGGTAAAGCTTCTGTGATGGATGCCTATTTCCCAGAGAAACCGCTTCGCGCTGTCGCTATGGCAGGTACGGTATCTCTTATCGTGCTGACCTTGCTTTTGCTCATTCCTCAACTTTCCCGCTACGGAATGGCAATAGAAGCGGCGGGGCTCATCGGGGCAGAAGCGCTTTACTGGCTCCTTCATGTGAATATCCTTCTGCAGCTTCTGGCGCTTGGCGCGGCGGTCTGTACGCCTGTTGTCGTTGTGTCTCTCTTCCTTCAGTATTGCTTAAAAAAGAAAGACACGGCTTTCTCGGAGGTCGGCTGGGGACGTCTCTTTGGCGAATCAGTCATGATCCTTTGGGGGTGCGGGATCCTTTCCCTGATTGGAGCCTGCTTTGTCAGCGGTCTTCTGAGTGATATCCGTTTCTTTTTGGAAATGGAATATTTCCGTGGCGTCAAAGCGACTTTTGTGTTGCCGCTGGTTCTGATTTCCGTTGTCTACATCCAGAAATTCCCATTCTTTGGAAAAACTGTGACATCCGATAGGGATTTTGTTTCCTTTGTCAAGAAATTCTGCTCGATCCAGATTCGTCTGGGACTTCTTGTCGGGCTTGGCATTCTGGCCATCGTCGGCTTTGTCTTTATTGGGCGCAGTGGTAACAACGGGGCTCCTGTCCCGCAGTTTGAGATCGCGCTTCGCCGTTTTCTCGAAGATGTGATGTATGCACGCCCCAGAGAGAAGGAATTCCTCTTCGGACATCCTGCTGTGCTTGTCTCTCTTGCTGCGCTCTATCGGAAATGGCCGCAGCTCCTGCACTATTTCCTGATCGTCGCTGTGACGATCGGGCAGGGATCTATGGTAGAAACTTTCGCACACATGAGGAGTCCGTTTATTCTTAGCTTTATTCGTGGATTGGATGGTCTGGCCGCCGGTACGCTCTCTATGGTGGGCGCACTTCTTGCCGTCATGATCCTTGTCCGTCTGACGAAGTTCTTTGGAGAACGATATGGCAAAGTATAATATTGTGATCTCCGGTTATTATGGATTTCATAATGCTGGGGATGAAGCGATGCTGCTTGCCATACTGCAGGCGCTTCGGAAGACCTTCGACGCGCCCTCGATCACCGTGATTTCAGGAAATCCTTCGGATACGGCAAAAACATTCGGAGTGAAGGCCGTGCCCCGCTTCGGCATCCTGCCGATCCTATCGTCTCTTTTTCGGACGGATCTGCTGATCAGTGGCGGCGGGAGCCTGTTGCAGGATGTGACCAGCTGGAAAAGTATGATTTATTATCTCACCATCATTATTTTTGGCGTGCTTTTCCGGAAACAGGTTTTCCTTTATTCGCAGGGGATCGGTCCTGTGCGTTACCGCATCATCCGTATTATACTGAAGCATGTATTAAACCATGTGGATGCCATCACGGTGCGTGACAGTGAGTCGAAGGGATTTCTTCAGAGACTCGGGGTACATCGCACCATCTATACGACGGCGGATGCCGTACTTTCTCTGGATCCTGTTTCTTTGGAGAAAGGGAAGGAAATCCTCACAAGGAATCATGTGGATCCCGCAAAGAAACGGGTCGGTATCGCTATCCGCAGCTGGGCGGATACTTCTCGCTGGATGAAGCCGCTTCGTGCTTATATCGAGCGGCTCACCCGAGAGAAGGACTGCTCAGTCGTCCTGATTCCGATGCAGTTTCCGGAAGACAAGCGCGCAGCGGAAGCAGAGATCGAAGAGAGCGAGAGGGTCCATGTGCTCAAGGAAGCCTACAGCATAGAAGAGCTTATTTCGCTCATGGGAAATATGGATGTCGTCGTGGGTATGCGGCTGCATGCCATGATCTTCTCTGCTTTGATGCATGTCCCTTTTCTGGGTATCTCTTATGATCCGAAAATCGATAATTTCTTGGCACTGATTCATAGAAAAGCATCCTGCTCGATTCATCATATGGATGCTGAAACATTGTACAAGGATACTTGCCGTTTCCTGGATGCGCCGGCCTCGCCAGAAGAATGGAAGCAGGTCGACGAGCTGAGAAAACAGGCTTGTGAGAATGTAAAAATATTGAAATCTTTAGTGAATCACAAGGAGGAAAACAAATGAGTCAGCTGACAGCAGAAGAGCTTACTGCTCTCAAAAGCAAGGCAAAAGATGTACGCATCGATATTTTGAAAATGATCACCAAAGCCAACTCCGGCCATACGGGTGGTTCTCTTTCCGCCGCGGACATCCTGACCTTGCTGTTTTTCCATGAAATGAAGGTAGATCCCAAAGATCCGAAGAAGGCTGACCGTGATCGTCTGGTCCTGTCCAAAGGCCATGCAGCACCGGCTCTCTATGCCGTACTGGCAGAAAAAGGATATTTCCCCAAAGAAGAGCTGGATACACTTCGTCAGGCAGGTCATATGCTGCAGGGGCATCCGGACATGAAACATACACCGGGTGTCGACATGACGACAGGTTCTCTGGGGCAGGGCATCAGTGCTGCCTGCGGTATGGCGCTTGCTTCCAAGATGGACAAGGCTGACTGGAGAGTGTATGCGATCCTGGGGGATGGCGAACTCGAAGAAGGACAGGTCTGGGAGGCAGCCATGTATGCGGCGCATTACAAGCTCGACCACCTGACGGCTTTCGTAGATAACAACGGGCTACAGATCGATGGACCGATCACAGAGGTTATGTCCTCACTTCCTATCGGAGAAAAATTCCAGGCTTTTGGCTGGCATGTCATTGAAACTGATGGGCATGATATGGAAAAACTCCATGAAGCCATTGAAGAGGCTAAGACCATTTCCGGCAAACCGACCATGATCGTCATGAAGACGGTCAAGGGCAAAGGCGTACCGGAAATCGAAAACCAGGTCGGCTGGCATGGCAAGGCACCAAGCAAAGAAGAATGTGAAAGATTTATTAAAGCAGTGGAGGCAGAATGATGGGTAAGGCAACTCGTGACGCATACGGTGAAGCACTGAAAGAACTCGGTGCTGTAAATCCTGATATCGTAGTTTTGGATGCTGACCTCTCTGCATCCACCAAGACGCAGGTTTTTGCCAAAGCATATCCGGATCGTTTCTTCGATACCGGCATTGCTGAAGGAAATATGATGGGCGTGGCAGCGGGTCTTGCTGCGGCTGGCAAGATCCCATTCGCTTCGACATTTGCTGTTTTCGGTGCGGGCAGAGCGTATGAACAGATCAGAAACTCCATCTGCTACCCGAAACTGAATGTCAAAGTAGCGGTCACTCATTCCGGCCTGACGGTCGGTGAAGATGGTGCGACCCACCAGATGCTTGAAGACATCACGCTGATGCGTGCGCTGCCGAATATGACGGTCGTCGTTCCCGCCGATGCTGCTGAGACGAAAGCGGTGATCAAGTGGGCCGCTGACTACTATGGCCCGGTGTATATCCGTATGGGCCGTGCGAAATGCGATGATATCTGCCCAGAGGATTATACCTTCACCCCGGGCGTTTCTTATGAAGCGGTTTCCGGCAGTGATGTGACCATCATCGCCTGCGGTATCATGGTTGCTAAAGCCGTGAAAGCAGCAGAGCTTTTGAAAGAAAAGGGAATTTCTGCGCGTGTGATCAACATGAGCTCCATCAAACCGATCGATGAGAAAGCCATCCTGAAAGCAGCAGAGGAGACAGGAGCGATCCTGACCTGTGAAGAACATACGGTCAAAGGCGGGCTCGGCGGCGCTGTGGCAGAAGTGCTCTGTCTTCATAAACCGGTGCCGATGACTATGATCGGAACGGAAGACACCTTCGGTGAATCCGGCACGGCTGATGATCTGCTCGAAAAATATGGTCTTACCGCGGAACATATTGCGGAAGAAGCAGAAACATTGATCGCCAGGAAGTGAGGATTTAATGATTACGTTTGATCAGGTGTCCCTGCAGTACGATGCAAAACACACCGCGCTCAGTAACATTAATATTCATATCGACAAAGGAGAGTTCGTTTTTATCGTGGGGCCTTCCGGCGCCGGTAAATCGACATTTGTTAAAATTTTGACCCATGAGCTGGTGCCGGAAGAGGGCACCGTCATTGTCAATGGTCTTACCATCAATAAGCTGAAATCCAGCAAGATTCCATACTATCGGCGCACGCTGGGGATTGTATTTCAGGATTTCAGACTGCTCTCCGAGAAGACCGTATACGAAAACATTGCCTTTGTTCTTCGTGTTACGGGGGCAAAGAGCTGTGAGATCAAGCCGAAGGTACAGCGTGTGCTGGATCTGGTCGGACTGCGCGGAAAGGAGAAAGAGCTCCCTTCCAAGCTCTCGGGCGGCGAACAGCAGCGCGTGGCGATTGCCCGTGCTCTGGTGAACCAGCCGATTCTTCTCATCGCGGACGAACCGACAGGCAATCTGGACCCGAATACCTCGGAAGATATCATGAAGTTGTTCAACGAGATCAATCACATGGGGACGACCATCATCATGGTCACTCATAACAAGGATCTGGTCAATGCGATGCATAAACGTGTCGTCATGATCGAAGAAGGACATATTGTGAATGATGTGAAAAAGGGAGGCTATGACCTGAATGTTTAGTTCATTATCCTATTTCTGGGGTGAAACATTCCGCTCCCTTTTCAGAAATCGTTTCATGGCCATCGCATCTGTCCTGACTGTGACATTATCTATGTTTATCTTAGGTGTTTTTCTTTCTGCCGTGCTGAATATCAACCATATGGCGTCGTACCTTGAAAATCAGGTCGAGATGACGGTTTATCTGAAGGATGGGCTCACGACCGATCAGGTCATGGGCATCGGCAAGTACCTGAAAGCACAGCCTGGCATGAAGGAAATCAAATTCACCAACAAAGACCAGGCGATGAAAGAGTTCCGGGAACGTATGGGGGATCAGCAGGGGCTTCTCGATGCCATCAATGGCAATCCTCTCCCCGCATCGTACCAGATGTCTTTCCAGACGCCGGAGCAGCTGAAAACAGCGGCGGAAGTTGTCGCCAAGTATCAGGGTGTCGAAACTGTCCAGTACGGGAAGGATATCATCGAACAGCTCTATAAAGTAGCACAGGTCATCCGTCTCTCGGGGATCGTACTCATCGTATTCCTCGCCGGCGCCGAGCTCTTTATCATTTCTAATACCATCCGCCTTACGGTTTTTGCCAGAAGAAGAGAGATCCAGATCATGAAGTACGTCGGTGCTTCCAACGGATTCATTCGCTGGCCTTTCCTTTTCGAAGGCATGGTCATCGGTTTTTTAGGATCCGGATTTGCTTCGCTCATTCTGTGGGAAGGCTATAAAATGGTCGTCTCCGAAATGGCAGCAGCTGGTCTTGTCTTCATTCCGATGATTCCGCTCTGGCCATTTATGGGATATACCACGCTCATTATTTTGGCGGCAGGCATTGTGATCGGTGTCATGGGGAGTGCCATTTCGCTCCGTAAGTATATGAAGGTGTAATCATGAAAACACATCAGAAGATACTTTCGGCAGCGATCGCCTCTCTGCTGCTGGCAGGGGCGGCAGTTCCCTCCATTGCAGATGATCTGGAGGATGAGCTGCAGGATATTCAGGGGCAGATCGATGAGTCGCGTTCTTCGCAGGAGAGCTGGCAGCAGGTCATCGAAGATGTCGCTGTCAAGCTGAAAGCCATTCAGGCAGACCTTGATGCGGCGAATGCTCATCTGAAGAGCATTCAGGACGAGCAGGCGAAAGTGAATGCGGAGATCCGACAGACGGAGGAAGAGATCCGCAAAGCGCAGGCTTATCTGGAGCAGCGCCAAAAGGTACTGAATCTCCGTGTGCGTTCGATTTATAAATTCGGACAGCTGAATTATCTGGAAGTCATCATGGGGGCGAAAAGCTTCAGCGATTTTGCGAACCGACTGGAACTTTTGAAACGTATCATCCAATCTGACTATAGCCTGATTTTGGAAATTCAGGATCAGAAGGCAAAAATCGAAGCGAAGAAAGCCGAATTGGAGCAGGATCGGGCACGGCTCGATGCATTGGCAGAAGAAGCGAAGAAGGTACAGGCAGAGGTCGCGAAGAAGAAAGCCGAGCAGCAGAGAGTCCTCGATAATGCGAAAGCCAATAAGGCGGCAGCAGCACAGATGGAGCAGGATCTCATTGCCCGTTCCAATGCGGTCAAAGACCTCATTCAGGAGCGCATCCGTCAGGCTGAAGCCGCAAGGCAGGCGCAGCAGGAAGAAAGCGGCGGCAGTGATGATAACTATGTGCAGGGCACGGGACAGCTTTCCTGGCCATGCAGCGGTGTAATCACGTCTCCCTACGGATATCGTACCCATCCGATTTTCGGGCGTACCATCTATCACTCGGGGATGGATATCGGGGTCGACTATGGTACGCCGATCCATGCAGCAGACAGCGGGACGGTCATTTACTCCGGCTGGATCAGCGGCTATGGCAATGCCGTCATTATTGACCATGGCGGTGGTATGCAGACGCTGTATGGGCACAACCAGTCCCTCAATGTATCGGAAGGCCAGTCCGTGTCGAAAGGGGCCGTCATTGCCTTTGCCGGCTCGACTGGAAACTCGACGGGGCCGCACTGCCATTTCGAAGTGGAAATCAATGGGCAGGCTGTCGATCCTATGGGATATTTATGATGAAAAAACAAATTTGGCACTATTTCAAAAACTATGCCCCCGGCTTTGCGCTGGGGGTGGTATGTACCGCATCTTTGGCTGGAGGTGCGGTATTCCGCTTTACGGATGATCCGAAGGCACTCTTTACATTTCTGCTGGATTTTCAGGAAATCAAGCAGAACTACTTCCGCCCGATAGAGGATAAGACGCTCTTTGCCGGAGCATCGCAGGGGATGTTTGCTTCTGTCGGTGATCCTTATACCATGGTTCTTTCCGGAGATGCGTATGAGTCTTTCATGCAGAGTGCTATGGGAGAATATGGCGGGATCGGCGTCGTCATGGGGCAGGGAGAGAACACAAGGCCTGTTATTTTGAAGGTTTTCGACCATGGATCGGCGCATGAGGCGGGGCTTGCCGCCGGAGATGTGCTTCTTTCCATCGATGGGAAAGAAACGGATGCGCTCGGACTTACGGGGACGGCATCGGCTGTCCGCGGAGAAAAAGGAACGACGGTAGAAATCGATGTCGAACGGAATGGCGAAGTGATGCATTTTACCGTAGAACGGTCAGAGATTTCCATGCCGACGGTGCAGAGTGCTATGGCCAGTGACGATATTGGCTACATTCATATTTTTTCCTTCGGGAAGCACACTGCGGATGATTTCCGTGACCAGCTCGCTTCTTTGAAGATCGCCGGAGCCAAGAAACTCATCATTGACGTCCGCATGAATCCGGGCGGGATGATTCATGCAGTGACTGATGTGGCCAATCAAATACTCACCAAAGGAACGGTCGTGAGCTATCACACCAAGAATGGCGAGTCAGAGTCCTATGATATCGAGGGAATCGAGACTCCTTTTCCGATGGCTGTCCTGATCGATAAGAATAGCGCGAGTGCCTCTGAGATCCTGGCCGGTGCGGTGCAGGATAAACAGGAAGGAACCATCATTGGGGAAAATTCCTATGGCAAAGGGACTATGCAGGCGGTCTTTGATACCGGGGAGCAGAAGGCACTCAAGATCTCTATCGCAGAGTATCGGACGCCTTCCGGGAAGATGATCGACAAGGTGGGCATCCATCCGGATGTGGAAGTCACGCAGACAGGATTTCCTTTCGATCCATCCACCGACTCTGTCTATCAGAAAGCGATCGAAGTGCTGTCCGCCGGGAGCTGACGGTTTTCCTTAGGGCATCGCTCCCGGGGAGGGCGTGAGGTCTCTGCTGCCGGGCATTGATTTTTTTATAACGAATGAGGGATAGGCATGGATACGATCAAACTGACTCGCATGGCCTTTTTCGGCTATCACGGTGATGAACCGGAGGAGACGAAATTGGGGCAGCGTTTTTACATCGATGTAGAGCTGCATCTTGATTTATCCAAGGTCGGGGAGACGGACTGTCTCGAAGACTCTGTGAATTATGTAGCGGTGTACCAGATGGTGAAAGAACGGGCGGAGGGCGGTCCTTACAAGCTGCTGGAACGCCTCGCCGGCGTAATCAATGCAGATGTTCTCGCTGGTTTCCCGCTGGTGGATGAGATAACGACCACGGTACACAAGCCGGGTTCCCCCATTCCCGGGATTCTGGACGATGTGTCAGTGACACTGACCAAAAAGAGAGAAAAATGAATCAAACATATATCATTTCCCTCGGATCCAACCAAGGGAATTCGCTGGCTATTCTCCGGCAGGCGGCTCAAGCGCTCGAGGCGGCAGAGGGACTTCATATCGAGAAGAAGTCTGCCATCTATGAGACGCTGCCTTGGGGCAAAACCGACCAGCCCGTCTTTCTGAATGCTGTCATGGAGATCAGCTGGGAAGGGCCTGCCGAAGATTTGATGGCGCTTTTGCTGTCTGTCGAAAAACAGTTCGGACGCACCCGAGACGTGCATTGGGGGCCGAGGACGCTGGATCTGGATCTGATCTACAGTGACGGCATCCGGAGTGATACCTCGTTTCTTCATTTGCCGCATCCCTATTTCTGGGAGCGGCCTTTTGTGCTGGTTCCGATGGCGGATGTCTGCCCGGATTTCATGTATCAGGGGACATCCATCCTATCTCGCATCCGGACACTTCATGGAGAAAAAGAGGTCAAGCGGACAGCGTATGGCTGGGAGGGAGAAGAATGACTGAAAAGATCCCGATGATCGCAGATGTGCGTGCGGCGGCTGCTGCGGCAGCGCTTCCGCCTTTTGTAATGGATACCACAATGGGGCCTCAGCTTGCGAAAGAGTGTGCGGCGCGGCTGTCTCATTCCTGGGAGATGGATCCTGCTTCTTCTCCGACAGTCCTGACGGGGATCGCAAGTTCGCAGAAGGCGCTGGCGCTCTCGGCGGCCATGCAGTCTTTCGGGACGGCCATCGTCGTCGTGCCCGAGCAGAAGGATATTTTCCGTTGGGAAGAAGACCTCGCTTTCTTCCTGCCGGAGACGCCCATTTATTCCTTTCCACTCGTCGAAGAGACCGGCTTTCAGGTGACATTCTCCAGTACGGAGCGGTTGCGTGACCGGATGCGGACATTGGGAGCCATGCTGACAGGAAGACACGGCATCATCCTTGCTACGGCCGTGGAAGCGGCGCAGAAGGTGGTCAGTCCGTCGCAACTGGAGGAGAACGCACTCCGGATTTCTAGCGGAGAGGAAATCGGATGGGACGCTTTGCAGGAGAAGCTGACGTCTGCCGGCTATGAACGAGTGGATCAGGTCGAGCGCTGCGGCCATTTTGCGGTGCGCGGTGATATCATCGACATTTTCCCTATCAATGAAGAGCATCCCGTCCGCATCGAGTTTTTCGATGACGAGGTCGACAGCGTGCGGCTTTTTGACGAAGATACGCAGCGCTCGATCGAAGACAGAAAGTCGCAGGTTTTCCTGCCGCTTGACGGAAAGGGCGCGGGAGAGGCGCTTGTCTTCTCCTACCTTTCGAAGGCGCTTGTCTTTTATGATGAACCGCAGCGGTGCGAAGAATCGCTGAAACGATACTTCAAGGAGGATGCCGCGCATAAAAAGACAGCGCTATCCTGGAAAGACGTCATCGGAGAAGCGCGCAAGACGAAGAATAAGGAAATCGTATGCACCCTGCTCAAGCGAAAACTGACAGGCTTTGATACGGAGCGGGATGTAGCGTGGCAGGGGCACACCATGACGAATTACCAGCGGCAGATCCCGATCTTCATGGAGGATCTCAAAAATCTGCTCGCAAAGGGATGGAAAGTCCTCTCTCTTGCGCCCCGTCCCTCGGAGGAAAGGGAGCTTTCTGCCCTGTTTTCTGATTTCCATATCCCGCAGAGCCGCACGCTGGAAGCGGGGAAAGTCACGCTGATCCATGGTCTTCTTTCGGAAGGTTTTGAACTCACCGATGATTCACTGGCTGTCATCACAGCAGGAGATGTCCTTGGGAAGCAGAAAGTGCGCCGTGTGCGTTCCGGCCCGAAGGGGAAGCAGATCCGCTATTTCTCAGATCTGAATCCCGGTGACTATGTCGTACAGGCCACGCATGGCATCGGTAAGTACCTCGGGATCCGTACCATCGAGCTTTCCGGTATTCACAGGGACTATATCACGATCCAGTATGCGGGTAATGACAAACTCTATCTTCCTGTCGAAAAGATCTCGTCGCTGGAAAAATATATCGGCCCGGAAGGGGAAACGCCGAAGCTCCATGACATGGGGAGCAGCGCGTGGACGAAGGCGCGGGCGAAGGCGAAAAAGTCCATCGAGGAACTGGCAGAAAAGCTGCTTGACGTCTATGCGAAGCGTGAGATCACGCAGGGGATCGCTTTTGCTCCGGATACGGCCGAGCAGCGTGAATTCGAAGACACATTCCCCTATGTAGAAACGACAGATCAGCTCCTGGCGATCGATGCCATCAAAAAGGCGATGGAAAAGCCGATGCCGATGGATATGCTCCTGTGCGGAGATGTGGGATTTGGCAAGACGGAAGTCGCGATGCGTGCGGTCTTCAAATGCATTATGTCCGGCTATCAGGCTTTCGTCCTTTGTCCAACGACGGTCCTCGCGGAGCAGCATTATAAGAATTTCAAGGAACGGATGGAAAACTTCGGCGTTCGTCTGGCGGTACTGAACCGTTTCACGACTGTGAAGGAAAAGGACCGCATCTATCAGGAGATGGAAAGCGGCACGCTGGATGTGGTCATCGGTACCCATGCGGTGCTCAATAAGAAGGTGCATCCGAAGAAGCTAGGGCTTCTCGTCGTCGATGAAGAGCAGCGCTTCGGTGTCGTACAGAAGGAGAAGTGGAAATCTCTGGCATCCGGCATCGATGTCCTGACACTGTCTGCGACACCGATTCCCCGCACCCTTCATATGAGCCTCACCGGCGTCCGCGATATGGTGACGATCACGACGCCGCCATCGAATCGCCATGCTATCCAGACGTATGTGACGGAGTACGATGACTCTATCGTCAAAGATGCCATTCTTCGTGAAAAAGAGCGAGGCGGACAGACGTTTTTCGTATACAACCGCATCGAAACGATCGGCGCGATGGAAGACCATTTGCGAAGCATTCTTCCTGAAGATGTGACCATCGGCATCGCCTATGGCCGTATGGAAGGCAGGCAGCTCGAAAAAGTCATGCTCGATTTCTATCAGGGAAAGTATGACGTCCTCCTCTGCACGACGCTCATCGAGAATGGACTCGACCAGCCGAATGCGAACACCATGCTTGTCTATGACGCTGACCGTCTGGGGCTTTCACAGATCTATCAGATGCGCGGGCGTGTCGGACGCTCCGAAAAGATCGCCCGGGCGTGGTTCTTCTACCGGCGGGGAAAGGTGCTTTCCGAAGTGGCAGAAAAACGACTGGATACGATCCGTGAATTCACCGAGCTGGGAAGCGGCTTCAAAGTCGCGATGCGGGATCTGGAAATCCGCGGTGCGGGAAATCTTCTCGGGAGAGAGCAGCATGGCAATATCGCCAGCATCGGCTTTGCGGCCTACTGCTCCATGCTCGAAGAAGCGGTGGAACGACTGCGCGCACTTCGTGAAAACCGGCCGGTCCCGAAGAAGCTGCCGAATACGACGATCGAGTTCCGTCAGGATGCCTATCTTGACAGCGGATATATCGCCAATCAGGAACAGAAGATGGAGATCTATCGACGCCTGGCTGCGATCGAAGATGAGAAATCACTCACTGATATCGTCGATGAGGTGATCGATCGCTTCGGTACGCCAAGCAAGCCGGCGGAGAAACTCTTCCGTATCTCGGAAATCCGTGTGAAAGCACGTCATCTGGGGATCGGAAGTATTCTCGATGAAGGGGACAGCCTCCTTGTCACATGGGCGGATGAAAGCTTCATGCATGGGTGGGATCCGATGAAGCTGCCGAAGACATGGCTCCCGTATCTGAAATTCCTTCCGGGATCTCCGGCCAAGCTCCGTATCCATAAGGCACTTATCAAAGGGACAATGACAGACTGGATGGCTGACTTCATGGATGAACTGAAAAGAGAAACAGGGAAACAATGACCATGACCGGATCTGTTTTTCAGCTGTCTTTCACACAGCTTTCTCACGGAACACATTCCATGAAACGAATTGACCTTTACAATTTCGCTTAAATCTGATATGACTATATAGTAATGCTTGCGGGAGTCCATCTCGCAGGAAGTCATATGTTGCAAAAAGGTGAAACATGCGTAAAAATTCTTTTATTCAAGGGGCATTGATTCTGACCATTGCCGGGATCATTGTCAAATTCATCGGCGCTTTCAGCCGCATTTACCTTTCGCGCCTTTTGGGCGGGGAGGGGATCGGGCTGTATCAGATGGCATATCCGATCTACCTGCTCTGTCTTTCCGTTTCTTCTGCGGGACTGCCGGTCGCGATTTCCATCATGGTCGCGGAAAGAAATGCGGTGAACGACTATTTCGGCGGGCAGAAAGTCTTCCGCATTTCTATGATCGCGCTCATCATGACGGGGGTCTTCTTCAGCGGCCTGCTCTTCTTCGGCGCACAGTGGCTGGTCGATACCGGCATCGTGCGTGACCAGAGAGCGTACTGGTCGCTCTTGGCCCTCTCTCCGGCGGTTTTCTGCGCGACGCTGCTCGCGACGCTGCGCGGGTATTTCCAGGGGCTGCAGCTGATGACGCCGACGGCGGTCTCGCAGATCTTAGAACAGGTCGTCCGCGTCGTGACGATGATCGCTTTCGCGGTCATCCTCTTGCCGTATGGCCTCGAGTACGGCGCTGCAGGCGCCACGCTGGGCGCAGCGCCGGGTGCTTTTATGGGGATCCTTGTCCTGATCGGCTTCTATTACATGACAAGAAACTGGCGTAAGGAGCTGGCCTCTGAGCAGGATGCTTCCATCAAGCCGCAGAGTGCGATGGCGATCATCAAAAGACTGCTGATCCTTGCCATTCCGGTGTCTCTCGCGAATATCATGCTGCCGATCGTTTCGAATATCGACCTGCTGATCGTGCCGCGTCGTCTGGAAGTGGCAGGATTTGCTGTCGAAGAAGCGACGACACTCTTCGGCTATCTGACAGGAATGGCAACGGCGCTCGTCAATATGCCGACCATCGTGACGGCGTCTCTGGCAGCCAGTCTGGTGCCAGTCATTTCAGAAGCCATCGCGCAGAAGAAGGATGATGTCGTCATGACGCGTACCGATACGGCGATGCGTCTGGCCAATCTCATCACCATCCCTGCTTTCATCGGGATGTGTGTCATCGCGACTCCGATCTCCGACATGTTGTATGCGACCCGCGATGCCGGTCCGTGTATCGCTGTCATGAGCTTCGGTGTCTTCCTTCTCGGCGTGCAGCAGGTCACGACAGGCGTGCTGCAGGGGATGGGGAAGACCGCCATTCCGTTCCTGAACATGGTCGCTTCGGCCTGTGTGAAAGTCTTCCTCTCTTGGAATCTCACCGCCATCCCTGCGTGGGGCGTACTCGGCGCCGCATGGGCGACGAATGCGGACTTCGGCGTGGCTGCTGTTTTGAATCTGATTTTCCTCTATAAATACAGACGCTATACGATGGATATCCTCCATACCGTGAAGCTTTTCATCGCAGCAGGCATCATGGGCGCTGTCGTACTCGGCGTGTATCACGTGGCGTTCACCCTGATTCACAGCAATACTCTTTCGACACTCGCTTCCATTGCCGTCGGCGGCGTGGTCTACCTCGTAGCCATCGTTGTCATCCGTGCCGTCAAGCCGGAAGACGTACAGGGTGTGCCGAAGATCGGCCCCAAGCTCGCAGCAATGGTTTCCCGTATGAGTTTTGGGAAGTAAAGTGACTGGTGACTAGGGACTGGTGGCTGGTGAAGTGACTAGTGGCTAGGGATTAGAATCTCACATTTTGCTTTTTTCGAAATCAAAAAAGACCATGGATTGTATCGCATTGCGATATTCTCCATGGTCTTTTTTGTAATGAAAACAAATTGAGACTAGCTGTCCAAAGGGAAAATTTTCTAATCCCTAGCTACTAATCCCTAGCTACTTCCTGAATACTAATTCCAGTCCCCAGTCCCTAGTCACCAGTTACCAGTCACTAAACAAACTCACATATGCCGGTAGAGGCCGATGACTTTGCCGCGGATGATGACTTCTTTCGCGATGATCGGCTGGTATTCATCATTTTCCGGCTGCAGACGGATGTGATCTTCTTCTTTGTAGAAGCGCTTCACGGTCGCATCTTCATTGCCGACGAGTGCGACCACGATGTCGCCATCCTGCGCATCATCCTGCTCGGAGACGATGAGGTAGTCACCTTCGTGGATGCCCGCATTGATCATGCTGTCGCCGCGAACGATCAGCATGAAGCAGTTGTTATCCTTGCCGATGAGTTCGGCCGGCAGGGGATAGACGGACTCCGTGTGTTCATCCGCGGTGATCGGTTCGCCTGCACGGACGGCTCCGACGAGCGGCATCGGGATCATCTTCTTACGGCGCCAGGTGTCAGCCACGACTTCGATCGCGCGCGAGGAGTCAGGATTCTTGCGGATGGCGCCTTTGAATTCCAGACGCTTCAGATAATTGTGTACGGTGGACGTCGAGCGCAGACCGACCGCTTCTCCGATCTCACGGACAGTCGGGGGAAAGCCGCTGTCCCAGATCTTCTGGCGGATAAATTCCAGGATCGATTTCTCGCGTGTGGTCAGTTCATTCGGATTGTTTCTTTTTCGCATGGTGAGGTCCTTCCTTTGATGATTTCTAGGGAAACACTGATTCAATCATTGTCAGATTTAAGGAAACACTGATTAAATCGTTGTCTGATTTTACTCTTGAATTTTTATGCACAGCGAGGAATAACCTGACGCGAATAGCGAGCTATTTAAGGAAGGCTATGACGAAGTCATGTATAAAAATTTTTGTGGAATCTGATTCTGTGATTGAATCAGCGTTTCCCTCACTCTCAACTTGTCTCTATTATACCTTATTTTTGAGAAAATGAAAACATTTGTTTATTAGAATCCTTGTTTGGAAGGGAAGATGGTGACTAGTCACTGGCTACGCCTTCCTTCTTTCTCTGGCATTCCCTTTCCCCATCCATTATAATAATGAATAAAGAATTTCATGCATTTCTAAGAAGGAGGATATGAATGAGCTATAAAAATACATACGAAGACTGGCTGACTTGGGCGGATGAAGAGACGAAGGAAGAGCTCCTGCGCCTGACGGATGAAAAAGAGATCGAAGATCGTTTTTATAAGGATCTGGAATTTGGCACAGCGGGACTGCGCGGTATCATGGGCGCGGGCACGAACCGCATGAATCGCTATACGGTCGCCAAAGCGACGAAAGGGCTTGCCAATTATCTCAAAAAAGAGCATCCGGAGACTTTTTCACAGGGGGTGGTCATTGCCTATGATTCCAGAAATCATTCCGCTGACTTTGCGAAAGAAGCCGCTCGCGTGCTGACATCGGCCGGGATCCCTGTCCGCATTTTTGAAGAACTTGAACCGATTCCCGTCCTTTCTTTTGCGGTCAAATATTTCCATGCCGCGGCGGGCGTGGTCGTGACAGCGAGCCACAATCCGGCAGAATACAATGGCTACAAAGTCTATGGCGCGAATGGCGCGCAGCTGGTGCCGAAGGATGCAGACGTTCTGACATCCTATGTCGAAGCGGTGACAGATCTTCCACACATCGAAGACGCGGGGAATGAGGCTCTCGTGAACTGGCTGGGGCATAAAACGGTCACGCGTTTTCTGACCGCGATCTTCCGGCAGTCCCTGTATCAGGGAAATCCGCCGCCGCTCTCCATCGTCTACACCCCGCTTCACGGCAGCGGGGCAAAGCCTGTCCAAGCCATTCTGGCAGAAGCAGGCTTCACGGATGTGCATATCGTGAAGGAGCAGGAGCTGCCGGATGGCGACTTCCCGACCGTCTCTGCGCCGAATCCGGAGAATGAAGACGCTCTCTCGATGGGAATAGCCCTCGCCAAAGAAGTGGGCGCAGATATCGTCATCGGGACTGACCCGGACAGTGACCGCATCGGCAGCGCGGTACGAAAAGGGGAGGACTTTGTCCTGATTTCCGGAAATCAGATGGGCGCGCTTCTGACATACTTCCTCTGTCTCACCCGGAAAGAAACGCTGACACCCGCATCCACCATGGTGAAAACGGTCGTGACCGGCGAGCTGGGCGCGGAAATCGGCCGCCGCTATGGGCTGAAGGTCGTAGAAACGCTGACCGGCTTCAAGTATATCGGGGAAAAGATCTCCCAGTGGGAAACGGATCCCGCGCATGACTATTTCTTCGGCTATGAAGAAAGCTACGGCTACCTTGCCGGGACGCACGCGCAGGATAAGGATGCGGTCGTCTCTGCCATGCTGATCTGCGAAATGGCGGCGTACTTCAAGAAAGAAGGCAAGACACTCGCTGATGTGCTGGCTAATCTCTACCGCATCTTTGGCTACTACTATGACAAGAGCACATCCTACACGCTGAAAGGCCTCACCGGTCTTGCAAAGATCCAGGGCATCATGACGCATCTCCGGGAGATCAATGTGAAAGAGATATTCCCGGAAATCGACTCCGTCATAGACTTTGAAGCCGGCATCGGTGACCTACCAAAGGAAAATGTCCTGAAGTACATGGTGAAGACCGGCGGCTGGATGGCTGTGCGCCCGAGCGGCACGGAGCCGAAGATCAAGATCTACTACTCCCTCAAAGGAAACGATGAAAAAGAAGCGCTGGCGAAATTTGCCGACTTCAAAGCAAGGTGGGAGAAGGAATTGGGATTGTAAGCTGCGTGGGACTGGTGACTAAGAGACTAGGAGACATCAGACTCTCGTATCGTCATTTCGAGCGAAGCGAGAAATCTTCCTTGCAGACCGATCAACGAAGGATGCGTGAAAGCGGAAATACGTAGCAACAAGGCGTCGTTTCCCTGCCAATGCCTATGTGATACTGACCGCAGTGCAAGAAAGATCCCTCGGCTGCGCTCGGGATGACGATACGGGAG
>UQRR01000035.1 GCA_900543455.1 uncultured Dialister sp.
ACCCTGAACCAAATGAAAGCAAAGTAAAAAGGAGCTGTGAAGAAATGAGGATTCATTTCTTCACAGCTCCTTTTTTCATGGAGAGCGCCGCTAGCGTCTGCGTGTCTTTGCGAAATATGGTATAATACAACAGATTGCATGCAAAGGAGAGAATTATGCGCGTCTTAGGCATTGACCCCGGTACCGGGCGTTGCGGCTTCGGTGTGGTTGAGAAGAATGGCACCACCATCACTCCGGTCAACTACGGCGTCATTGAGACGTACAAAGACCAGAGTGACCTCGAGCGGCTGAACATCGTTTACGAAGGCGTCGCTGAGCTCATCGCGACATATCGGCCTGCGTTCATGGGGGTAGAGACACTTTATTTCAATACGAATATTACGACGGGCATCAAGGTGGCGCAGGCGCGCGGCGTGATCCTGCTTGCAGGCTATCGCCAGAACGTTCCCATCATCCCGGTGACGCCGCTGCAGGTGAAGCAGCAGCTGACCGGCTATGGCCGCGCTGACAAGAAGCAGGTCATAGAAATGGTGAAGCGAATGATGCACATCACGAAAAAGATCGATCCGGACGATGCCGCAGATGCACTTGCGATCGCGCTGACCGCGATCTATCGCCTGGAGCATAAGAATTGGACGCCGGGGGGATAGGAAATATCGCTGGACTGAAAGGTCACCTTCAGGCATTATCCATGTATACTTTGCGGCCTTTTCCGTGCAGCATCCGGCGGACGTACACGCTGATGGTCTGCTTTCATAGGTAAAGGAATAGTTTCTCATGATAGGATATATCAAAGGCCGTGTGACGGCCCTTTTCAAAGATTTCTGTTTTCTGGAAACAGGCGGCATCGGGTATCGGATCTTCATTTCCGATAAGACCCGTCAGCAGCTCGCGCCCGGGGAGGAGGCGAAGCTCTTCACGTACATGGCAGTCCGTGAGGACGCGATCCTGCTCTATGGCTTTCTGGGACAGGAAGAGCAGGAGCTCTTTCTGCTTTTGATCTCGGTTTCAAAGATCGGGCCCAAGGTCGCGATGGGCATCCTCTCTGCCATGACGCCGGCTGCTTTTGTCGGTGCGGTGAAGGCGCAGAATGTCTCCCAGCTGACAAAGCTCCCCGGTATAGGCAAGAAGACGGCGGAGCGTCTTCTTGTCGAGCTCAAGGATAAGGTCGGTGTCTTTGCTTCAGTCGAAGCGGAGATGCCTGCGGTCTCTGCGGCAGAGCAAGACGAAGGGATCAGCGGAGAAGCAGCGCGTGCACTCATGGCGCTCGGCTATGAAGCGGAAGAGATCGCGCCTGTCCTTAAGAGGCTCGCGGGCGAGTATGACAATGTTTCTCAGCTCGTCGGAGCGGCATTACGGGAGTTTGGGAAGAGCAGAGGATAGGGGTAGCCCCTTGGGTGTGCCGTCCTTTGATTGGGAGTGAAAGCTTCGCTTGAATGAGAAATTAGAAATGAGAAATGCGAAATGATGGTGCGGCGCGAAAAAAGTAAGGAAGCGCCGCAAAGCATAAATACGGCGATGCCAGAAGATGGCATTTAAGTGACTAGTCACTAGTCACTCGAGGCCACTTTCAAACTTATTGAAAGCTATGGAATCGATTTCCTTAAACCTTTTTCAAAGGAGTCTTCATGAAGAACAAATACATCAAAAGCCTTGGCGGTGAAGAGGAAGAGGTGCTCGGCAGCAAGGGGCGCATCGTTTCCACCGAAGAAAGCCCAAAAGACGAGTGGCAGATGACGCTTCGTCCGCAGCATCTGGACGATTATATCGGACAGGAAGCCTTCAAGAAGAATCTCAAGGTGTACATCGAGGCAGCGAAGTCGCGCAAAGAGCCGCTGGATCATGTGCTGCTCTATGGACCGCCGGGACTCGGCAAGACCACCATGGCGAAGATCATTGCCAATGAGCTGGGATCGCAGTTTAAAGTGACGAGCGGTCCGGCCATCGGGCGTCCGGGGGAGCTGGCTTCCATCCTGACGACATTGCAGGATCACGATGTACTTTTCATCGATGAGATCCATCGACTGAATCGGAATGTCGAAGAAATCTTGTACTCTGCGATGGAAGACTTTTCTCTGGATATTGTCATGGGGAAGGGGACTGGCGCCAGCTCCATCCGCATCGATCTTGCTCATTTCACGCTGATCGGCGCGACAACGCGGGCAGGCTCTCTCTCCGCGCCGCTGCGTGACCGATTCCTCATCACGAACCATATGCAGTTCTATGAACCGCAGGAGTTGAAAAAGATCATTACCCGTGCAGCGCACATCCTGCAGATCGAGATCGAGGACAGCGGGGCAGAGGAGATCGCTCGTCGCTCGCGCGGGACACCGCGTATCGCGAACCGCCTTTTGAAGCGCATCAGAGACTTTGCGCAGGTGAAGGGGAGCGCGATCACGGCGGATATTGCCGCAGAGGCGCTGGCTGCGCTTCATGTCGATGAGATAGGACTTGATGATCTGGATAATCAGATCCTGAAGGCGATCATTCATAAATTCAATGGCGGTCCTGTCGGGATCGACACCATTTCTGCCGCTGTCAGCGAAGAGCGCGCGACCATCGAAGATGTCTGCGAGCCTTATCTCATGCAGATCGGCTTTCTTTCCCGTACCCCTCGCGGTCGTCTTGCCACTGAGGCAGCCTATGAGCACATCGGAGCAGCCTTTCCTGCGAAAGGGGAAAAGTGATGCGGGACATACCGCAGCCGCATTTCCCTAAATCCCCTATAAGAAGGTATCTGTTTATGAAAAAATACATGGTCATTCTGCTGTCACTCTCTCTGCTGCTCCCCTTGGGGTCGGCATCCATGGCAGCGACGCAGCCGGTCCCGGGAAAATCTACGGTGACTATCCATAGATCGCCACGGGTGATCACCCGTAAGACCACGGGGCAGAAGAAGACGCAGCCATCTGCTGAGTCCTATAGAAAAAGGACTGAGGCAGGACAGAAGCAGTCCGCAGGGCAGATGATCGAGGTCGGGCTTCAGTCGGGAAGCGAGCTTTCTTTGACCGGACTTTCTGCGTTTCATGTGGAAGCGGGAAGCAGTCTCGGCTCTTATCCGGCGGGGACGCGGCTTACGATCTCTAAATGCGGGAACGGTCTTTCTGTCAATGGGAAAAGCGCGGGAGCCAAGATCTATTTCAGATCCAGCGGCAGCGGGGCTGCCTTTGCCGTGAAGGGAAATCAATATCGCGGCGTGATCAAGGCCATCGCTTCTCCTTCCGGCGTAACACTGGTGAATCAGGTCTCTATGGAGGACTACCTCAAGGGTGTCGTGCCCTGTGAGATCGTCCCTTCCTGGCAGATGGATGCCATCAAGGCACAGGCTGTGGCGGCCAGAACGTATGCCATGTTCCATAAGAATGGCTATCGCTCAGCCGGCTACGATGTGACAGACGACACACGCACGCAGGTCTATCGCGGCGTATCGGCAGAGACAGAGGCGACGAACCGCGCCGTCATGGAGACGGCGGGAGAAGTCGTCACCTACGGCGGCTCGCCGATCGATGCGGTCTTCCATGCGAGCGGCGGCGGCTATACGGAAAACTGTGAAAATGTATGGGGATCGGCAGTGCCATATCTCAAAGGCGTGCCGGAAGACAAGTACGCGATCCCATGGAAGAAGACGATCTCTCTTGCTTCCTTCATGAAGATGGCGGATGTCGGTAAACTGAAGGGGATCAAGCTTTCAGCCCTCCATATCGGAGAGGCGCATAAGACGAGTGACCGCGGGATTTCCGGACGCGTAAAGTCTGTGACACTTGTCGGTTCGAAGGGAAATCGGGTGGTTTCGGGGGACCGTCTGCAGCAGATCTATGACTTGAACAGTACACTTTTTGATCTGTCTGTCAGCGGAAATCAGCTCGTTATCACCGGCTATGGCTATGGTCATGGTCTTGGCCTTTCGCAATGGGGGGCAGAAGCCATGGCAGAAAAGCACGGCGGGGCCAAAGATTACTACAAGACCATCCTTATGCATTATTTCACCGGGACGAAAGTGGAGAAGGTATATTGAGGGGAGACGCTGGATACGCGCATACTTTGTTGTTTGATTTCATGGGGGATAACCCACTGAATCAATCAGCCCGTTTTCCCTTTATCATGGAGCATGTATATGAAGAAAAAGATCATATCCGCTTGTCTCGCTGCTTGTTTTTCTCTTTCTATAGGGGCAGTCATATCTGCAGAGACCATTCCGATCCGGCAGAAGGAAACGCTGGCAAGTCCATCAGCCCAGCAGATGAAAGCGGCTCCAGAGAAGCAGCCTAAGAAAGAAAAAGCGAAAAAGAAGAAAGAAAAAAAGAATAAGAAAGAGAATAAAAAGGCGGAGAATAAGGAAGCGTCACCCATCTGTCAGATGGCCGAGCCATGGATCGAAGTGGGGCTCACTTCCGGCATGCGCCTCTCTCTTACCGGGCTCGAAGCGTGCCGGGGTACGGTCGATGGGAAGACCGTGAGCACCTATCGGAAAGGGGAGGAGTTCTCCATCTCACGCGCAGGGCAGATGATCTCCATCAATGGAAAAAAGCTCGGCACCGCGGTTTATCTCGAGCCTGTCCAGATCGAGCCGTCCTTTGCGGTGAAAGGAAATCGCTATCGCGGAAAGATGAAGCTCATCCCCTCCCCATGGAATGAGGGCGTGGTGATGGTGAATGTGGTGCCGATGGAGGAATATCTTCGCGGCGTCGTTCCGAGCGAAAGCATTCCCACTTGGAAAATCGATGCACTGAAGGCGCAGGCCGTCGCCGCGAGGACCTATGCCCTCTATCACAGGAACGGCTATCGCGCATCGGGCTATGATGTGACCGATGATGTGGAGAGCCAGGTCTACAAAGGCGCCGGCGTGGAGACGAAGGCGACCGACGAAGCCGTCAGAGAGACCCGCGGCGAGGTCATCACCTATGAGGGGAAAGCGATCGATGCACTCTTTCATGCGGATGGCGGCGGCCATACGGAGTATGGCGAAAATGTCTGGGGGATTTCAAAGCCGTACCTGCAGGGCGTCCCCGAGGAGCTCTCCCTCCAGACAAAGAAACCGTGGACAGTCACGCTGACGCGGGATGCGTTTTCGAAAAAACTGAGCGCGTCCGGCTATGGCGTCGGAAAGATACAGAATATCAAGCTGTCAAATCTACAGTTTGGCAAAGTCCATTATGCGGGAGACCGCACACCGGCAGGCCGCGTGAAGAAACTCATCTGCCGCGGCAGCAACGGCTGGGTGAGCCTCTCGGGAGTGATGATGAGAAAGATATTTGGCCTCAGGAGTGCCATGTTTGATATCCTTTTCAAAGGAGATCAGCTCATCATCACCGGCTATGGCTATGGTCATGGTCTCGGCCTCTCTCAGTGGGGCGCGGAGGCCATGGCGGAAAAGCACGGCGATGGGAAAAATTATTATAAAGAAATCCTCGCGCATTACTATCAGGGGACAAAAGTGGAAAAGTGGTATCAATGAAAGGGTTCAAGGTTCAGGGTTCAGGGTTAGCCCGTGGGGTGGGGCGTCCATTGATTCTATTTGAAAGCCTCGTTTGAATGAGAAATTAGAAATTAGAAATGAGAAATGCGAAATGGTGGTGCGGCGCAAAAAATAAGGAAGCGCCGCAGAGTTTTGATAGCGCTTCGCGCCGTCGTCATCTCGAGCGTAGCCGAGAGATCTCTCTTGCAGAACGGTCAGCGCACCATTTGCGCTATTTCGATCACCGCTTGCTTCTAATCCCTAGCCACTCATTCCTGCTTTCAAACTTCGTGGTTCAGGGGGAAAAATGAGAAATGAAGGTAGCAGCTCCGCCGCGAATATATTTTGCAGCGAAGCTGCCACCACAACCTTGAACCCATCAACCTGAACCCTGAACCCTTAAACCCATTTACAAAGGAGATATATTCATGAAACTGGAAGAATTCAATTACGATTTACCGAAGGAATTGATTGCTCAGGAACCGGCAGAGCCGCGCGACTCCTGCCGCCTGATGATGCTTGACAAGAAGACAGGGGAGTGGGAGCATCACCATTTCCGCGACATTCTGGACGAGATCCGCGAAGGCGATGTTTTCGTCTTCAATAACACGAAAGTCATTCCTGCGCGCCTCTATGGCAAGAAGAAGGATACCGGCGGCAAGGTGGAGATGCTGCTCCTCACGCCGAAGGGCAATGATACATGGGAAGTCCTCGTGAACCCTGGCCGTAAGGCACTGCCCGGCGTAGAGATCGAATTCGCAGAGAACTGTTACTGCAAAGTGCTGGATAAGACGGAATTCGGCGGACGTCTGGTCGAATTCCACTATGACGGCAATTTCGACAGCCTTCTCGATCAGATCGGTGAGATGCCGACCCCGCCATATATTCACAAAAAACTCGGCAACAACGATGAGTACCAGACTGTATATGCGAAGTATAAGGGATCAGCGGCCGCTCCGACGGCAGGTCTTCATTTCACCCCGGAGCTCATGGAAGAAATGAAGAAGAAGGGTGCAAAGCTCCTCTTCGTCACCCTTCATGTCGGTATCGGGACCTTCCGCCCTGTATCTGAAGAAAATATCGAAGACCATGAAATGCATAAGGAGTGGTACACGGTCAGTGAAGAAACGGCGAAAGAAGTGAATGCTGCGAGAGCCGAAGGCCGCCGCGTCATCGCTGTCGGCACGACCTCTGTCCGCACATTGGAGTCCGCTGGTCAGAGCGGTATCCTTGAGAGCGGCAGCGGCTGGACGCAGCTCTATATCTATCCTGGCTACCAGTGGCACATGGTCGATGCCATCGTCACGAATTTCCACCTGCCTGAATCCACCCTCGTCATGATGATGGCCTCCTTCGCCGGCCGTGAGCACATTCTTGCCGCGTATGAAGAAGCCGTGAAGCAGAAATACAGATTTTTCTCCTTCGGTGATGCCATGTTTTTACGTTAAGGAAACGCTGAATTTAATCAACTATCTTTTAGACATCATAAGGATCTACAACTATGGTTATTAACTACGAACTGGTCGCCGAAGACAAGAAGACCGGTGCGCGGGCAGGACTCCTGCACACGCCTCATGGCACATTCAAGACGCCGATGTTTATGCCGGTCGGCACGCAGGCGACAGTCAAGACTGTCACGCCCGAAGAACTTGAAGACATGGGCGCGCAGATCATCCTCTCGAATACCTACCACCTCTTCCTGCGACCCGGCACGGAGCTGATCAAAGAGGCGGGCGAGCTGCATCGTTTCATGAACTGGCCCAAGGGCATACTGACAGACAGCGGCGGCTTTCAGGTCTTCTCTCTGGGAGCTATGCGCAAGATCACGGAGGAGGGCGTGCACTTCCGTTCCTTCCTCGATGGATCGAAGCAGTTTCTCTCTCCGGAGGTTTCCATTCACGCGCAGGAGGATCTGGGGAGTGATATCGCGATGGCTTTCGATGAATGTATCCCCTATCCGGCAGACTATGAGTACGCCGACCATTCCACGGCGCGCACGACGCGCTGGGCAGAGCGCTGCATCAAGGCGCATACCCGCACGGATCGCGGCATGTTCGGCATCGTGCAGGGCGGGATGTACAAGGATCTTCGGAAGAGGAGCGCACTCGAGATTTCCTCTATGCCCTTTGTCGGCATGGCGATCGGCGGGCTCTCAGTCGGTGAGCCGCATGACCTCATGTATGACATTCTGGAGTACACCACCCAGTTCCTGCCTGTGAATAAAGCCAGATACCTCATGGGTGTCGGCACACCGGACTGCCTCGTCGAAGGCGTGGCTCGCGGCATCGATATGTTCGACTGCGTATTCCCGACGCGTGTTGCCAGAAATGGCATGGCCATGGTGCATTCCGGCCGCATGAATATGAAGAACAAGAAGTATGAGAAGGACTGGGCACCACTCGAGGAGGGCTGCGGGTGTTACACCTGTCAGCACTACAGCCGTGCATACATCCGTCATCTCTACAAGTCGGAAGAGCTTCTTGCCTTCCGCCTCGTGACGATACACAATCTTTTCTTCCTGCTCCAGTTTATGCGTGATATGCGACAGGCGATCATAGATGGGAACTTCACGGAGTTCAGAGAGAACTTCATGGCGGGCTATCATCGGTGATCTCGGCTCTCTTTACAACATTTTGACACATAATTAGAAAATAACTACAGACAACGATCATCAAAGTATGGTAAAATAAATACCATATGATTTGACGGAGGTGAATCAAATGGAACAGGTAATGAATTTCGTCAGTCTGGCATGGCCATTTCTGGTGCTGGTCGGTATTATGTATTTCTTTATGTATCGCCCGCAGCAGAAGCTGAAGGTGGAAAGAGGTCGTTTCCTGATGTCCCTGAGAAAAGGGGATCATGTAGTAACGGCTGGAGGCATTCACGGGACGATCAAAGTACTGCGTGACAAATACGTAGAGCTGGAAATCGCACCGAAGGTCGTCATCAAAGTAGAAAAGACCGCCATTCAGCACGGTGATGTGAAGCTCATCGACGAAGAGACCGCCAAGAAAGCCGGTGCGGCTGCCCTTGGTGCTGCTTCGGAAGAACAGGTCATGAATCAGACCAAACACAAAGACGAACCGGAAACCGAAGTGGTGGAAGAGGTCGTCGAAGTGGATGATCCGAAAGATGCCGGCACGGAAGTGGTCGAGGAAGTCGTCGAGGTCGAAGATAAAGACGCTTCTAAAGACAAAAAAGAGGAAAAGAAATGATAGAGACGGATACTCCTTCCGTGACACGGAAGAAGGAAATCCGCCAGAAGATGCTCGCCTTACGGCGGGCTCTTTCTGCTACTGACATGGAAGCTATGAGCCTTGCTCTGGCGGATCGGATCTGCGGGTCAGCTGTGTATCAGAAAGCCCATCGCATCATGGCATATCTTTCCATGAAGGGAGAAGCCGATCTCGATCTTTTCATCCGCCGCGCTCTTTCTGATGGGAAAGAGATCTACATCCCTGTATGTCTGCCGGGAAAGCAGATGGAGGCGGGACGGCTCATGGATATGGAGCATTTCATCCAAGGGCCGTATGGCCTGCGGGATCTGCCCAAGGGCTATGAAGCCATAGCGCCGGACATGCTTGATCTAGTCCTGGTACCGGGGACTGCGGGGACAGAGAGCGGCGCGCGCCTGGGGATGGGAGCCGGATACTATGACAGGTATCTGGCAAAGATCTCCTATGAAAAAAGGATCATGACTCTGTGGGATTTCCAGGTCGTAGATTTCCTCCCTGAAGAGCCCTTCGACCAGTGCATGGCCGGTATCATTACAGAGAAACGAAGTATCATCACGAAAAGAGGTTGAAGTTTTGGAAAAGAAAAGGAACAGCAGCGTCAGAAGCGGTGCGCTCATCCGATTCTGGGTCGTTATCGCGGCCATTATCGGGATTTTCCTTGCGAGCGTGGGCTGGCTGGCCGGGCATATCCGTCAGGGCCTTGACTTGCAGGGCGGCACACATATCGTCATGCAGGCTGAGGATACCGAAGAAAATAAGGTCACCAATGAGGCGATCACGCAGGTCATCAATATCATGCAGAAGCGTGTCAATGAAATGGGTCTGACGGAACCGATCATCCAGCGCGAAGGGGCGAACCGTATTATCATCGAGCTGCCGGGTGAAAAGGATCCGCAGAAGGCCATCGAAACCATTGGCAAGACCGCAGTCCTCCAGTTCAAGGATGAGGAAGGCAATGTCAAGCTGACGGGGGAAGACCTGAAAAATGCAAAAGAACAGATGGGGCAGAACAAGCAGCCGCTCGTTGCACTGGAATTTTCCGATGAGGGGGGAAAGAAATTCGGCGCCCTCACTGCGGCGAATATCGGCCGTCATATCGGCATCTATCTCGATGGAGAGCTCCTGACGAATCCGGTCGTCAATGAAGCCATCACTGGCGGCTCGGCTGTCATCACGGGGCAGAGAACGCTCGAAGAAGCAAAGGATCTGGCGATCCTTCTCCGCAGCGGTGCGCTTCCGGTCAAGGTTTCCGTCATGGAAGTCCGTACTGTCGGGCCGTCTCTTGGTCAGGATTCCAAGGATAAGTCTGTCGTAGCGTTCACCATCGGGCTCTCTCTGGTCGTCATTTTCATGCTGGCCGTGTACCGCATGGCCGGCTTTGTCGCGGATGTGGCGCTTCTTGTGTATGTCCTCATTCTTCTTGGCATCCTGAATATGCTGCATGCGACACTGACACTGCCCAGTGTGGCGGGCGTCATTCTGTCCATCGGTATGGCGGTCGATGCGAATGTCCTTATCTTTGAACGATTCAAAGAAGAAATCGCATCCGGCAAGCTGCTTAGACTGGCTGTCCAGTCCGGCTTCAAGCGCGCTTTTGTCACCATCTTTGATGCGAATATGACGGTCATCATCACCTCCTGCATCCTCTTCTTCCTGGGCAGTGCAACGGTGAAGGGTTTCGCCTTCTCGCTCGGTCTTGGTGTCGCTGTATCCATGTTCACGGCGATCACTGTCAGCCGTACACTGCTCATGTTCCTCATCGATGCGAACTGGATCCATAACCCCTGGTGGTTTGGCGGAAAAAGGGGGTACGATAGATAATGTTCAACAGCTTTGATTTTATCGGCAAACGAAAGATCTGGTTCGGTCTTTCCGGACTTCTGGTCATTCTTTCTATTGTGTCCATCATCCTCTTCCGTTTCAACTGGGGGATTGATTTTACCGGCGGCACCATTCTGGAGCTGGCATTTCCTAAGAATGTCACAGTAGAAGAGGTGCGTGACGGCCTTCGCGCGGATGGTCTTGAAACAGCGACCATTCAGCTTTCCGGCAGCAATATGCAGGGAGAGTCCGGCGATGACGTCATCATCCGTACCAGAAACCTCTCTGCGGAAGAAGCGCAGACTGTCGTTTCTCATGTAAAGGATAAAGTCGGTGAAGCCGAAGTGAAGCGTATCGAGACTGTCGGTGCCGTGATCGGTTCTGAAGTCACGAAGAATACCCTCCTCAATGTTATCCTGTCTTTCGGCGCGATGATCCTCTACATGTCTATCCGCTTTGAGCACCGTATCGCACTGTCTGCGATCGTAGCGATCTGCCATGATATTCTGATGGTACTCGGTGTCTTTGCATTCTTCCATCTGGAAGTCGATGCCTCCTTCCTTGCGGCGATCCTGACGGTTCTTGGTTACTCCATGAATGAATCCGTCGTCATCTTCGACCGCATTCGTGAAGCCATTCATACCCATCGCCGGACAGACAGCTTTGCAAAACTGGCCAATGATTCCATTCATCAGACCATCCGCCGTTCCATGTATACTCTGACTACGACGCTCTTCTGCGTGGCTTCGCTCTACTTCTTCGGAGGTGATACCACGAGAAACTTCGCGATGGTCATGCTGATCGGCTTCATCTCCGGTGCCTACTCTTCTGTCTGCGTAGCGACCTCTCTGTGGGTCACATGGCATGAACATACCGCAAGTACCAGAAATGCGTCTTCTCGCGAAGAGAAGAAGTCGAAAAAATAAGTAAATCAACAAAAAAGACTGCGAGTGCTCGCAGTCTTTTTGCGTGGGATGAGTAGCTAGGGATTAGGAGTCTCAAGTGACTAGTGACTGGTGACTTGAATACCGCCTTCGGGCATCGCCACCATCTATACTCCGAGGCGCTTAGATCCTTCGACTCAGTTCTCATATTTCAGATAATCCATTTTCTAATATACGAGGTTTTTCTCCGCTCAGGATGACGAAATGCGCCGCACCACCCCCTTTGAACCCTCTGAACCTGCTCCCCCGCTGAACCTTTTTCGCACGTAATCAAAGGGCACCACGCCCCGTAGTCTAACCATGAAAGAGCGTAAGAAAAAACCGCGCTGCCCTTCGGGCAACGCGGTTTTTCAAATGGAGTTTATTCTTTATAATTTTTTTCTTCATCCCACCAGTAAACGCCTTTCTGGCTGGGGAGGACATTTCTATGGAAGAACGGGACCTTGATGCCTTCTTTCAGCTGACGCTCATAGTCTTTGAGGCACGCATTGGCCTGCGGGAAGAGAAGAAGGATGGCAGTGACGTTTGTCAGTACCATGAAAGCCATGAAGAGGTCGGCAAGATTCCAGACGAGCGGGAGGTCAGCCAGAGAGCCCCAGAAGATCATGACAGCGATGCAGACGCGGAAAAGATTGAGCGGCCATTTCTTTTTTGTCAGGTGGCCGATGTTGATTTCCCCATAGTAGTAGTTGCCGATGAGGGAGGTGAAGGCGAAGAGGAAAATCAGGATGGAGACAGCTTTCGGCGCCATCGGTCCGAAGTACTGTGCAAGATCCCACTGGATAAGTTCGATGCCGGTGAGACCGGTCGAAGCATAGTCTCCTGTCAGGAGGACGATGAAAGCGGAAGCAGAGCAGATGAAGAGTGTATCGACATAGACGCCGAAGGCCTGAATGAGGCCCTGCACAGCTGGGTGGCTGGCGTCTGCGGTGGCTGCTGCATTTGGTACAGAGCCTTCGCCGGCTTCGTTCGAGAAGAGGCCGCGCTTGAAGCCTGTCAGGACGGCAGCGCCCATGCCGCCGCCGAAGACTGCCTGAAAGTCAAAGGCATCGCGGAAAATGATACCAAAGACGCGGGGCATTTCTGTGATGTTGAAAAGCATGATGCCGAGTGTGATCAGGATGTAAATGCCCGCCATGATCGGGACCATCCACTCCGTGACGCGGGCGATACGTCCCATGCCGCCGCAAATGACGGCCATAGCGAGGATGGTGACGACGCCGCCGATGAGCATGCGGTCAAGTCCCAGAGAGGAGGAAAGTGCGAGCGCGATGGTATTCGACTGGACGGAGTTGTAAATCATGCCATAGGTGACAGAAATCAGGATAGCAAAAATCGCGGCCCACAGGCTATGCCCGAGTCCATTTTTCAGATAGTAAGCCGGGCCGCCGCGGAATCCGGCACCGTCTTCACGCGGGACTTTATAAATCTGCCCGAGTGTACTTTCTACGAAGCCTGTCGCTGATCCAATGATCGCGATGAACCACATCCAGAAAATCGCACCGGGTCCGCCCGCTGTGATAGCGATGGCGATGCCGGCAATATTGCCGACGCCGACACGGGATGCTGTGCTGACACAGAAAGCCTGAAATGGGGAGATTTCATTGCCGGCTGTCTTTTTACCGGCACTCTCTGTGATGAGAGAGAACATTTTCGTAAAATAGCGAACCTGTACGCCGCGGGTGCGGGCGGTAAAGTAGAACCCGGCACCCACCAGAAGAATGATGATCACCGAGGACCAGAGAAATCCATTGATTTCTGAAACAATAGCGTTGAGCGCTTCCATGATACCTCCTTGGAAACTGAATGCGAAAAATAATGAAACCATCTTATTATATACGTTTTTGAAAGGAGATACAATTGCGTGGCAAAGGCGGCGCTTCTTTTGCCAGCCGCTAGTCACCAGTATTGCGTTTTCTAAATAACTGGCATTTAAGTCAACTTCTGAATCAAGTGAGGAGTGAGGAGTTAGGAGTGAGGAGTGAAGGTACGGCGCATAAAATGAGGAAGCGCCGTGGAGGTTTGAAACTAGCGGTTTTCTCGTATCGCAAACCTAATCCCTAGTCCCTAATCCCTAGTCCCTAATCCCTAGCCACTCATCCCTGCTTTCAAACTTAGGGAAACACTGATTAAATCGTTGTCAGATTTTGTTCTTGAGTTTTTATGCATAGCGAGGAATAACCTGACGCGAATAGCGAGCTATTTAAGGAAGGTTATGACGAAGCTATGTATAAAAATTCTTGTAAAATCTGACTCTGCGATTTAATCAGCGTTTCCTTAGCCTATGGGGCGATGCCTGGATGGTTCCCAGTCACCAGTCACTAGTCACCGTCTTTCTTATTTACGATTTCCCAATTTCGTAGCAGTACTTTTTTCCCGCGCCAGGCGAAAGCGTAGGAGCGGAAGGCTTTATCGAAGGCGCGGTTGGAGTAGGTGTCCATTTCTTTCTTTGTCAGTGTGGAAATCCGATGCTCATGGATCTCCGGAAGCGGAGAGGGGAGGGCTTTTTGATTGAAAGGACAGAAGCGCTGGCATTCATCGCAGCCAAAAATGTAGGGTGTCCGCTGCAGGATCTGTATTTCTTCCGAGGAGAGATCTTCCTTCTTTTGTGTGAGGTAGGATTTGCATCGGAAGGGATCGAGTCTGTTTTCTCGGATGGCGCGTCCGGGACAGCGGATGAGGCATTCGCGGCAGCTGCCGCAATCCAGCGTGAGCGGCTTATCAGGCGAGAGCGGCAGTGTGGTCAGGATGGATCCGATGGTAACGAAGGAGCCGTATGTCGGATGGATCAGGCAGTGATTTTTTCCAAAGAACCCAAGCCCGGCGGCGTAGGCAAGCCAGCGGTCGACCATGGGAGAGGTATCCACGAGTGGGAGAAACTGCTCGCCCGGGTAAGACGGGGCGGCAGTCTCTATGATTTTCTGAAGATAGCGATGGATGACTTTGTGGTAGTCCATGGGCCTTGCGTAGAGCGCGATATTTCCTTCTTCCGGTTTGAGCGGTCTGTATGGAAATAGAATCACAAAGAAGGAGCGTGCATCTGTCAGTAGCGCGGAAGGATCCAGTCTTTCCGCAAGCGAGGGGGGCGCGAAGGGGACGGAGCCGGCCTTTTGAAGCTGCTCTTTTAGCGTACTGCCGAAAGAGGCAGAGCATACGCCGCAGGCATCCAGATGAAGCGAGGCGGCGATCTGGGTAAGGTGAGATTTTGGAGTCATGGGGTTCAGGGTTCAGGGTTCAAGGTTCAGGGTTCAGGGTTCAGGGTTTAGGGTTCAGGGTTCAAGGTTCAGGGTTCAGGGTTCAAGGTTCAGGGTTTAGGGTTTAGGGTTCAGGGTTAGTCCACGGGGCGGGGAGCCCTTTGATTACGTACGAAATACGTACGAAATAGGTTCGGCGGGTTCAACAGGTTCAGAGGGTAGGGCGGGGGCGGTGCGGCGCATAAAAATATGGAAGCGCCGCGGAGGTTTGAAACTAGCGGTTTTCTAGTATCGCAAACCTAATCCCTAGCTACCAGTCACAAGTCACCAGTCACAAGTCACAAGTCACTAGTCACTCGAGGCTCCTAATCCCTAGCCACTAATCCCTAGCTACCAGTCACCAGTCACTAGCCATTCGAGATTCCTCATCATAAAAAAGAGGCCTTCCGGCCTCTTTTTATTTTGTCATTCGTTTCGCAAGAAGCTCACTGACTCGTTCTGTGGGCATATCATCACTGTCATAGAGAAGCCCTTTGGGGCTTTTGATGATGAGCCGATCCATCAGATCCTGTGCAATGAGGTCATTGGTGGCAGAAAGGAAGGAAAGGCATGCCTTGTCATGCTGTTCTTTCGTGATGAGACGGGAGAGTCCGGGCGCTTTCAGACGTTGCTGCAGGAAGAGCTGGTGGATGGCTTTCCAGCTTTCCTTTTTGGGGCAGGCCCTAAGAAGCACGCAGATGGTATAGCCGCGTTCTTTCAGATAGCGGATGTACTCTTTGGTGTGGGAGACATCTTCCAGAGATCCTTCCTGAAGGATGTGGTAGCGCTCTTCGGCAGCCTGCTTCATGGCAAGGTCTGAGAGGTACTGCCCCTGAGCCATGGAGAAATAGGCACAATATTGCCCGTATTTCTTCATGAGGGCTTTATAACGAGGGTGGAAACCGCGGAAATTATCACTCATGGACTGTACGATATTTCCATCATACTCTTCGATGATCATGGAAGACATGCGTGTCTTGCCAGAGCCGGGCTGCCCGGCGATGATGAAGGCGGTGGGATGCTTCTGCCCGCCTTTCTTTCCCTGCCGGATCGATGGCCAGATGGTCTTTCGGAAGAAGGCGTTCATCTCTTCTTTGTCAAAAGCACTTTCCTTCTCGATGAGTTTTTTCGTCAGCTGTACGCTGGAAACAGGACGGAAGATCTGATCCGCCATGTACTTGGTCTCTATGTCATAGGCTTCGCGCAGCATCGAGATCTGCTCGGACATGGGGAGGCCGCGGCCTTTCCGAAGCTCAATCAGTGACATCTCATTGATGGTTTGCCGCCAAAGCTTGTAGAGGCGTGCTTCATCGGAAGGGGAGATGTCTTTTTCGTCTCGCATGGTGCAAAGCAGGTTGTGAAGCGTATTGAAAATCTCCGCATTCACTTCCAGCTGGATTCCTATAGGGGTGATTTCTGCAGATTCGCTTAATTCACAAAGTGTCCGCTCGTCATAGGGCATAGCCGTACCAACTCCTTTTTAAAACAGAAATAATTTGCTCTTATCATAGCAAAGGCGTGGGGGTTTGTCCATAAGGAAATCGGGAGCCATGCGGCCGAGACGGACCGCTCGTGATATAATGAGGAACGGAAACGCGAGCGACATCGGACGGGGGTCATTCGTATTTCTGCCCATTCATTCATCGAAAAGAGGTTGACGCCCATGTATCCCACCATCCATTCTCTCGCTGTGCCCGGAGCCCGGCTTCGCGTCAGCGAGGATAGTCTTTTGATTTCCTTTGATGAAGAGCATCTCTCACTTTCGACAGCGATCTATGGCGGCGGTCTGCGCCGCGTGACAGCGGTGATGAATCAGCGGCTCAGAACCTTTTACGGGGAAGAGTCAGATTTTCCTGGCGGATCGGTCGCTGCATACCTGAAACGCTGTATCGAAAAGGAGGGGGCCGATCCGGAAAGTGCCAGTGCGCTTCTGACCGCAGCGAAGGTGTATCAATACTCGCACAAGGTTTTCACATCCGGAGATCTTATTGTAGAGATCATTACCACGGGAGGCGTGGAGAAGACGGCCTGCCGTGCATCGTCGAAGCCTCTTTACCGAGAGAAGGACGGTCACTTTGCACCTGTCGGCACCATCAATATGATGGTTCTCATCCACGGAAGTCTTCCCGAAGGGATCATGGCGAGAAGCTTCATCACGCTGACGGAAGGAAAGAGCGCAGCGCTTTCCGATCTGGGCATCGCGGACGTGAATAACGGACGACCGGCTACAGGAACAGGGACGGACGGTATCACGCTTGTGACGGAAATCGGCGCGGAGCGCTATACGGATGCAGGCCCGTTTTCCGAATTGGGATCATTCCTTGCCCAAGCGGCTTATGAGTCGGTGACGGAGTGCCTCGTCACTTACGATAAGCCTTGGAATGCTTTCGAAGCGCTTCAAACCCCAAAGGCTGTGAAGCTGGGGAAAGACTGATTCGATCACGCAATCATTGGATCCCTGTTTTTAAGAGATGCCAAAGAGTGTGAAAAACGTGTCGAGCTGTTTGAGGAAGGCTATCCGGAAGAGCCTACAGAACCGCCTTCGCATGTCAAAAGGAGGATCTTCACGGGTAACACCTCGTCCTATATGATTGAAGTCAAAAGGAAAATATGATACCATGTAACTGATTTGATTTTACAAAGTAAGGAAAGTATATAAGGAGCATCGATGTTTATCATTCCCTACCTGGTCCTTGCCGGGGTCGTTCTTCTGTTCTTTGCGGTGACCTGCCTCATGGTATTCGGACTGCCCGGAAAGAAGAAAAATGCAGAACCTATCATGGCCGATCTGGATAAGACCATGGAAATTCCTACGATTTCTAAAGAAAAAGCAGCCGCTTCTCCGATCGCCGGAAAGCCTGCCGTCGATGATGCGACAGAGATCCTTCCGATCATCCGGAAGGACAATGCCGAGGAAGAGAAGACGCGTGTCTTTGCCAAAAAGGATTTCGAAAATACAGCGCCCTTCGAAGCTGTGGCTTCTGCGGAAAAGAGTCCCTTCCCGCCTGAGCCTGCACCTAAGATTCTGGAAGACCAGCCCAGGGTGGATACGCTCGAGGAGTATTTTGTACGTCATTTCCTGAACCGTTATGGTGCCGTATCGCGGACAGTAGAGCAGGATACACGCAAAGTGACGCATCATCTCATCGAGAAGCTCGCCATGAGCGACCGGGAACTGGTGGATACGCTGACACATATCATGGTGCAGGAGGCGATGCAGAATGCCCAGCGCACCTATGTCATGATGCCGACACCGGTCGTGCTTGCCATGGTCTCGGATGCTTTCTCGGATGTGGCGCATGGAAACCGGTCGGATACAAAGACCATCCTTGCCTACGATGCACTGAAAGCCATGCCGCGCATGGAGGAGACTGGATTTCACGCGCTGTCTTTGCTGCTCATTTTCCACTACTCCAGAAATACGGATAACGTGGATGCCGCGCATCTCAAAACATATACAGAAAAGTACATCACGCCTTTTGTGGGCGAGCTTCCGAACGAATACAGCGGCTATCAGCAGCTTGAGTACCTGCACTGCATTTCTCTTGAAAATAAAGAGGATCCTTTCGGACAGGTGCTGCATGATTCATACCCCTTCGTTTTTGCCTTCCGCGGCTGCATGAAGAGTGAGCTGGAAGCGGTGCGTCCTTCATGGCCGGCCGGTGTCATTGTCAATAGCTTGTATAATTCCTACTACAAGCTGGCGGCTGTCGACGAAGCCATGCTGACATCACTTTTGGATGATCTTGGCATCGAGGATGCCGTCATGAGAAGTACCCTGCAGGCGCTGACAGAGTCTCGTCCGGCGCCGTATGACAGGAAAGAAATGAGCTATATCCTCGGTCGTATCTCGCCGGATCTGGTCAAACTGCAGGATGCCTGGGATACGAGCCTCCTTCGTCGTTCGTCACTGACACTCATGGGAATGTACATCGCTAAGATCTGCATCCGTGAGACCATTGGCGAAGACTTCGACCTCAGTCACTGGATGTAAGATGTGGCTGGAAACGTTGATTCAATCTGACAACTACATCTATCATTGATTCAATGCCGAATTTCACCCGTGGGGCGATTGTGCTTGAAGGAAATCTGCCCTTTGGGGCAGATTTTTATTATGCAATAGTGGACTTTGCCATTATGGGATAAGGAGAATGAGAAATGGGAATTTTCGATATCATCGGGCCCGTCATGATCGGGCCATCCAGCTCACATACCGCAGGAGCGGCCCGTATCGGGCAGGTCGCAGGCCGTATTCTGGGAGAGCCGCTGAAAGAAGCGAAGATCACACTCTATGGTTCTTTTGCAAAGACAGGGAAAGGCCATGGAACCGATCGCGCATTAGCAGCAGGACTGATGGGCTATGCGCCGGACAGCGGTTCCATCCGCGATGCACTTCACCTTGCGGAAGAGAAGGAGATCCCGATCTCCTTTGCGCTTTCGGAAGATGACATGGGGCATCCGAATGTGGCCAAGATCGAAGCCTGCGGTAAAAACGGCGCGCATGTGACGGTCGTGGGCCGTTCGCTGGGAGGCGGTCGTGTACTGATCACGGAAATCGATGGGTATCCTGTCGAGATCACGGGAGAAGAGTATACCTTCCTTACACGTCATCACGATGTACCGGGGGTCGTGGCTGAAGTCTGCCGCGCGCTTGCTGCCGAAGAGATCAATATTTCCAATATGCGTCTTTTCCGAAAGGGAAAGGGAGATGAAGCCGTCATGATCATCCATACGGACCAGTGCGTCTCGCAAAAGCTGGCTGACCGGATCGCCGCCTCGAATGCCAACATTGTGTACGCGATGGCGATGGATATTATTTAGGGCTAGCCCGTGGGGGTGTACCGTCCTTTGATTTCGTTTGAAAGATTTGCGTTTTCTAGTTAGGAGTGAGGAGTGGTGGTGCGGCGCATAAAAATATGGAAGCGCCGCGGAGTATAGATGGGATGCCCGAAGATGGCATTTAAGGAAACACTGATTAAATCGTTGTCAGATTTCATTCTTGGATTTTTATACAGAGCAAGGAATCATCTGACGCGAATAG
>UQRR01000036.1 GCA_900543455.1 uncultured Dialister sp.
GATGTCGCCATCGCCAGATTTTGAGTCTGGTGCGTCTGCCATTCCGCCACTCCGGCATATCGATAGTATGTATTGTAGCATATCTATCGATAGTGCGTCAATAATAAGTGAGAAGTCAGAAGCATGAAGTGGTGGCACACGCCATGGAAGCATTGAACAGCGCTATGCCATACCAGTCACCAGTCACCAGTCACTTTTCAATGCCTTCAAACGTATAGTCCTTATCCTCGACCGCTTTCTTGATGTCTGCGTCAGGGATTTCTTTGGAAAGTGTCAGGACAGCCGTGCCTGTCTCATGAGAGACTTCTGCTTTTTCGACGCCGTCCAGCGCTTCCAGAGCTTTCTTCACTGCCATTTCGCAGTGACCGCACATCATGCCTTTGATTTTGACTGTTTCTTTCATTTCGTTTTCCTCCTTTGGAAATTGAATTGCTTGGTATGTATAGTCTGCCGCCGCCAGAACCTTCCTGAGGTCGGCTTCCCGGGGCAGCAGGGTGTACCGGATCTTAGCCTCCCCCGTCTTCGCATCAGCTTTCAGGCAGGTGACAGAGGGGAGCGTCTCCAGTGCTTTCTTCACATGCGCTTCGCAGTTCTCACACATCATGCCTTCGACATGGATGATAGCGCAGCGGGGGCTTTCCTCCTTTACGGGAGCAGCTTCGTTTTCCCTGACGCTGGCGCGATGACGGATCGGCTTGTCATGAGTTGCATCATGGATGTTCACGCGGGTGAGCCGGAGGGCATTCAGGCAGACGGTGAGGCTCGAGAGCGACATCGCTGCCGCCGCCCACATGGGGTCTAAGGAAATCCCGGGATACAGACCCGCTGCCATGGGAATCAAAAGCGCATTGTAGGCGAAAGCCCAGAAGAGGTTCTCGTGGATATTCCGCAGAGTCTTCCTCGAGAGGCGGATGGCGGCCGTTGCATCTGTCAGGCGCGAATTCATGAGTACGACATCCGCCGAATCAATCGCGACGTCTGTCCCGCCTCCGATCGCCATGCCGACGTCAGCGCGTGTGAGGGCAGGCGCATCATTGATACCGTCGCCGATCATGAGGACGCGTCCGCGCTCTGCGAGTTTCCTGACAGCCGCTTCTTTCCCATCCGGCAGAATCCCCGAAAGGATGGTATCGACGCCTGCTGCTTCGCCGATTGCACGGGCGGTTCGTTCGTTGTCCCCTGTTACCATGACGACTTCGATGCCCATCTGCTTCAGTTCGCGGATCGCCTGCTTTGAATCATCACGCAGACTGTCTGCCACTGCGATGAGACCCAGGAGCTGCCCGTCTTCCGCAAAGAAGAGCGGCGTCTTTCCTTTTTCAGCCAGTGCTTCGGCCTCGCCGCGAAGATGTCCGATCTCTATATAAGAAGCGAGGAAATCAAGAGAGCCGCCCGAAAGCTTCGCGCTCTTCCATATCCCCTCGAGCCCCAGTCCAGGAAAAATGCGGAAATCTTCGATTTCTTCCGCGGAGAGCCCGCGTGCCTCGGCCGCCGTGACGATCGCTTTCGAGAGCGGGTGCTCGGATTTCTTTTCAAGCGCATACGCCGCCTGAAGCAGCTCATTTTCCGTGACGCCCGCTACAGGTACGATGTCAGTCACGCGGGGCGCGCCCTCGGTGAGTGTCCCCGTTTTATCGAGCGCAGCGATCTGGACACGGCCCGTCATTTCCATCGCTTCACTCGTCTTGAAAAGGATGCCATGCTTCGCGCCCAGACCATTTCCCACCATGATCGCAACCGGTGTGGCAAGTCCCAGCGCGCAGGGGCAGGAAATCACGAGGACGGAAATGGCATAGGTCAGGGCCTCCCGCGTGCTGCTTCCCCATGCCAGATGCACCGCGAAGACAAGCACCGCGATGCCAATGACTGCGGGCACAAAGACGGCGGAGACCCGATCTGCCATGCGGGCGATCGGCGCTTTCGTCGCAGCCGCCTCGCTCACCATGCGGATGATCTGAGAAAAGGACGTATCCTCCCCCACGCGCGTCGCCTTTGCGGTGATGTGCCCATTCGTATTGATCGAAGCCGCGCGCACGGCATCGCCGGCTCCCTTATCGACTGGCACCGACTCGCCCGTCAGCGCCGACTCGTCGAGCGCCGCCGTCCCCGAGAGGATTTCGCCATCGACAGGGACCGCTTCGCCCGGTTTCACCAGAAAGATGTCGCCTGCTCTGACCTCGCTCACAGGGACACGGATTTCCTCTCCGTTTCGGAGGAGCAATGCCTCTTTCGGTGCCATCTTCATGAGCGACTTCAGCGCATCCGTCGTGCGCCCTTTCGACAGAGCTTCGAGGAGCTTTCCCACAGTGATGAGTGCTGGAATCATCGCAGCAGACTCAAAATAGAGCTGGTCATGGTAGAGCGGCATGATATTCATGTTCGACACACCATTTGTGATGAGCCATGTCATCCGATAGAAGATGCAGAGTGACCAGAGAAAGGAAATCCCCGATCCCATCGCGACCAGCACATCCATATTCGGCGCGCCCTGCGAGAGCGAGCGGAAACCGGAAATGAAAAAGTCACGGTTGATGCCCAGCACAAAGAGCGAGAGCAGCATTTGCGAAAGCGCCAGCCCCAGATGGTTGTGATCCAGAAATGACGGGACCGGCCAAGAAAGCATATTGTGCCCCATCGTGATGTACATGAGAAGCACCAGAAAAAGGACAGACCAGATGAGTCGCTTCGCCAGCCGCGGCGTCTCGCGATCCTTCAGCGCTTCCTCTTCGGCGGACATCAGCGGACTTCCCGCAGACCTTGGATCTTCCATGAGCGAAGCTCCATAGCCCGCCTTCTCCACCGCACGCACGACCGCATCCTCTCCGGCCGTGCCCTCGACAATCATGGAATTCGTCAAAAGAGAGACGGAAACTTTGGAAACGCCGGGCACTTTTTTCACCGCCCGCTCCACATGCCCCTGGCACGCCGCACACGTCATGCCAGTGACGATGAAATGGGCTTTGTTATCGATCGTATGCAAAATTCACCTCCGAGAAAATGGGTTCAGGATTCGCCCCAGGGACTAACCCTGAACCTTCTATTTCATCAGCTTCTCCAGCATCGCGCAGAGCTCATCGACTTTATCCTCTTTGCCTTCCCGAATATCTTCGGCAACGCAGCCGCGGATGTGAGCCGCCAGAAGGAGCTTATTGAAACTGTTCAGCGCATTCGACACGGCAGAGACCTGCATCACGATGTCGGGGCAGTAGGCATCATTCTCCACCATCTTCTCGATCCCGCGGATCTGTCCCTCCATGGTCTTGAGCCGCGTCATCAGACGCTTTCTTTCTCGCTCCGTCCGTTCCGTGTGACGGCAGCACTCACAGGTGGTGGTTGTTAGTTTTTCAGTCATGAAAGATGTCCTTTCGAAATAAAGTGGGAAGGGTTCAGGGTTCGCCCCTGGGGCGTGGTGCCCTTTGATTACGTGCGAAAGAGGTTCAGCGGGTTCAATAGGTTCAACAGGTTCAGAAGGTTCAACGGTGGTGGTGCGGCGCATAAAAATCAGAAGCGCCGCGGAGTATAAATAGTGGCGATGCCCGAAGGCGGTATTTAAGTCACCAGTCACTAGCTACCAGTCACCAGTCACTAGTCACTCCTAATCCCCAATCCCTAATCCCTAGCTACTCATCCCTGCTTTCAAACTTCAAAGTGTGGTGGCGGCTTCGCCGCAAATATACGGGGCGATGCCCGAAGGCGGTTTAAGTCACTCCAGTCACCAGTCACCAGTCACCAGTCACCAGTCACCAGTCACCAGTCACCAGTCACCAGTCACCAGTCACCAGTCACCCATAGACTACACCCCCCTGGGGTCTTCTGTCAATTAAAAAAGTCAAGAGCCCGCAATGCACATGCCGGCTCTTTGAGAAAGGTTTATGGTTACGTGCCGCCCTTTGATTACGTTTGAAAGCCTCACTTGAATGAGAATGGTGGTGCGGCGCATTTCGTCATCCTGAGCGTAAAAAAACGTCGTATGTTAAAAAATGGCTTATCTGAAATAGGAGAACTGAGTCGAAGGATCTAAGCGCCGCGAAGTATAATATAAATAATGGCAATACCCGAAGATGGTATTTCGTCACCAGTCACTAGTCACCAGTCACTCCTAATCCCTAATCCCTAGCCACTCATCCCTGCTTTCAAGCATCCATCGCTTATCGGTCTGCAAGGAAGATTTCTCGCTTCGCTCGAAATGACGATACGGGAGTCTGACGTCTCTTAGTCTCTCAGTCTCTCAGTCACCATTCACTCGAAAGTCCCAATCCCTAGCCACTCATCCCTGCTTTCAAACAATCATCGCTTATCGCTCTGCAAGGAAGATTTCTCGGCAACGCTTTCAATGACGATACGGGAGTCTGACGTCTCCTTGTCTTTTAGTCATCAGTCACTCAAGGCTCCTCAGCCCCGGTCACGATTTCCTTGACTACATCCATCTTTCCTGCTTCCGTCTGGTCCCATGTGATCGGCGTCAGGGTCGGATAGCCGCGGTGCGCCCAGTACACATCCGTCTCCGGATCTTCGCAGGAGAGCGCCTTGCCGGAGAGCCAGAAGCCCAGATGGCCGGAAGGATCTCTCATTTCCTGGATCGCATTTTTATAGTGCTGCAGACCAAGGCGTTTCACCTTGAGATGTGCGAAGGAGAGATGTTCGGCAGGCTTTGGCATATTGAGATTCAGGATGCCGCGGTATTTCTTCTCGATGAAATATCGCTTCACGATATCCAAGGCAAAGTCTGATGCTTTTTCCAGAAAGTCCGCTTCCTTTGTCGTCTCTGCCGAGAGTGCGATAGAGGGTATCCCTGCGAAGATGCCTTCGAGCGCGCCGCCGACTGTCCCGCTGTAAATGCAGTCGCTCCCCGTGTTGTAGCCGTTATTGATGCCCGAGACGATGAGGTCCGGCATATCATCCTTGAGCCAGTGGCAGAGCGCGAGCTTCGCGCAGTCCGCCGTCGTCCCGCTGCAGGCAAGTACAGTGATGTTTTCCCCGTAGCTTTCCTTGTACCACAGGCGCAGGTATGTCTGCAGCGACAGGGAAGAGGAGCAGGAGCTCCGTCCCTTATCCGGCGCGATCACCGTCACGCGCCCGAGCGTCGCCAGTTTCTTTGCCATGGCAACAATGCCCGGCGCTTCATATCCATCATCGTTCGTCAAAAAAATATGCATGCGATTGTCTCCTTAGCGTTTTTTGAGTATATATTATGAAATGGTTCAGGGTTAGCCCCTTGGGCGTGCCGTCTTTCGATTGCGTGCGAAAGAGGTTCAACAGGTTCAGAGGGTTCAACGGGGGTGGTGCGGCGCATAAAAAATAGAAGCGCCGCGGAGTATAGATGGTGGCGATGCCCGAAGGTTTCTTGCATAGCAGGTTTCCCGTTTCGGATTTCCAAACATCGACCGTCTGACCGCGGATGACAAAGATTTCTCGGCAACGCTTTCAATGACGATACGGGAGTCTGATGTCTCCCAGTCACTAGTCACTATTTTCAGCTTCCCCCATTGTACCAAAACTTTCTCGCCAATAAAACATCTTTCCCATCGATTTCCTTCTATGCTATAATAGGACATTGTGAAAGCACAGAATATGTATGTTTGCGAGCCTGTCATCAGCGTAGCATCTCAATGTATAGAAATTTTTTGCTCTTTGAAAGGAGTTTGTTTACATGACAGCAGATAACTTGACTTTTTCCATTGAAATCGATTTCATCCCGGATATTCAGGACGGCCGCGCCGAACTGAAAAAGAGCATGAAGAGCGTTTCCGAGAAATTTGACGGTACCTACATCCTCGATCCGAAAGCCCGCCCGATCATCTCCGGGCTTTCCAAGGATGACGTAGAAGGTGCGCTGAAGGAGCTCGGTCTCCTCGCCTTCGGCACCTGGCCGGCATGCATCCTGACCGCCACCATCGTCTCCCCGCTCCCGATCCGTGCGGTCGGCATGTCGGACGGCTGGGACATCTACACCGGCAAGAAGACCTTCTTCGCCTTTGCACAGTTCCCTGCCGATGCCCTCTCCATCATGGTGAAAGCCTGCACCTACTATCTGGAACATGAGTCCTACCAGTCTCTGGAAGAATTCATCGATGCCATGGGCTATGAAGCCTTCCGCGATACCGTCCTCGGAAACACCGCAGCGGGAAATGATGCCGGAAATGACTACTATGGCTCTTCCTGGGGCGCCCCCGATGTACCGCCGCTCAAGGAAGGCGACTTCGTACGTCCGGAAAACAACATCATGCAGATCATCGAAGTATACCCGGAAATGGGACCTTTCCTCATGGAATACGGCATGTCCTGCGTCGGCTGCTTCGTCTCCTATGATGAAAACCTCTGGCAGGCTGCCCAGGGCCACGGCATCGACGTCTTTGAGATCATCGGTGAGATGAACGAATTCATCGCTGATAAATACAAGAAGCCTCTCCTCACCGAAGACACGCCGATGGAGACCATTCTCACCCTTTACCCGCAGCTCCTTCCCGTCTTCCAGAAGAAATCCATCGCCATGCCGCAGGATATGAAAACCACCATCGGCACTCTCTGTAAAGAAGCAAATGTAGATGCCAAAGAGCTCATCGCTCTCTGCGATGAAAGACTGCGCGGGAAGGAAGAAGCGTAGTTTAGAGATTAGGGATTGGGAGTGACTGGGGACTAAGGATTCCCCGTAGCGTCATCCCGAGCGTAGCCGAGGGTCTTTATTGCACTGCAATAATCAGCACGTATGCACTGAGGAGAAACGACGTATTGGTGCTGTTTCACATCAGGCAATGAGCGTTCTGCCATAGAGATTTCTCGGCTACGCTCGAAATGACGACGGCGCGAAGCGCTATCAAAACTCCGCGGCGCTTAGATCCTTCGACTCAGTTCTCATATTCCAGATTAGCCATTTTCTAACATACGACGCTTTTCTCCGCTCAGGATGACGAAAAGCGCCGCACCACCATTTCTAATTTCTCATTTTTCTCATTCAAAGGTCGCCCACCCTCGCGAGCTAAACCCGAACCATTTCAAAAGCCGGATGCACAATCCATGCATCCGGCTTTTTGCTTGCTTTCTTATTTCATTTTCCATCCTGCTTTTTTGAGTGCCATGACAATCGGCACCACGATGACACCGGAGACGAGAGCTTCCGGGATACCATTTGCAGTGACGATCCCCATGATCATCAGACCGACCGCTTCGACAGAGATCCCCTTCGCTGCTGCATACGGTGCGCCGACCAGCAGAAAGAAGGAGCCCAGGAAGAGCACCGTATTCGTGATCGCTCCGCCCACCGCTGAGATGCCGGCACGCAGATGCGCATTTCCCGGAATGTACTTATAAAGAAGCCACACCACGATCGGGATGCAGATCCGCGGCACGATACAGATGAACGCATCGGCGATGACACTGTACTGCAGTGCGAACTGCATCATCAGGCTCGGCGCACGCAGCGTCTGAATGAAAGAAAAGAGCCCGAAAAGGAAACCGACCAGAATGCCGACCTTCGGCCCTGCGACGACCGTCCCGATGATGGTCGGGATGTGCAGGATCGTCGCATTCATCACGACGAGCGGGATGAATCCATAGCCTGTCAGTCCGAGAAAGATCGTGATCCCTGCGAGCAGCCCGGAAATCGTCAGCTCGCGAATGCTCATAAAAGTCTGATTCTGATGGGGATTGTTTTGTTCCATACCTGTTCCTCCGTTCTTATTCTCCGTGAGATATAAGCCGTCAATAAAATACAGGCGCGAACGCGCTCTGCAGTCCAGCCCGCGCAAGCGATGCCAGCTAAAAGGCAGTGCGTTTCTGCACCTGTAGTTATTATAATCTGTGTCCCCTATTTGTCAACGGGTATGGAAAATTGGAAGACTTAGAGACTTCCGTTCTCAGACCTCAGACATCAGACCTCTGTCATCTGACGTCTACCGGTCACGAAAGTTTTATTTCTGAGCGGCAGCCTTTACGAGTTCCTGGAAGAATCTGAGTGCGATCGTCTGATCCATGTAGTCCTTGGGATCCTCGCCTTCCACCAGCACATGCTTCAGATCATTTTCCGGATGGAACTGGACCGCTACACAGAATTTCTTTGTCGGGTTCTCGATGCCTTCGACGATCGAGACGCCGCCCTTATCCACCGTCTCTGCCGTCTGGATCAGATCCGTACCTTCGACGCTCAAGATCGCCTGATGATGCCAAGAGGATACATTCTCCAGCTTATCAGCACCTACGATCTCGCGGAGATGCGATTTCACGGGGAGGAGTGTCACATCATGACGCACATAGTCGCGGCCCCATGCATTGACCGGCGCGCGATGCAGCCCATCATAGTACACGCCTTTCGACTGATAGTACACCGGAAGATCCTGAATGAAGGTGACGCCATGGACGATGCCCATCATCTGCTCGCCTCGGCAGACCGCAAAGGCAGGAATGTCTTTCTGTACACAGTACGACATCAGGGTATAATCAGAAATATCGCGGGTCGCATTGATCCCCTCACCCATATTTTCTTCCTTCTTCGGATCTTTGAAGAGAGATGGGCTGATGTCCTCGCCGCCGGTGAAGAATACGCCGTCGATGCCCTTCATGATCTCCTTCACATTCGTCTCATCGAAGCGATTCGCCTTGATGGCATCGGCATATTCTTCCTTCAGCATGCCCGATGGATAGATGGCATCCGCTGCGACCGTCTTGTCAGCGTTGTAGGGGACATGGCTGCTCGTCACCTGCGGCAGCTCGACCGCTATGCCGCCTGCAGCCTCGATGATCTTCTTGAAGGCTTCATAGTCCTGTGTCGGGCTCTTCCAGGAAATCCCGATCACCGGCTTCTTCTCCGCTGCTTCTACCGCAGAGGTGATGGATGCGGAGGCAGCAGCTGCTGTCATGGCAAGGATGGTGAGTGCGATCTTGCAGGTCTTTTTCATAGGTTCTCTCCCTTTCTTTTTACGCAAAAAGGCGCTGCCCGTGGGCAGCGCCTTTGCTTTTGATATGAATATGGCTTGATTATACGGGGTTTTGCAGGAATTGTCAATCCCGCGTGATCAAAGGCTCATCCCATCACGATGCAAAGGATCCCCGCAAGAGAAATCCCCACCCCGATGAGCTGGCGAAGAGTCAGCTTCTCTTTATAGATCAGAAATCCTGTCAGCATAAGCGCCGCTACGATGAGACTGTTCGACACGACGAAAGCCACATTCACCGCCCAGCCGGCCCGGTACATGAAGAGCGTCCCCATCTCGATGCCGACGATCGACAGTCCCATCCCTATGGCAGAAAGATTCACGGAAAATGCGCCGCGCAAAAAGCTCTCCTTCCCCAAAGACTGAAAAAAGTAGATCACAAAGGAAACGACAGACGCTGCAAGATACGTCACCAAGAGAGAAGCCATAGGATCCCCGATATCGGAGACTTCCTTCATCCCCACCTGATATCCCACACTGGATGCGACAACAAGAAGAAGCGGCCACCAAGTCGAAAACATCTATTTTCTCCTTACCTTACAATACAAAACATACCCAAACAGGTGAGTGCAACCCCGGCGAGCTTCATAAGCCCCATCGGTTCCGTGTAAATGCAAGAACCGATGAAGAGCAGCAGCACGACAATGATCCCCGTGTACACGATAAATCCCACATTCATCGGCCAGCCCACACGATACATGTAGATCGTCCCCACCTCCAGCCCTGCGATGGAGACCCCTGCGATGGCCGCCGGAAACGGCACAGTAGCAAGCGCCGCCATGAGATCTCCCGCCGGAGAAAGCGCCTCAAAAAGCAGCACGCAGGCCAAAGCACTCACCAGGTACGTCACCCCCAGCGCCGCGAGCGGAGAGGCTGCTGACGACAGCTTCTTTGCACAGATCTGGTATATCACATCAGCCACAACGATCAAAGCGACAGGCCACCATAGAGCAAGCATGAAGATTCTCCTTTCAAAGAAAAAGGCGCTCCAACCACTCTCTCCCGGCTGCGCCGTACCTACGGAGAATGGCTGAAACGCCTGTCTGCTCCACCCGGTGGCGAAGCAGCGGTTTTGTTACTATGTAGTAGCAAATATAACATGAGAGCCTTTTCCCTGTCAAGGAAATCGCGCTCGACTGGCATGGCGACGCAGCCTGATGGCCCGCAGGACAGCCCCGGAGGCACATTTCTGCGCCGCACTCAAATCGCGCAGTGACTTATCGACGCTCTATAGATTTGACTAAAGTTTTACAATATACTTATAAGGTTGGCTCATGGTGGTGGATGAAAGTTCTGCTCGGATGAGGAATGAAGTTGGCAGCTTCGCCGCCATGTTAGATGATGGTATTCCCGTATCGTAGCCTTCCCCTCGAGGGGAAGGCTACGAGGTGCGGCGCTTTGCGCTGATTTTTGTAAACGGAGATGCCTGAATGGTAGCAGATAGCAGGTTTCCCGTTCGGGACTTCCTTACATCGGCCGCCTGACCACGAATGACAAAGATTTCTCGCTCACGCTCGAAATGACAATACGAGAGAGTCACTAGTCACAAGTCCCTAGCCACAAGTCCCCAGTCCCTCAGGAGGTATTATGAGATTTTTCAGTTATCAGACCCTGCTCGCCGCATGCCATTTCTGCTCGGACATCAATCAGAGCGCACTGGCGGCGGTGCTGCCCTTTCTGGTCGCGGCCTATCACTATGACTACGCGACCGCTGCCATGCTGGTGCTGTCCTCAAACATCATCGGTTCACTCATCCAGCCACTCTTAGGGACTCTCTCCGACAAGCACAACTGGCCCTGGATCATGCCGCTCGGCCTCTTCATGGCAGGCGGTGGCATCGCACTGACAGGCGTCACGTCAGATTTCTATCTGCTCTGCCTCTTCACGATGATCTCCGGCATCGGTGTCGCGATGTTCCACCCGCAGGGTGCGCTCATGGTCAACCGCGTCTCGACAGATGACAACCGCGGCATCAGTCTTTCGGTCTTTTCTTTTGGCGGCAATATGGGCTTCACCTTCGGCGCAGCGATCATCTCTGCATCGATCGCCTTTTTCGGCCTGCCGGGCACGCTCATTTTCTTTATCCCGGAAATCATCATCTGCGTGCTCCTTCTCGCTCTCTATCCCCGTCTGAAGGCCATCGGCGAGAGATCGATCTCCTCACACAAGAAACACGCCGTGACGGACGCACCGGACCAGTGGGGCTCCTTCTGTCGTCTCGGCGCCGTCGTTTTCGGCCGCTCTATCATGTACCTCGGGCTGAATACCTTCATCGTACTTTACTTCATGAATCATTTCCATGAATCACAGAATTTCAGCAACCTGCTCCTCAGCGTGTACTATGGCATCGGCGCGCTCTTCACACTGATCGGCGGAAAGCTGGGCGACAAGCATGGCTATCGCACCTTTGTCCGCTTCGGCTTCCTCCTCGCATTTCCCGCTGCGCTCATTCTCGCATGGACGGACAGCTCCATTCTTGGTATCCTCTGTCTCATCGTCCTCGGTGCGGCTCTGAATCTTACGTATAGCCCGATGGTCGTCCTGGGGCAGCAGTACCTGCCGAACCGTGTCGGCCTCGCCTCGGGCATCACGCTCGGCCTTGCCGTCAGCGTCGGTGGCATCACAGCGCCGCTCCTCGGAAAGGTCGGCGACATGTATGGTCTGGAGACGACCTTCTACATGATCGCCCTGATCACTCTCATCCCGCTCATTTCTTCCTTCACCTTGCCAAAGCCAAAGAAATAGCGGCTGTCGGCTGTCCAGAGCAGTCGCATTTTCTTCCCCCTGACAGGCATGACAAAAAGCCCGACCTCTCTATGAAAGAGGCGGGCTTTTTAGCGTATACGCCAGTACGGCACTACCTTCATTCCTAATCCCCCCACAGCACCAGGTACGCCCCGATCAGAACGGCCAGAAAGCCCAGATTCGCCCCGGTAAAGACAAGAAAATAGGCACGGGCAAAGTGGAATCGCATCGAGAGATACGCCTTGAATGAAATGAGACTCGCCATGGACGCGATGAGGGTACCGAGGCCTCCGATATTGACGCCTAGGAGAAGCGCGGTATAGTTTTCCGTGTACGGAGAGAGCATGACCGTCGCAGGGACATTGCTCACGACCTGCGAAAGGAGAAGAGAAATCCAGAATTCGTGTCCGGCAAGGAGCGCGGCCGGTCTCTCTTGGAGCCCCGGGATGTGCGTCAGATTTCCTACCGCGATGAAAAGAGCGAGAAAGAGCACGAGCAGCTTGTAGTCGACCTCGAGGAAAGCCTTCCGGTCAAGAGCAGCACAAGCAGGGATGACGATCGCAAGGAGGAATGAGATCGGAAGAAGGCGAAGGACGTTCAAGAGGCACAGCGCAAAGAGAAGGAGCAAGAGCGCGATGCGAAGACGCGGTATGCCTGTCGGCTTTGCGAAGCGGAGCATGAGCGGCCGGTCTTCGAGCGTATAGCTGGCAAGGAGGAGCAGGACGGCCGAAAGAACGGTGATGGGTGCGGTGATGGAGAGAAATTCGGCAAGCGGCAGATGGTAGTAGGCATAGATGAAAAGATTCTGCGGATTTCCGATGGGTGTCAGCATACTGCCCAGATTCGCCGCGATGGTCATCCATGTGAGGACAGGGATCACCAGGCGGAGGGCATGGGCCTCTTTGAAGAGAGAGATCGCAAGCGGCACGAAGATGATGAGTGAAACGTCATTCGTGAATACCATGGAGGTAAAGAAGGAAAGAAAGAGGAATACCTGCCCCATCCGCCGGCTATTCATGGGCTTCTGAAAGAGATGGCAGAAAAGACCGCTGAAGAATCCGGCGCGCCGAAGAGCCGCTACGATGGTCATGAGAGAAAAAAGAAGCGCCAGGAGCGGGAAATTGATACTCTCACGCAGCGAGGAAAGGCTGATATCCGAGAAACATGCCGTCACGAGCGCAAGGAGCGCCGCTGCAGCAAGATCGGGGTTTCGTCTGATAAGGCTCATGGGTGGCTCCTTTCGAATGGACACTTGGGGCTGCTGCCTGATATTATTAACTGGATATGAGACAACAAAGCTGTAACTCGCTTTGAGTCAAAGTGAGGAGTGAGGAATTAGGAGTGAGGAGTAGTGGAAGGGGCGCACAATTCATAGAGCGCCCCAATACCCCTCTCATAATAAAAAACAGGTCGTTCCATATTTATATAAAATTCTGCAGCTCATTTCGTCATCCTAAGCGGAGGAAAACGTCATGTGTTTAACAGTAGTCGTCAGGAAACGCTGATTAAATCACAGAATCAGATTCCACAAGAATTTTTATACCTAGCTTCCTTAAATAGCTCGAACTGATGAGGTATGAACCGAGGGATCCAAAGGTTTGAAATTATGGATGCCAACCTCGTTTTGCCCTCCATGATCTGAAAAGCAAAGGAAGCCGTGCGCGGCTTCCTTTCTATTTTCTTGCAGGGCAGGAAGGGAAATAGGTTTTCACTATCGCGTCCAGCGCGCCCGCGATTTCTTTGAAGGGGCGGCTGAGGTCAAGTGTCTTGACCTCGATCTGATTGCCATGCATCTGATAAATATGGTCAGGTTGCAAGGCTTCGTCGGTACCTGCATAGAGAAGCATCCCCGATACACGCTGCCCTTCCTGCCGCTCATACGCCCGGTTTTTGACGTAGGTGAAAATCTGATACAAGTGCGCTGAGCGGAGTTTGGCCGTCTCATACCTTGACTGCAGAATATGCCTGTAGTACTTGGCATCTATGATCAGCACATTCCCACCCTGCTCAAGCTGCACATCGGTCTGCATCACCGGGAGAAGCGCACCATTTCCCTCATCGAGCGCCCAGGGAATTTGCGGCGCACCGGCAGAAAGCGCAGGAAAATGCCGCCGGTAGTAGGCGAGAATGAATTTCTCATACAAGTGGCTCATGCGCTGCGTATCCATCCATTTCCGCACATGGTATGTTCCCTGCTGGTCCGTCTGCAGCAGTCCTTCCATAATCATCTGGCAGATTGCAAGCAGCATGCGATAATTCTGCTGATTTCTCTGATAGCGGATCGTATTCCAGGAAATCGACGTATGGCGCAAAACATCCACCTGCGAGAAGAAGAGCATCTGCTTCTTGAGCGTTTTCCTGTACTTGGGCTCTACGCTTCCATGCCGGAGAAGCAGCATGACCGTGGTCTTGATGACTTGATTCAACAGATGGTTTTCTGAAAGTTCATCGAATTCACAGAAGAGCCTGCGTTTTTTCCGTAGCAAGAGTCGCATGCTTTCCGGCATATCGATACGGCCGCGGACACCTGCTAACACTTCACACTTTTCTTCGTAAGAACGTGAAAGCCCCTGCTTGATCTGCCAGCTAATGCCCTTCGCAAGGATCGCAGCGAAAAAATTCTGCATGTCAGGGAAATCCTCTGCCGCCACCTCAGCATAGGCCTTCGCCTCCAGCGACTGGAACGCATAGGAGAGCATGTAATAGATATTTCGGATGAGGTGTCCATGATCCTTTCTCATGCCAGGACCCCGCGCAACTCACTCTCCCACTTTGCCACCTGCGCCGGACTGTCAAACCAGTACTCTTCGAGCATCGGAAGAATGTCGTACTCTACAATCTCGCGCATCCGTCCGACCATCGAGTCCTTTAGATTTTCCAGTCCACAGAAATAGCTATGCCCGATACAGAAGCCCTTCCCCAGCGAGCTGTCGTTTTTTATTTCTTCGTTCAGCCGCTCGACCACCGCGACCAGCTTGTCAAACGTCTCATTCCCAAGCCCCTTCTGATAGGCTTTGAACCCCTCCGTCTCAAAGCCAGGCTCCAGTTCAATGAAGCTGAACCGCCGCCGGAGCGCATAGTCAATCATCGCCAAGCTGCGATCGGCGGTATTCATCATGCCGACCACATACAGATTTTTCGGCACAGTGAACGATTCCCCATTAGAGGAAAGCGCCACAGGCTTTCCGCGATAGCTGTTTTCGATCAGCATCAGGAGCTCGCCAAAAATTTTGCTCATGTTCCCGCGATTGATTTCATCGATCAGGAAGAAATAGTCTTCCCGCGGATGTTGCTGCGCCTTCTGGCAAAATTCATAGAAAACCCCGGGCGTTAACACAAAACCATTCTCCGTCGGACGATACCCCATGATGAAATCTTCATAGGAATAGTTCTGGTGAAACTGGATCAGTGACACATGGGAAGTATCTTTCTTCCCAAGTATCGAGTACGCCAACAGCTCGGCGGCAAACGTCTTCCCCACGCCCGGCGCCCCCTGCAGGATCATATTTTTCTTCCGCTTCAGCACGGAAATCAGACGGTCATATTTGTCTTCACTCATGTAGACATCTTTGAGAAAATCCGTTTTCGTATAGGCAGCGTATGGCTCATTCACGCGCGACGCAGGATTCTCTTCACGAATCATATTCATCAGACAGTCGTACTCATTCTTACTGAGCTTGAAGAGCGTTCCCTGCGTCATATTGAAATATTCCATCGACTGCAGTTCTTTCGTGTCTCTGAATGCGACAAAGTCAATCGGAACTGATAGTCCCTCCAGCTTCTTGAAATAAATCTTTTCCCCATCCTGCGCCTGGCTAACCTCTAGTAAGGCCACGATTTTCTTCGACGGACTAGACTCATAACCGATCACACGATCCCCCACCTTGGCATCGAGGAAATTCTGGTAAATACGCCTTTTGTGCCCATTGTCATTCAAAAGCGTAAAAGCCTGTACTTCACCCACCGCCTGCGACGACATACTCCAAATTCTTGGATTCGCGGACAGAAACCAGTAGTTTGATTTTCCCGAAGAAACGATGGGCTCAGGCTCTGGGACAGTCGGTACCGGCGTGGGATTCACAAGATAACGACTGATATAGAAGCCAAAGTCAAACGTCAACGTCTTCAACGCCGGATCCGAATAGCAGGTGTCTGTCAACTGCGACTGCAGCAGGCGCTTCATCTCTTCGTCCGGACTCAGTTTAGCGCAAACCTCATCATAGATACGATAGAAATTGCGGAGATTCTCCTCATAATGTCCTTTCACAAAATGGACATCTCCACCAAGTTTTTGAATAGCGGCCTTGATTTCACCGTACTTATAGATGTAATACTTATCCGGATAGTGAAGCCATAAATACACGCTGATTGCATTCTCTGTCTGATAATGGCTCTTCGCTCCGCCCCCATATCTATCCAACAGCGTGACCGATTTCTCTTTAAATGAAACGATTCTATCGATAACATCCTGCTTCTCGTCAAAGAGCTGGCGAAACATGTCTCGTACTTCTTCAGGAGCTGCTTGTGCAAAACCAATTATCATCTGCCTAGGATAGTTATTATTAGCCGCAAGCAAGATAGACGTCTTAGACAGAGAAGTTTCCAACATTTCCGCAAAATCTTCCGCTTCCATATCCCAATGATCCTGAAACCACTTCACCGCTTCCCACTTCCACTTCTCCCGCGGCCATTGTTTACTAACGAAATCCCGCTTATAGCATGCCAGCGCGTCTTGAAATTCAGCTTCATCGATCATAAGTTCCCTCCTCATAGGACTGGATTGAAAAACTCTCTGCACTCCTCTTTGTATTCTACCACATTTGAAAGTGCAGATTCATATTCCAAGACTGGCTCTACCTAGGGAAATCAATGCCAGGCAAAAATTGATCTTGCTCCGTCACCCCGAGCTTAGCCGAAGGAACTTTGTTGCAGCGGAAATCCACGTCGGGTACGTTACTTTTTGTATGAAACACCGTATTATACGCCAGTCAAGATAACAGGTTTCCCATTTTTAACTTTTCCCAGTCCTCCGTTATACCGCGAACAACAAAGATCCCTCCACTTCGGTCCTCATGACGATACGAGAAAGCCGCTATCCCCCTATGCACATTCTGAATATGTTAAGAAAACGAATCAGCGTTTCCTTAACGGGCATCGTCCTTTTCGTCATCCTGTGCGGAGTTAAATGCTTTTTTATTAGAAAAATCGTGCTCAGAACATGGAGAATTGAGCCGAAGGAACTCGGCGAAGCCACCACCACCATTTCGCATTTCTAATCTCTCATTTCTCCCATCCAAAAATCCCGCCCTCCACAAGGGAGAGGCGGGACTTTTGATGATTATGATTTATTATTCCCACTCGATGGTGCTCGGTGGCTTGGAGGTGATATCGTAGACGACGCGGTTCACACCGGCAACTTCGTTGCAGATGCGACGGCTCATTTCGTCGAGCACTTCCCACGGGAAGCGGAAGTAGTCGGCTGTCATGCCATCAGAAGAAGTGACGGCACGGATGCCTACGGTGTAGTCGTAGGTTCTTTCATCGCCCTGCACGCCGACGGAGCGGATCGCTGCCGGAAGGACGGCGAAGGACTGCCAGATGGTATTGTCGAGGCCATGCTTATGGATGACATCTCTCACGATGAAATCCGCACGGCGCAGGATATCGAGGCGTTCCGGGGTGATGTCGCCGATGATGCGGATGGCAAGGCCCGGTCCCGGGAATGGCTGACGGTTGACGACTTCTTCCGGAAGGCCCAGCTGACGGCCGAGCTCGCGGACTTCGTCTTTGAAGAGTTCACGAAGTGGTTCGATGAGGGAGAATTTCATATCCTTCGGGAGACCGCCTACATTATGATGGGACTTGATAGTAGAAGCGGTCGCGGTGCCGGATTCTACGACGTCCGGATAGAGGGTGCCCTGTACGAGGAATTTCACATCTTCGAGCTTGTTCGCCTCTTCCTGGAAGGTATGGATGAATTCCGCACCGATGGTCTTACGTTTCTTTTCCGGTTCGGTGACGCCTTCCAGAAGCGACATGAAGTGCTTGGACGCATCGATGTGCACCAGCTTCATGTTGAATTTGTTCGTAAAGGTATCGACGACCTGTTCTGCTTCGCCGAGGCGCAGGAAACCGTGGTCAACGAAGACGCAGGTCAGCTGATCGCCGATGGCTTTGTGTACGAGGACAGCTGCGACAGAGGAGTCGACGCCGCCGGAGAGGGCGCAGATGACATTGTGATTTCCGACTTTTTCACGGATATTTTCGACAGCGATGTCGATGTAGTTGCCCATGGACCAGCCGCCTTCACATTCGCAGATGTGGAAGAGGAAGTTCTTCAGCATGGTGGTGCCTTCCGGGGTGTGGACGACTTCCGGATGGAACTGAACAGCGTAGAAGCGGCGGGCTTCATCTGCCATCGCAGCAGTCGGGGTGAGGTCGGTATGACCGGTGAGTCCGAAGCCTGCCGGCATCTCTGTGACGGCATCGCCATGGCTCATCCATACCGCCGTCTTTTCGGAGACGCCTTCGAAGAGCGCGGAGCTACCATTTCTGTAGAAATCGGTGTGACCGTATTCATGTTTTTCAGGTTTAGAAACTTCGCCGCCCAAGGTCTTGGCCATGAGCTGCATGCCGTAGCAGATGCCGAGGATCGGCACGCCTGCCTTGAATACGTCCGGGTCGATTTCCGGTGCATTCTCTGCATTGACGCTGGATGGGCCGCCGGAGAAAATGATCCCCTTCGGCTGCTGGGCTAAAATTTCTTTTGCGCTTTTGTTGTATGGCAGGATCTCGCAGTAGACACCGCACTCACGCACACGGCGTGCAATGAGCTGGGCATACTGTCCGCCAAAGTCAACAATCATCACAATTTCCTGATGCTTCATCGTTTTCCTCCTGTAGGAAATGAATCTTGTGAATGGAATATTTCGTATTGTTTATTATAGCATAGATGAAGGGGAAGAAGGAAGGGTGTAAGGGTTCGAGGTTCAGGGTTAGCCCCTCGGGCGGCTCGCCCCTTGATTACATTTGAAAGCCTCGATTGAATGAGAAATGAGTCGAAGGATCTAAGCGCCGCGAAGTATAAATACTGGCGATGCCATGAGCTGGCATTCCAGTCACTAGTCACGAGTCACCAGTCACTTGAGACTCCTAATCCCTAGCCACTAATCCCTAGCTACCAGTCACAAGTCACTAGCTACTCATCCCCGCCACCAGTCACTCTGCTTCAAAGAGCGGGAGCGGCGCGAGGAAAATGATATCCTCTCTTTTCGCTGCATCGCCTTCGGCCAGAATGGCTGCTTCTCCGATAACCTGTCCGCCTGCTTTTTCCGTGATTTCTTTCATTGCTTTCATGGAGCCGCCGGTGCTGATGACGTCATCGACGAGGAGAACTTTCTTCCCGCGGATGAGATCGACATCGTCCTGCGAAAGGTAGAGGCGTTGCTTGCCCATGGTCGTGATGGATTCATCCTCGACGCAGATCGGATTCTCCATATAGGCCTTCACGCTTTTCCGCGCGACGATGTATTTCTTCATGCCAAGCACACGCGCTATCTCATGGGCGAGCGGGATGCCCTTCGTTTCCGCAGTGAGGATGATGTCCGTCCCCTCCGGGATCTTCTTCGCCAATTCCTCTGCGGTGCGGGTGACGATTTCTGTATCACCCAGTATGACAAAGCCCGCGATGGCAAGGGTGTCGGAAATATTCATGATCGGCAGCTGGCGTGTGCATCCAGCGACATGCAGTTCATAGTGTCTTTTAGCCATAATGATTCCTTCTTTTGTTGTTTGTGTGATAGATTATTTGGAAATAAGGAAATAGGTTCAGGGTTCAGGGTTCAGGGTTAGCTCGTGGGGCGGCTCCATCCACTGATTATGAATGAAAGCTTTGCGCAAATGAGGAATTAGGAATGAGGAATTAGGAATGGTGGTGCGGCGCATAAGAATATAGAGCGCCGCGGAGTTTTGATAGAGCTTCGCGCCGTCGTCATTTCGAGCGTAGCCGAGAAATCTCTATGGCAGAACGCTCATTGCCTGATGTGAGACAGCA
>UQRR01000037.1 GCA_900543455.1 uncultured Dialister sp.
ACCGCTACGTAGCCCCCTCACCCCTTCGGGGAGCTCCCCCGATGGGGAGCCAAGAACGTTCTGCCGCTTAACTTAATGGCATTCCCCTAGAGGGGAATGCTGTGATACGAGAATACCATCTTCTAAAAAAAGGCGGCGAAGCCGCCACGAGAGCCCTGAACCTTGAACCTTGAACCAAATGAAAGCAAAGTAAAAAGAGGCTGTGAAGAAATGGGGATTCATTTCTTCACAGCCCCTTTTTTTATGGATTATATTTCTGATACACATAGAAGAGCTTGTCGGACATGAAGGAGATGACATTCTGTCCCTCCAGGATATCGGCCCAATAGTCAGGCATGAAGGCGGTGCCGAAGCGAGCGCCTTCGATGGCTCCTGTCACGGCGGCCGTGGTATTGCTCTTGCCGCCATGGTTGGCAGCGGTGATGAGTGCATCGAGCGGATCATCGAGCGCGAGGACGGAGTAGATGGCGATGGCGAGGGCTTCATCGGCATTTGCGCCGCTTCCCAGGGAGGCGATGCTGTCGATGTGGTCCCATGTGCCGCTCTTTCCGGCGGGGCGGGCATTCGCCTGCTCGACCGCGACGGTGAGGAGACCGATGATGCCTGTCGTCTTGTGCTGCTTCGAGAGGAGGACGGTCACACGCTCCAGAGACTTCGGCAGCGTCAGGCCATAGGTGAGACAGGAAATGAGCGCGGCCAGAGCGCCGGCGCTGTAGTAGGCTGTCGGATTGGAATGAGAGAGCGCAGCGAGCTTCACCGCAGTGTCGAAAGCGAGCTTCTCATCACCGGCAAAAAGGAGACCCACAGGGACGGCTCGCATGAGAGCGGCGCTGCCCTTGCTGTCATTCACCTTGAGCTTCGTCGAGCCGCGGCCGTCTTTGGAGAAGGCGGAGAGCAGCCCTTCCTCCGGATTGCGGCGGGCGTGCATGAATTTTTCTCGGACGAGGCAGAATTCTCTTTCATGCGGCTGGCGGCGCATCCATGTCTTCTGTCCGCGGCGCGGTTCTTCGCCCGTCTGGCTGTAAAACCAGCGCATGTATCCGCGGTACACCCCTTCCAAGATCTCCAGCTTCTTGGCATCTGCCCATAAGATCCCATCGATCGTTGCCAGTACCATCTGGGTGTTGTCTGACACAGGCGCTAGTTTCCCATTTTTCGCGTCCCGCACCAGCGTGCGCAGCCCGAAGGGCCCGAAGCGGCGCTGGATGCGACTGACGGAAAAACTTTGCAGCGGATAACCTAACGCATCACCGCAGGCTCCTCCGAGAAGCGCTCCGCGAAATTGATCTATCCCTGCCATGGTATCCTCCTTTTCTTGAAATACTCTTTTCCCCTGTGGGTGATCGCATGTAAGCGAAGAGAAGCGTCCCGGACAGGGGGCCTCTTCTCGTTCATCACATCATACTTGGATAAGCGGCCGGTACTCCGGTCCGCCTTACAGGGAAAGAAAAGTTTCTGACAATCGCTTGCAGAAACTTCTACTTGTGCGGAAATCAGACGCTGATACCCGTACTGTATCATATTGATTCTATTATATCATAAGGTCAGAGGGTTGGAAATGGGGGAACTTCGAGGGGCGGCTGGTGACTGGTGATTAGTGACTAGTGACTGGAGACTGGAGACTGGGAGACTAGGAGACATCAGACATCAGATATCAGACATCAGACGTCTAACATCAGACGTCTAACGTCTAATGTCTAATATCTAATATCTAACGTCTCAAGCGGGCATCGCCCCATTTATACTCCGCGGCGCATTTCGTCATCCTGAGCGGAGTGAAATGTCGGATGTTCGATCATGTAAAGGCGGAACAGTGAGAACTGAGTCGAAGGATCTGGCACCGTACCACCATTCCTAATTCATCATTCGCGCAAAGCTTTCATTCATAATCAGTGGACGGAGCCGCCCAAGGGGCTAACCCTTTGAACCTTTTTCCCTTGCCCTGAACCATCCCCTTGCGGGCTGTGGTAAAATAGAAACAGGTTATTTAATTTTTTGAATATAAGAGAGCCATGACCGGCGACCGGTCACAGATCGCCTCACAAGGAGCATAGACATTACCATGGATTTCAAACCTTTTCGCATAGAAGACAAAGCGCGGATCGACAGCTACTTCGCCGTGCATCATTACGAGCAGATCGACTGCACCTTCAATACACTTTTCCTGTGGCAGGATGCGTATCAGACGTCCTGGGCGGAGCAGGACGGCATACTTTTCGTCCGCGCAGGGAAAGGAAAGGATACCTTCTTCATGCCGCCGTTTGCCAAGGAGGAAGAAGATTTCGTACACGGTCTTGCCCTCATCCACGAGGAGTACGACAAGCTGGGACTGCCTTTCCGCTTGAAGTCCGCCTCTTCCTGGGTGACAGAGCAGATCGAACGTCTCGTGCCGGGCAAATATGATTTCATCGAAGACCGTGACAATGAGGAGTACGTCTATAAGACAGATGACATGATCCGCCTGCCTGGCAAGAAGCTCCGCATGAAGAAGAACCATCTGAACGGCTTCCTTCGCCAGTACGCAGACTATCAGTACGAGGCCATCACAAAGGAGAATCTGGAGGATGCCAAGGCGGGCATTCACGACTGGTTCCTCCGTCACGGAGACATCGAGGAAGAGGAGCAGGCGATGGAGCGTTGCTTTGACAACTGGGATGCGCTCGGCGTGAAAGGCGCGATCATTCGCATCTATGGGAAGGTCGAGGCCTTCACGAATGGTGATCTCATCAATGAGAAAATGGCGCATATCATTTTCGAAAAAGCAAATCCGGAGATTCGCGGCCTCTATCAGGCGATCAATCGCGACTTCCTCATTCATGAGTTTGCGGAGACCGAATTCGTGAATCGCGAAGAAGACCTCGGCCTCCCGGGTCTTCGCGAAGCCAAGATGGGCTATCATCCCGATCATCTGACAGAGAAATATGATGTGGTGTTGAAAGAGTGACTGGTAGCTGGAGACTAGTGACTAGTGACTGGTGACTTAAATACTACTTTCGGGCATCGCCATCTTTATACTGCGGCGAAGCCGCCACCGATGAGCCTTCCCCTAGAGGGGCAATGCTATTAAGTTAAGGAAAATGTTAGCACCGTAACGACTTGCTTCCCCCTTCGGGGGAAGTGCCGAAGGCAATAGGGGCATGCTAACGGTATAACGCTCCATGTTGAATAGTCCGATGCTATCGATATTCCAACATTTTCAGGCAATACCGCTACGTAGCCCCCTCAGCCCTCCGGGCAGCTCCCCCGATGGGGAGCCAAGAATGTTCTGCCGCTTAACTATTTAAGGAAGGCTATGACGAAGCTATGTATAAAATTCTTATAAAGTCTGACTCTGCGATTTAATCAGCGTTTCCTTAACTTAATAGCATTACTCTGAAAGGGCAAGGGGGCCGGGGGACACGAAATCCACAAGCCAACCTCCGCCCCTTCGGGGCACCTCCTTCCAAAGGAAGGAGGTAGGGAGAAAACAGATTCGCATTTCTCATTTCTCATTTAAGCGAAATACTTAAACGCAATCTATGAGACCGCCGCCCCATGGGCTAACCCTCAGACTTTTCACATCCTACATCATGACAAAAAGACCTATCATCAGGATCGCCACAAAGAGCCAATAGAAGAACTTCTCCCAGAACGCCTGCCGATTCTTCTTTGTCGAGACCTCGAAGCCGCAATGCGGGCAATACTTCAGCCCCACGACATCCGGCACCGGACCGCGGCAATGCGGACACACCTCGCAGTGCCCCGCCGCATACTGCGCGCGCTCCTCCGTCGTCAACTCCGGCAGGATCTCCACCGGCGTATCCAACAGCCGGCACCCACACGCCGGGCAGAAACGGAGCATATTCCCCTCATACACCCGCCCGCACCCTCGGCAGCGCACAGCATCCTCCGGCAGCGGCTGCTCCAGCACCTGATGACACGCCGGACATCGATCCCAGCGCTTCCGCATCCCATGCCCGCAGTACGGACACTTTGAAAGATGCGGCCACGACGCCTCCCAGCTCCCCGCCTCCGGTGCATGCGAAGGCTTTGAAAGTGACGTATAAGAGATCCCAGTCCCCGGGATCCCCACCGTCGTCCGGACACCATTCTGTCCGAACGTGATATGCGCCCCGCGCCGCCCAATCGACGTCGAGACCCCGCACTTCCCGACATTCAGCGTCACTCCCGGCATGATCTTGATCCGCCGCTGAAAACGAAAACCCATTTCTTCTGCCTTCTTTCTCCTGTTGTCTCATACATAAGATAAAAAACCGTGCTGTTTTGTCTCATTCATAAGACAATATAGCACGGTTTCTGTCTCATCGACAAGACGGTTTTATAAACTCATTCTAACGAAACAGCCAGTCTTCGTCATTCTGCCAGTTTTTCTTTCAGCGCCATGAGGCTGGCGTCTGCATGCTCAAGATCTATGAAATCTACTTTTCCTCTACGTTCATGCGATACAGGCGGTCCAACTCATTCATCAAGCGATCCTGCAGCGTCGTGTTATCACCATCTGCATCCGCGACCATCTGCCTAAGCTTTTCAAAGCCTGCTTCCGAACACTGTTCTGCATAGTCTATACACTTGTCAAAGTCGGTAAAATCATTGATATTTTCTTCATTCACATCCTCTGCCCCCAGACGCAGCGCCTGGATCAGAGCCTGGTCCCTGGTATCAAATGTCTTAAAGAGAATCCAGCCCGTCTTTTTGGTTGGCAGCTTTTTCGGCTCGTCCATGCCAAGTGCCATGGTGAGAAAAAAGATTTCCTTATTCGGCGTCGCTTCGAGATCGAGGATATTCCCATGGGTATTGATGTAGTCCCTATTTTCGTCCGCAATATACGCTCTATCTGCCATTATCGATCCACTCCTTCTACTACACTTTCATCTTTAGACAAGTTCAGATGCCGCACGGTTGCTTTCTTATCATACATTTCTGCCACTGCGGGAGAATATTCATCTGGCGTAAAGAGCATGATGATCTGCTTCTCTTTCGCGATATTCAGGAGCGCTTTAGCCATGCGTACTCTGTTTTCATCCGATACGCGGCCTAAGGGAGAGTCGATGACGAGCGGACAGTTCTTCCCAGAAACCTGATGTACGGAAAGCGTGAAAGCGTATGCCAGTGCCATGGCTTCTGTAGCACCAGTTGAATTCGTCATGATATGCCCCTGCATGTTATAAACTTCGACATTATATTGATCATCGATGGAGATGCTTCCGAAAGTATTCTCTTTCCAGATCATAGAGCGGAATGTCTTCCATGTCTGTTCCTGCATTTCCTTCTTGGTTTCATTGACGATCGCATCTCTGACCCTTGTGAAACCATCGCCAATTTTCTTTAATACATTCAGTTCTTCTCTCTGCTTTCCCTGAATCGCTGATTGCTTCTCATACACAGACAGCTCCTTATCCAGTTTGGCGATTTCTGCACTTTTGACTGCGATCATCGCTTTATGGCCTGCGATTTCTTTATTATAGTTGTTGATTTCCCCCTTTGCCTGGTCACGTTCTTTATTCCACAAAGCTACGTTCGCCGTTCCCGCATCGCCACCATAAGCGTCCAGTTTGCGGTTATTCTCTTCCAGCTGCGCCTTATTTTCTGCCTTCCGCTTTTGGGTAGCAATGACCCTGTTGCGCCAGGCATCACGCTGAGTCATATACTCCCGTGCTCTATCGAGATAGACCTCCAGCGGCGATATCATGCAGCTTAAAAAATTGGAGGTGGCGGAGGAAATTTTATTTTCCTTCAAAATTTCTTCCAAATGAAGAATGGCTTCTTCCGTCAGATGACTATGGCAAAGCGGGCAGGGCTGCTCTTTATGGTGCAGCAATTCCAAAATCTGATTTCTATCAATGCTTGGCGGCAGTTTTCCCGCTTCTTTTTTAGCCGAGATGTAGCGATAGATTCTCTTCAGTCTGGGGTACATCGTGAGCAATACCAAGTATTCTTTGATAATGGTCGTTTGTTCTGCTTTGTTCTTAGCGTCTTCCTGTTCCAGCGCCTTTTCTTCTCTCTCCAGACGCTTCTTTTCCCTCTGTAATGGCTCTACTTCACGAAATCCCATCAGCTTATTATCATAGGAATTTTCTCGCTGCTTGGCTTCTTCCAGTTTTCTATTCGCTCGTTCGATTTCTTTCGTCGTGGCAGCGATCCAATCTTCCTTCTCTGTTTTCTCCGAAAAAAGATTGGCGTAGTCCGGTAATTTCTTGCCAATCGCTCGATTCAACGCCACCTTTTTATTGTTCGTCGCATTGATCGTATTTTCCAAAAGATTGACCTGTGCAATATTATAAATCGACTCTTTCAGCGGCGTAGCGAAGAAATCCTTCAATTTTTCCCCATCAAAGAAGTAGAAATTATAAATGGCTTCATCGAAGTACTGTTTCACCAGAATGCCTGCATTTTCTTCGCTGAGCGTTTTGGTATTGGAATTATCATGCGGGGTGACCGTCGCCATGAAAGAAGGAGCACTGCCAGTGACGGCGCCATTGCTGTGCTTCATGAAAAATGCTTTTCTGGTAAGTTCGATGACATCTTGGGACTCATTGGTAAAGCGGAACGACACAGAAACTGGCACGCGTTCTTCCACCTTCGCCTTGTCTAGGACTGAGCTGTTCACAAGCGGCAGGCTCCGTGCTTCCGTTTTTGCATTCGATTCACGCGGATTCTCTTTCCCATAGAGGCACCATGTGATCGCCTTCAGCACCGTCGTCTTCCCGGTACCATTCTGCGCGATGATGGCAAAGAGCTGGGTATCAGCCTTCTCCGATTTTTTGAAATTGATTTCACACGTCCCATACTGGCGATAATTTACAAATGACAGTCGATCGATCTGAATGCCCATCACGCCTCTCCTCCTTTTTTATTCTGCTTATCCAGATACTCCTGAATCTTTTTATCATAAGCTTTTTTGCTTCCTCGGCTCTGCGCTTCCAGGATATCCAGCATCAGATCTTTCATATTCCGATTCACATCGAGCGCTTCGATCTGGTCTTTAATTCTCTTGCTGATACTCATTTAAATCCACACCTTTTCCCTTGAACAACTGGTATACATCCATATAGTTATCGGCATTCTGCGCAATCAGCGCGACGCGCTTTTCTTCATTCTTTAAGAGCGGAAGATCCTGATCGCCCAAAACGATGAAATCATAGATTTCCGACATCTGTTTCCCTGGTGCCGGTCGAATGACACGTCCGACACGCTGGATGTACTCTCTAGGATTCGTACTGCTTGCCAGGATGATCGCCACGCGGGCAGTCGTGATATCAATGCCTTCATCCATACACTTGATGCCGAGGACGACCTGCAGGCTGTGAGCGGCAAACCCTTTCAAAATTTCCTGCCGTTCTGTCAGACCCGTCTCTCTATCCGTCTTGCTGGCGGAGATCTCTTCCGTGATTTTTGCCCGCGTGATTTTCTTCTCGGCCAGCATCTGCATGCAACCATCCATCTGCACATTCGATGTGAAGAGAAGCGTATCCTGGATCGAGTCTGGATCCATACTGTCCAGCAGTCCATCCAGCACCGCCATCTTTTCTTCTGCATTTTTGACGATATCGGCACGTTTTTCATACAGATTGTCTAGTACCTTTTTCTCTTTCTGGTACGATTTATGTTGTTTTTTCAGCTTCTCGATCGTAAAGACAAGCGGCCTGATTTTTCGCTGCAGCTTTTCCCACTTCTGCTTTTCTTCCTCAGACAAATGGACAAAGAGCGGGTGATAGACGTAAGGATTCAGGAATGGCTTCTGGGTGATTTCATTTTTCGTATGCAGGGCATCCCAAAGACCGAATTCGAATGACTGATTTCCAAAATAGTCCCGGATGAGCTGCGTACCTTCTTCATCAAAGAGACGTTCCGGCGTCGCTGAAAGACCGATGCGCTGCTCATAGCAGGGCAGAAGCGCCTTCTGCTGCTTATCCGAGCCGATCCCATGGACTTCATCACAGATGAAAAGAATCGGCGTATCTCCTTTATACTTTGTAATGAGCTCTATAAATTTATCAGAGGAAGCCGTGGCATGTGTGGTGTACACGATGGCATTCGTGTATTTCCAAAATGTCAAAAGCATGCTCTCAAGTTCTTTCTTCCACTTCGGGTTCGTCCCATCCGCGATAAGACTATAATCAAAGGAGACCCCCACCTTCTCCATATCCGCCTGCCATTGGCGCGAGAGGATATTTTGCGGTGTCGCGACAATCGTAAGAAAAGGCTTTTTCTCTTTCATTTTTTCATAGATGCAGCCGATGGCCGTCCGCGTCTTCCCTGTCCCTGTCGCCATTTCCATAAGGAGCCGGCCCTGATTCTTTTTCCATTTCTGCACAGCTTCTCTCTGGTGCTGGAAGAGTCCGATCGGGTCTTTTTCACCCGGTTTCTTGTATCGTTTCATACAGTCAAGATCGAATGGATCTTTCGGCTTGATCTTGACGATCTTTTCTCGGACGGCTTCCGGGACATCGTAAACCGTCGCGATGGACGCCTTTCGATTGCTCCAGTAGTCCTCGAATTTCTTTTTATCCGCATCCACATAGACCTGCTGTCCCAACTCCCAAGAGCGGAAGACTTTGAATTCTTCGATATTTTCCAGCCATGCCTGCGCCGTTTCATTGATGGAGCCGGAGAAGGAAATCATATCTCCCCTCTCATCGATCATGATGCCGACTTTCTGATGAAAGAGGCTGGTCGGTGAATTGTTGCATACGACGATTTTGATTTCCAGAAAACCCTGATCCAGCAGGTAAGCGAGGAGCTTCAGATGATCATCGGCCGCCTCATCGAGCTTCAGCTCCTGAAACAGATCCGCGTGCTCATCAAGCGGCTGGTGTTTCTGAATGATTTCGAAGTCCTTGCGAGAAAGCTGCGGAGAGACGAGAAGGTACATATGCCCGTGATTCTGGCAGAGCCCCTCAATACCTTCCGCGGCTACTGTCAAAGCAGTCGAGCTGAAAAAGCCCGCAATGCGGTAGTACCGCTTCGTCGCTTTCAAGACCGGAATATAGAATTTTTCCAGCAGATGTTCCTTGCTGCTTTCTGTCTCATAGCAGGACTCCAGATATAAATCTCTCAGCCCCATGGCTACACCTCCCAATCGATATGCTGCAAAAGCTGTTCTTTCTTCGTACCTTTCAAAACAAATTCCATCAGTTCCCGCACATTACCACGCCTCCTCACCGCTGTGCTTTGGGAAACGCAGGCGACCGTATCCGCATACCGCACCTTGCCTTTCGCGGCCTTGTGAATGAGGCAGTGCAGATAAGCATTACGAAGTAGCAGTTTTCTTAAAATCTCCGACTTTTTCGGAAAAGGTATCGGTATCAGGTACTTTCCCAAAGACGTCAGATGCACCATCTTAGGCCGCGTATCCGTAATGGATACAAGGCTGAAAAGTGCGGCCGTTTTTGACTGGTTCTCCCCATATTTCTTCTTAGCTATCTGCGTGGCACACTGCATCAGCTGATAGCCGAGATCATCAAAAGAGAGTCCATCGTCTGCAAATTCCAACAACTCGGGGACGCGAATGATGGAGCGCTCGAGACTGCTGAACATGGGAATATCCGCCACACTAAATTCCTTTTTCGGAGACAGACGGCAAATGCAGTCCACCAGTCTTTCGATAGACACTTTGGACAGCACGCGGCATGCTTTCTCTTCCTCTGGCCCTGTGCCGGACAGGAAAACCTGATTCACATATTCTTTCTCAGACAGAAACGCATACAGGTACTTAGCGTTCTCCAGATTCCTTCCCCACTCCTCGAAAAAATCCATAGGAATCAGCTCCCTCAGTCAGAATAGTCGGAGTACTTCATATCAAAAAATTCTTCTGCCAGCGTCGGATGTCTCATTTCGAAATCCTTCAGCGCCTGCATGGCTGAGCAATAGCCTGGCGTCTTCTTCATCGCCTGATTGGCCTTGCAAAATTCTCGAAAACTCATCTTTTTGAAAATATTCGGTTGGTTACACCAACGGGCAATCGCCACATACATCGCATGGAGCGGCGAAGCCTTCCAAGGCGCTTCATTCTTATTCTGATAGCGCATGATATAGGGCAGGCAGTGATACTGCATCAGAAGCTCAATACGCCGGAAGGTATCTCGGATATCTTTCCAATCGGTGGATGCAAATCCCACCAGCACGTAGAATTTCACGCTCCGCCCCTTCTTGTACGGCTTCATGATTTCCAGCTTTGCATGAATCAGGTCATAGTCGCTGATGTTATCAAAGGCAAACGTAAAATCCCCATCATAGTTCGATGTGAAAAGAGCCTTCGCTATGTCTGGCGTCAGAAGACGTTCATCCATTCCCTGCTTGAACTTGAATCGTTTCCTTGTTGCGACCAATTCTCCCAGAAGCGGCCGCCAGTCAAGATACCCAAAGAAATTGTCATCCAGAAGGCAGATCTTCTTGCGATCCCGATCTAAAAATTCCGTCAAATGGCTATGACGGAATACCCTGTTATATTTTTGATTCACGCAGAAACCGCAGTGCCGGAAGCACCCACGGGTCAAGTACCCTATGCTGTACTCCAGGTACTCCTTGAACTGCACCAGAAACCGGCTGCGATGAAATTCACGGCCTTCACATTCTGCCTTTTTCTTCGCCTGCTCTACCTTCTCTTCGATCCAGTTGTCGTAAAGATGGTAGTCAGGCATGCAATGCTCGATGACATCAGGCAGATTGGGAGCACGATCAAAAAAGAAACCTGTGCCGCCTACGTTGACAGGTATCTTTCCATTGATTTTATATCCCACAGTTTTCTCCAGCCACTTCTCGACAGGCAGCGCTCCGGCGTCTGGCCGCCCCACGCGAATCAGAAGCTCTTTCGGCTGCGACACATGTTGCAGCCATTCCGGAACGGGGGTATCTGTGAAGACTTTGGCGATAAACACACGGTCAAATTCTTCCAGATGTTCATAGTCCGTTTTTAAAACAACATTTTCCGGCGGCAATTTCACCACCTGCTTGTAGTAGCCGGAAATCTTTTCGCAGACCAGATTCGGAAAGCGGTGTCTTCGCCGCCCGAGGAGGTCTGCATCTATCACTGCTATTTTCATTTCTTTCTCACGCTTCAATACAATACTTTCTCGCAGAATGTATCATCATTCGATTCTACGATTTCCTTCACTTTGAATGGAGAAAATTCAATCCCATAGGTATCCTCGATGATGCCGGAAATTTCTGAAGTCGTCAGCAAATTTTCCGAACCATTGACGATTTCCTCGACGAGATCCGCCATGCTGAGTTTCCGCTGCATCTGTCTCTTGCGTAGCAGATGTCCCGAGGCATACTTCTGGCTATTGAATTTCTCATAATCAGCTGCTAAAAGCGAACCATAGAACCAGTCACCCCATCCCTCCTCCTGCCAAGGAAGGACAAAGCCTGCCGCCTGCAAGGATTTGATGCTGAAGCATTTCCCATTTTCCATGAAGTGATACACATTTTCACAGAATTCATGGATAGCCTCTTGCGTAATGCCATGTTTTTCCAAATACTGGCTATTTAAGAATACGCCTGGCTCAATCTCTACGACCTTAAAATCTCTGGCAAGGCCAAGCCAGACCGCAGAAAACATGGAACATACCGCATATTCAGAATGATCTCGAAGATCCAGTGTTTCATTTTCTGCAAACAATTTCTCAAAAAAATCTCTCGCACTGCCAAATCTATCACGGATCACATATTTACGATGCGAGATGAAACCCATCTGCCGTAAAGCTGCCGGATCGATATCCCAGACATTCCCTTCAGGATACTCATCCATGTATATGTCGATGATATCCTGCGTCAGATAGAAATCTTCCATCAGTCGTTCCTTCATGCGGCGCACCTTGTCCTCGGGAAGGAGTGTCTCGGGAATATGAAAATTTCCCGTCCCAGGATCGAAATACTCTTTGCAGGTATCACCCCATCCATTCGACATCGCTGCATTCTGCGGAATTCCAAACTCCGCTTCTATCGCACGCCCCAGATCCATATAGGAAATGTAGCCATGCTCCTGAATGATATCCATGACCTGTTTTCTGCGATCTGCACGACCGATCTTCAGCGTCGGCATTCTGCCAAAAGTCATTCGATGTGCATCATCCAGATAGTCATTGTAATGACCATGAGCCCAGAGCTTTTTCAAAAGATTGTGCAGTTCATACTCGTCCCTGATATCATACCGCTCCATGATTTCCGGAAAATCTCGGAAAAACTTGCGGCTGGATATTTCCACATTGCTATACGAAGTGAGCTGTAGTGTATCCAGCAAATCCTGATAGTCCATCGATAGAATGTCATAATAGCGAACCTGTCGATGGCGGCTCACCAATGCCGTCATTTCCCAGAAATAATGCTCCATGTATCTCGCATCCAAGGAAAAGCGCGGATCCTCACGCGAAATGGAAAGACTATCCAAAAGCCGCAGGTAATCTTCCAGTAACTCACCCGAAGGTTTTGCATCCTGGCAATACTTTTTGATGGCAAAGCGGATGAGGGATTGGCGATTCTTCATCACATGCTTTCCATCGATGAAGAAATACGGATCAATCGCTTTCAGCCGCGCGTCCGCCCTTTCCCGTATTTTCGCATCCAGTATCTGGTCATGCATCACGGCACGCAAAGCCTGCAGACGCTGTCCCGCATCCACATCTTTTTCCTTCACCCGCTGCTCGTCCAAGTAAAGCGAGATAAAATGGCGCGTCTCTTCTGTAAGCTGGAAAATGTATTGAAAATCGTCATCCGTCAGTCCGACATATCTCTGCTTGTAGAAAGCGATGTATCCTTCCCGTATGGGCGGGAGCTTCGAGAAGATCCTCTTCTGGATCTGGCGCACACGTTCACGTGTCACCCCTGTCAGTTGCGCCACCTCTTCCAGCGTCATCCCAGAAAGCCGGAGCTTTAGAATTTTTGCATTTCTTTCCCGACAAACGGAGAAGAGCACGGTTTCCAGTGAAGGATAGACACAGTAGTAGCGCTCCCCCTGCTTCCAGATAAGCCGCTGCTTTTCCATCGATTGCAAAAGTGCACAAAAAGCCGCTTCATCAAAGATCCTATACGGGAAATCCGATGAAAGCGTCTCTATAGACGCGCCTTCATATTTTCCGTGGACAAGAAGACGAAGCACATAGTTTTGTACCGCTTTCCGTATCTTCTCATCCTGCCAGATGCCTTCCGTTAAAGGGATATCCTGCGCCTCTGCCTGCTCCGCGATCCTCATCACATGTTCATAGGTGACCATGAGCATATCCGCGAAGTCTTCCATCGCCTCCGCTTCCTCACGCAGCTGGTCTTTCGAGATGTCGCTGTTCCTTTTCTCACGTTCTGCTTTCGCCGTCGCTCTTGCCGCCTGACGGTACACTTCGATTTCCTTCACAAGATGTGCGAGACTGTTCGTCCCCAGTGCAGACATCTCCGCCCACTTTTCCTTCGGATAATGCAGCACTTCCCCCAGCGTCTGAAAGCCGGCACTCGCAAGCGCCCTATCCACACGCGTACCAAAGTGTGCCCGCCCGATAGGCATATCGTATGAAATCGCCTCATCCGCCAGCTCTATGGCAGATTTCGGTTCCTGTAACGTTTTTTGATTCAGATCAATCCTGCTATATCGTCTCAATACTTCCCGCAGCTCGCATAGGGTTTTGGCTCCCATCCCTTTCACGAGCTCCCAGTCCGTAGCCGGATACAAAAGCATATCTCGAATGGTCGTCACATGGTGGCGCATGAGTAGATTCTCCAAGCGAGTCGATACATGCAAGTCTAAAATGGAATCATCCAATGCAAGCAGCGGCGCACTTTCTGCTCTCTCGCAAGGAATCATTTTCTTCTTTGCCACTACTGTCTTCGGCGCTTCCATCGCAGGAGCTTCCACCTTGGCAGAGCCTTCCACTTTGGATGGCACTTCTGCTTTGACAGAATTTTCCACCTTAACAGATGCTTCCGTCTTGACTGGCTTTACTGACTCCTCCTTTTTAGCAGACGATCCCTTGATCTCCTTCAGGGGAATGGCTTTCCCCCGCCCCCGTCTTCCTCCTTGCTCCACTTCCAGATTTCTCAGTTCATCCACTGTGATATTTTGATGGGCAGCACGCAGATAGCGATCATAGTCCGTGGGCTGAGACTGATACATTTTTACGGCTTTCATGATCGCTTGCGGCAATGCCCCAGGCAGACCTCGTCTTCCTGCCGTCATCTGGCTCTCGACCTTCCCGAGCTGGTAGTTGATATCCGCAACAGAAGCAAATACGCCGTGATAGGGCTTCCCCTCCCCCGCGCGCTTCCGTAGCAGCTGAGACAACTGAATAATTTCTGCACTTCTCTTTTGCGGGTGCTTTCGCGCACGCTCATACGTTTCCATGAGAAGAACAGCCGAATAAATATTCCACGTATTATATTTCATACCAAACACCTAAAAAAGAGGAAACGAAAGCCATGACCCCATAGCTTCTCGTTTCCTCTGATTTTGCACGACAAAAATATTGTTTACCTTTACGAAAGAGGCTGGTTTACCCCCCCCAATAAAAGAAATGCCCAAAAAGAGTGTGCCTTCACAACGTTTACTTTCTTTCATCACGACACACCTCCTTGCGTTTAGATCATCATATCATAAAAAGAATGACAGATCATAACAGAAATGAAGTTCTCTATATGAAAATTGATTCCAAAACAAACCCACTCCGAAAAAATCCGGAGTGGGTTTGAAATTCGCTGCTCAGCGCAGTCGCCATGCGACCTCGATCGGCTTATTGATATAATTTCTCGTATCCATCAGCACGCCATCCACCACCGCACTCGCCCAGCCTTTGCCGAGCTGGAGCACCCAGGTACCGGACGGATGAGAGGCGAGAAATTCTTTTACCGGCGTCTTCCCTCGCGTGAAATACTGGCAAGTCCCCACGGCATAGCGGCTAAGGTAGGAGGCCGCGACGGACATAGACTGCGGATTATCACACTGAGAGAGGGCCTGGCGGCAGAGATCCTGATAAGCCTCTTCCCATGTCCTGCCTTCGGCGAGGGCGATGGCACGAACGAAGCTGTCCTGACTCCCGCGGTTTACGGGACTTGGATTTCTAAAAAGAAAAGTCTGGCCCGCGGCGACGTCGATGTCTTCCAAAGGAGCGAGACGGCGCTCGCTCCTTTCGTAGAGCCATGGGGCGGAGGAGCGCGGCGCGGACGCGATGTCCGGCGGGATCTCCCACGCTTCGAGCAGTTTTTCGCTGCTCGCGTCCCATGTGTCATAGAGGAAACCATCCCGCGCGCAGGTGACGTGCCACCAAAGGCGGAGGACGTAGTTTCCTTTCGGATGCTGCTGGATAAATTCTCCCGCGGTCATGTCTGCCGTGCTGGCTTCGTCCTCGGTATGGGCGTGCGCTTGGGCGGACTTATACACGTAGCGGGCTCCGATTTCCTTCAGATATTTGCGGAAGACGATCGGATAGTCCGGCATGGCATGCAGGGAAAGGCCGGTCTGGCACAGTCCAGCGAAGGTGTCTTTCCATGAAATCCCCGTGCCTCCGGCAATGGCTCGAAAGACGCAGTCATTGCAGTCTTTCCCCTGCGGATTCACATTCTGCATTTTCCAATTCGTTTTTTCTTTTCGCTTTCGATACATCAAGATCCCTCCTTTGGGTATAGTATAGCACGCATGATGGACATGAAATGTCATTTTATGAAATGATGGGATAAAAAATTCACAGGCCATTATGAGAAATGCGAAAATGCCCTTGACGGGCAAAGGGCATTTTTGCATCACAAAGGCGCAGCAAGCTTTCTTAAGTATCCATGGAGGCATTCCCTGCAATCTGGCACCAGCGCATTTCACAGTTCATGTCGTACAGGTACGGCTAAACTTCGCTCTAGGGTTTGTCGTGGAGGCGAATCCTGCATGAGATCTTTCTTTGCTTGCTGCGTCTTTATGTATTTGTATGGCTTACGCTTTCCGGCGGCTAGCACGCTTTCTGGCGGGAGGAGGGAAATCGGATCCGCCGCCGGCCCTCTCCGCTCTCCTTTCCTATAGGTGTGTGCACGTAGGAGTGTGAAGGAGCTTTCGGCTCCCGGGAGGATTTTCCTCTCTCCATAAAATACTATCGTGGAAGTTTTGGACTTTACACGTTTTTGAATAAAAAGGATGGAAGGGAAATAGTGATCTCCGTCATTTATAAAAAAGGCGTCATAGTTTTATTTCTATTAAATTGCATATTTTCCAAAGTTTTCAAATGTTGATTTTACATATTTTCGCGATTTTTTATCAAGCAGGCAGCAAACCATACTCATCGCAAGATCCTTCGACGCTTGTTCCGCATGCGGCTATCGCACATACGCCGTTTCCGTCCGCGCAGGATGACGGCGGCCGGTAAAACGCCTCGCGTCCCTTTGACCGCACATGCGTCTTTTCCTCATTCTCTTTCATACCACCCACGCCCTATCCGACCTTCGGGCACCTTCCCCAGTGGGGAAGGCTGCATGATGTACAGCTCCTTTTAATGAAATCCTTCGCTTCAGTTCTCATCTGTTCCGCGTGCGGCTATCGTACATGTGCCGTTTTCGTCCGCGCAGAATGACGGTGAATCCCTAGTCACTAGTCACCAATCACCACCAAACAACAAAAAAGAACCACGGCGCGTGCCGTGGTTCTTTGGCTGTCAGGAGTCGATTTCTTTCTTTCTGGTGAGGCTGGCCTGCTCGAAGTGCATGCTTCTGGTGTGAATGGTATGTACCCAGCCTTTCTCATGGCGATCCTTCCATCCGAGGATGGTGACGGGGATCCATGAGTACATGAAGACGGGGTAGATGAGCCAGTAGAGGTAGATCTTCCAGGGCACCTTGATCTGCAGGAGGACGATCAATGGGACGACGGACTGGATGAAGCCCAGGATCGCCCAGAACTGGTGAGGCACCAGTACATCATTATAGAGGATGACCGTGAAGCAGGGGTAGAACATATTGATGTAGGTCATCAGAAGGTAGAAGGTGGAGACGAGGAGGAAGTAGTTCTGCAAAAGCTGCATGATACCGTCTAAGATGACGATGCTGTGGCGTTTCCATCCTTCTTTCCAGAGGATCGGAATGTAGCGCTCGGAGCAGTCGAACTGGCCCTGCGCCCAGCGTTTTCTCTGGCGGCAGGAGGCCATGAAGGAGAGTGGCTTCTCATCGTAAATGATGGCGTCATGTACCCAGCAGGTACGGATGCCGTGGGAGAGGCATTTCATGGCAAATTCCATGTCTTCGGTCAGGCAGTCACAGCCCCAGCCGTATTTCTTGACGATATCGGCAGCGATGCACATGCCGGTGCCGCCGAGACAGGAAGAGAGTCCCATATTGTACTTGCCGAGATGCCAGAGGTGGTTGATGGTCCAGAAGGCGATGGCGAAGGTCCCGGAGACCCAAGTGTCGGTCGGATTCTTCGCAGAGAGGTAGCCCTGCAGGACTTTCTGCCCTTTGAGAAGGCGGTTGTTCATGACGGCGAGGAAATCCAGATGGACGAGGTTGTCGGAGTCAAAGACGCAGAAGGCGTCGTATTTCTTATCCAAGGCAAAGATCTTCGGGAAGACCCAGTCCATCGCATAGCCTTTGCCGACGAGTTCCTTATTTTCTCTTTCGAAGACGTGGGCGCCGTGGGCGCGCGCGATGTCGGCGGTATTGTCGGTGCAGTTGTCTGCGATGACGAAGACGTCATAGAGTTCTTTCGGATATTTCAGGATGCGAAGGTTGTCCAGCAGGTCTCCCAGGACCATAGCTTCGTTATGCGCCGGTACGACGATGGCGAAGCGGCTCTTTGGGGCAGCCAGATTCGTTTCTTTTCGATGCCACATGCCGAATAATGCGATCACCGTGTAGTAGATGGTAAAAATCCCGACGATGATCTGTATCGGAAACATGATTATATCGAGGTAGTGATTCATTGTTCGATGTCCTCAGGTACTCTTTTCTGTTTTCTTCTGATGGCTTTGCGTTTGCCTTTTCTACGGTTGAGGTAGGTATTCATCATACCGAAGAGGATGTAGGCAGCGCAGATGGCAGCCGCCCAGATCGGCCAGTAGAAGATGGTCGCGATGACGAAGAAGGCAATGCAGGTAAGAAGAGCCGGCAGATGCAGCTGGTCTGCGCTTGCGCCTTTGTTATCCGGGTAGTGGATCTCACTCACCATGAGGAAGGCGAGCAGGAGCACCCAGAGGACGATGAGCCAGTTCCAGACTTTCGCACCGGAGAGCACGTAAGCGGAAATGATAACGCCGGTCGTCGGGCAGGGCAGTCCTTCGAAGTAGCCATGAACGGATGTGACTTTCACATTGAAGCGCGCCAGACGGAAGGCGCAGAAGGTGCCGAGAAGGGCACAGGGAATGATGCCGATCCAGCCAAGCTCATGGAGCTGGTAGGAGTAGATGAGCGCTCCGGCTGCAATGCCGAAGGAAATATCATCGGAGAGGGAGTCGAGTTCGACGCCCATGGGACCGGCGGTGTGCAGCGCGCGGGCGACTCTCCCGTCCAGTGCATCGGCCACCATCGCGATCAGTATGAAAATTGCTGCGAGGTCGCAGTGTCCCTCGATAGACATCATGATGGATAAGCCGCCAAAGAATGCATTGGCCGCTGTGACTCCATTGGCAATCCAAGATTTATTCAACTTATTTCAGCCTCCCTACGACGGTCAGGCCGCCGCGTACTTTGTCGCCTTTTTTGACGCAGATCTCACAGTCTCCCGGAATGTAGAGCTCCGTGCAGGAGCCGAATTTGATCATGCCGTAGAGTTCGCCTTTTTTCAGGCCGTCTCCCAGATTTTTCCAGGAAACGACGCGTCGTGCCAGAATCCCCGCGATGAGGATGACCAGGATGGATCGGTTCTTGCCCGTGATCCCGATGGCACCGCGTTCATTTTCAAAGCCTACCCCCTCCTCATACGCAGGCAGGAATTTGCCCTGTGTATAGGACTGGTAGGTGATCTTCCCTTCCATCGGGCTGCGGTTGCAGTGCACGTCGAAGATGGAAAGGAAAATGGTAATTTTATGACAGGTCTGTCCCAGAAACATGTCTTCCTTCGCGTCGTGGCACACATCCACGACGGTGCCGTCCGCCGGAGAGACGAGGACATCATCACCCGGAGTGATTTTATCATTTCTGGGAGGACAGCGGAAGAAATAGGTGAAGTATACCGCAAGCACAAAAGGCACGACAGCGGCATAGTACCATTTCATCCAGAGTCCGACCACGCCAAGAAGGAGTGCCACGATGATAAAAGGGTATCCTTCCGGCAGAATGATTGGTTTTTTCAGCATCACTGACTCCTAAATACATATGTTGGGTTTAAGGGTTAAAGGTTCAGGGTTCAGGGTTAGCCCCTTGGGCGGCTCCGTCCACTGATTATGAATGAAAGCTTTGCGCGAATGAGGAATTAGGAAT
>UQRR01000038.1 GCA_900543455.1 uncultured Dialister sp.
GCGTCGCTTCGCTCCTAAAAATCCAGTTCGCTTGCACATATTGCCTTCGGCACTTCCCCCGAAGGGGGAAGCAAGACGTTACGCAGCTAACGATTTCCTTAACTTAATAGCATTCCCTAGAGGGGAAGGCTGCGATATGAGAATATCATCTTCTAAAAAAGGTGACGAAGCCGCCACGAGAGCCCTGAACCAAATGAAAGCAAAGTAAAAAGGGGCTGTGAAGAAATGCAGATTCATTTCTTCACAGCTCCTTTTTACTGTATGATCTTTAATTCTTCCAGCAAATGAATATCGATCGGTGTATACGCGTCAGGATGACTTCTGAGGTAGTGCTGCTCCTCTTCGATCGCAGGATAGAAATTCACCAGCTCTTTCATCTCTGTCCTGACCTTCGGGCGCACCTTCCCTTCTCCTTCGAATTCATTGACAACAAGGGCATTGTCCGTCATCTGATGAGCGACGCCGCGATTCTGCAGGAAAACGAGGAAGTAGCTGATCTGAGGCACATCCTCCTTGCTCGTGTAGTAGATCCCGCTTCGGTACTGCGGGCCGACATATTTCCCTTGAATGCCATCGGTGTAAGGATTGATGATGGTGAAGAATACATTCAAGAGCATACCGATGTCGATTTTCTTCGGATTGTACGTGACCTTCACGCACTCCACAGCCTCTGCGCTCCCATCGGCGACCTGCTCCTTCGTCGGGGCTTCGATCCGGCTATTCGCATAGCCCGCCCGGGTATCTACGACACCGTAGATCCTGGAAAACACTTCCTGCAGCCCATGGAATGAGCCACCGGCCAGATATAGATCTTTGGTAAACAATTAGGAAATCTCCTTTTGATGCTGCGTACAAAATACGCGTAAACGGTTCAAGGTTCAAGGTTCAGGGTTCAGGGTTCAGGGTTAGCCCTAGGGGCATGTCGCCCCTTGATTAGGGATGAAAGCCTCACTTGAATGAGAAATTAGAAATGAGAAATGCGAAATGGTGGTGCGGCGCATAAAAACATAGAAGCGCCGCGGAGGTTTGAAACTGGCGGTTTTCTCGCATCGGAAGCCTAATCCCTAGCCACTAATCCCTAGCTACCAGTCACAAGTCACAAGTCACTAGTCGCTCATCCCTAGCCACTAGCTACCAGCCACTAGTCACAAAGTTACTTTTCCGTTTCTTCCAAATGCTTGATGGACGCGCGATCCATATCGAAGGAGCGGATGAGCTCGGTGACGGCCTGGCTCGGGGAGACGACGCCCGCAAGGACAGCGGCTTTGACGGATGGCAGACGGCTCTTGATGAGCGGATCTTCAAAGAAGAGATTATGCAGATGTTCGTCGATCATGCTGTTCACCCAGTCAAGGATCTGGCGCTGTCTGCGGTTTTCAAAAATGCCGGATTTCTTTGTGACCTTTTCAAATTCACGCATGACGGCCCACAGCTCCAAAAGACCTGTTTTCTTGATCGCGGAGCAGCGGTAAGCATGGGTTTTCCAGCCTTCGGTAGCCGGACGGATGAATTCGCACATTCTTTCATACTCGCCCTGCGCGACCTTGGCACGCTCGAGGTTATCCCCATCCGCTTTGTTGACAACGATGGCATCGGCAAGCTCCATGATGCCTTTCTTGATGCCCTGGAGGTCATCGCCGGCCCCTGTCAGTACGACGAGCATGAAGAAATCGACCATGGAGCGGACCGTGGTCTCCGACTGGCCGACACCGACGGTCTCGACAAGGATGACATCACAGCCGGCAGCTTCGCAGAGGAGCATAGTCTCACGGGATTTTCTCGCGACACCGCCCAAAGTGCCTTTGGATGGAGATGGTCGAATGAAGCAGTTCGGTTCACGAGACAGATTCTGCATACGTGTCTTATCACCGAGGATAGAGCCGCCGGTGATGGATGAGGTCGGGTCGACGGCAAGGACAGCAACTTTGTAGCCCTGATGGCAGAGCATCTGGCCGAAGGACTCGATGAAGGTCGATTTGCCGGCCCCCGGTACACCGGTAATACCGATACGGAGAGCCTTGCCCGTTCTGGGGAGAAGTCCCTGCAGTACGCGCTGCGCTTTGTCAAAATCTTTCGGCGCATTGCTTTCGATCAGCGTGATGGCCTTGGACAGCGTCACACGATCCCCTTTGGCCACACCGTCGATGTACTGCTCAACGGTCATTTTCTTACGAAGCGGCACTTTTCGAAGCGGAGCATCTGGGTATTCCTTCGCCCCGGTGATGCTGTTTGCCGTGGTATCTATCCCACGCATGACAGAGCAGGCGAATTCAGGATTTTTCTCTTCCGGTACCCAGCTGGGTCTTAAATCATCATTGTTTTCAGGCATTTGTCATACCCTCCCTTTCCTGGCTTCTTCCCCCATGAGTACTGCATAAAAAGGAGGGAAACCAAATGAAATGAACATATGGGAAAATCGTTATGATGTAAAAAGTGGTTTAATTACAGGTTCAAGGTTCAAGGTTCTGGGTTCTGGGTTAGCCCCTGGATTTGATTATGTTTGAATCCTTCGCTGGCGTGAAAAATGAGAATGCGAAATGGTGGTGCGGCGCTTTTCGTCATCCTGAGCGGAGAAAAAGGCTGTATGTCAGGGAAACGCTTCTCTGAATAATGGCAGCTGAGTCGAAGGATCTAAGCGCCGCGGAGTATAAATAGTGGCGATGCCCGAAGGTGGCATTTCAGTCACCAGTCACTCGAGGCCCCTAATCCCTAGCCACTAATCCCTAGCCACCAGTCACAAGCTACCAGCCCCCATAAAACAAGATTGCAAGCCCTGCTAGGGAGCCGAGGTCGCCCTCGGCTCCGCGCAGGACAAGAAATCAGATTTCTTTAAAACGCTTCTGTCACTATTCCAGCTGCGAAATGGTCATTGGTTCAGGGTTCGGGGTTCGGGGTTCAGGTTAGGGTATCACCATTTCCAGTAACCCCCTGAACCTTGAACCCTTTGCCGATACGCATTGAATGACAGTGTCAGAAAACGTTAGGCGACCTTATTCTGCCTTAGCTTCTTCCTTAGCACGGTCTACGAGCATCTGGAGCAGCTTGATGCAGCATTTCGGAATGTTGGTGCCTGGTCCGAAGATAGCAACTGCACCATGATCGTACAGGAATTCGTAATCCTGTGGCGGGATAACGCCGCCGATAGCTACGAGGATATCTTCACGGCCGAGTTTCTTCAGGTCTTCGACGATAGCCGGGAGCAGGGTCTTATGACCTGCTGCCAGGGAAGAGAAGCCGACCATATGAACGTCGTTGTCGACGGCATCCTGCGCCGCTTCTTCCGGAGTCTGGAAGAGCGGGCCTACGTCGACGTCCCAGCCCATATCTGCGAAGGAGGTAGCAAGGACTTTCTGGCCTCTGTCGTGACCATCCTGGCCCATCTTCGCGAGGAAGATACGCGGGCGGCGGCCTTCGAGAGCTTCGAATTCGTTAGCCAGTTTCTTTGCTTCGTCCAGTTCGGAGGTGTCATCGAATTCATTGGAGTATACGCCGGAAATGGTGTGAATGACTGCATTGAAGCGGCCGGATACCTTTTCAACAGCGTCAGAGATTTCGCCAAGGGACGCGCGGTCATGTGCTGCCTGGACAGCGGCTTCCAGCAGGTTGCCGTTGTCACGGGATTCAGCGCACTTGGTGATGGCTTCGAGGTCACGGCGGACAGCTTCCGGATCACGGATGCTTCTGAGTTTTTCGAGGCGTTTGATCTGTGCGTTACGTACAGCGGTGTTATCGATGGAGAGAACGTTCAGCGGATCTTCCTTCGCCAGTCTGTACTTGTTCAGGCCGACAATGGTTTCACGGCCGGAGTCGATATCTGCCTGACGACGAGCAGCGCATTCTTCGATACGCATCTTCGGAAGGCCGGTGGAGATTGCCTTGGACATGCCGCCCAGCGCTTCGACTTCCTGGATATGAGCCCATGCACGTTTGATGATCTCGTTGGTGAGGTATTCCACATAGTAGGAGCCGCCCCATGGATCGATGATCTTGCAGACTTTGGTTTCATCCTGGATGTAAAGCTGGGTGTTACGAGCCAGACGTGCCGAGAAGTCGGTCGGCAGAGCGATTGCTTCGTCGAGTGCGTTGGTATGCAGGGACTGGGTGTGACCGAGAGCTGCAGACATAGCTTCCATACAGGTACGGCCGATGTTGTTGAATGGATCCTGTTCGGTGAGGGACCAGCCGGAGGTCTGGGAGTGGGTACGCAGAGCCATGGATTTCGGATTCTTTGCGCCGAAGCCTTTGAGGATCTTCGCCCAGAGGACACGAGCGGCGCGCATCTTTGCGACTTCCATGAAGTAGTTCTTGCCCTGATCCCAGAAGAAGGACAGACGCTTTGCGAAAGCATCGACCGGCAGACCAGCCTTTTCGCCGCAGCGGATGTATTCCATGCCGTCTGCCAGCGTGTAACCGATTTCCAGATCGCAGGTAGCACCGCATTCCTGAATGTGGTAGCCGGAAATGGAAATGGAGTTGAACTTCGGCATGTACTTGGTGGTGTATTCGAAAATATCACCAATGATACGCATGGACATAGCCGGTGGGTAAATGTAGGTGTTACGAACCATGAATTCCTTCAGGATATCGTTCTGAATGGTACCAGCGAGGATCTTCTTGTCGACGCCCTGTTCGATGCCGGCGGAAATGAAGAATGCCAGGATCGGAAGAACGGCACCGTTCATGGTCATGGATACGGACATCTGGTCCAGCGGGATGCCGTCGAAGAGGATGTTCATATCAAGCATGGAGCATACGGATACGCCTGCTTTACCTACGTCGCCGATAACGCGCGGGTTATCCGCATCGTAGCCGCGGTGGGTCGGAAGGTCGAATGCGATGGACAGACCTTTCTGGCCTGCTGCCAGGTTTCTCTTATAGAAAGCGTTGGATTCTTCGGCGGTGGAGAAACCAGCGTACTGACGAACGGTCCATGGACGGAATACATACATGGTGGAGTATGGTCCGCGAAGGAATGGAGGAATACCACTCATGAAGTCCAGATGATTGCAGTCATCATAGACATCTTTGGTATAGAAGGGAGCGACCGGGATCTTTTCCATGGTCGGTTCATAGAGTGCATCAAAGCCTTTGCCGGTCTTGGCTTCCAGCTTTTCCTTCCACTCATCATAGGAGCAGTGTGGATGTTCCCCCAGAGACAGCTGTGTGAAATCAGGATTTGTGTTTGCCATTATTCAATCATTCCTTTCTTTTTCTGCAGCATGCGGAGAATTTCGTAGCAGTTCGCTTTGACGCTGATGAAATCATCTACGCCAGCCTTGCGGTAGGTTTCTTCCAGATCCTTTGGAGCTGCGCCTGCGAGGAAGAGGGTGCCGTCGCCCAGGACTTCTTTCAGTCTCGGAGCCAGAGCCGGTACATCTTCCGGATAGGTCGCATCCGTGGAGCAGATGACAGCCACATCATATGGGGTGCCTTTGTCATCAGCACCGGCTTTCAGTGCTTCTACGCACTTATCCCAGCGGGAGCCCGGTTTGTCTTCGTCATCCTGGAAACCATTGTTGAGATGGACATTGAATTCGCCGACCTGCAGGAAGGAGGTGGAGAAGTCTGCTCTGGCTTTATGCTGCGGGATTTTGCCCATGTTTGCGAGGAAGATCTCGACATTCTTGCCAGTCTTTTCTTTGTATGCTTCGGTATCAAAGCGGAGTGCTTCGAAGCGTTCCGTCCAGCGATGTGCATCGATCTTTTCGATAGCAACGGAGCCTTCTGCATTACCAGCGACTTCATTGATCTCGCCAATGGTCGCACCGGCAGCAGCTGCTGCAGCCGCTTTGTCGACGACTTCACCTTCACCAGCTGCTTTCAGTTCTGCCAGTGCCTGGCTTCTGAAGGCAAGATCAAGGTCTGCACGATATGCTTTGGCTGCATCGCCAAGTTCCTGCTTAATGGCTTTCGTATCTTCCGGACGAGCTTCGAGAAGCACTTCGCCCATCAGCGGGTACATGTTGTTGCCGACAGCACGGTCTTTTCTGAGATCCAGTGCTTTGAAGCGCTTTTCAAGGACGGCTTTGATCTCCTTCTGCGGATAGCCTTCTTCGATCGCTTTGGTCATGCCGCCCAGAGATTCGATCTTCTGGAATTCAGCCCAGATCTTTTCTGCCATCTCTTTGGTGAGTTTTTCAATCGCCCAGGAGCCGCCAGCTGCATCGATCGGGCGCAGCATGCCGAATTCTTCCTGCAGCATGATCTGCAGGTTTCTAGCGATACGGCGGGAGAATTCATCACCTTTTCTGACAGTATCATCATAAGGTGCATTTTCGTAGGTATCTACACCGCCAACGACAGCAGAGAATGCTTCGGTGGTGTTGCGGAGCATGTTCACGCCCACATCGAAAATGGTCTTTGTGAAGAATGCCGGTTTTGCATGGATCTTCATCGAACGATCTTCTTCTTCTGCACCGAAAGCCTTCATGATGTTCGACCATACCTGACGAGCTGCACGAAGCTTTGCAATTTCAATGAAGAATGTAGCGCCTACATTGAAGCCGAAGTAGAAGGACTGTGCGATATCATGGATCGAAATGCCTCTCTTCAGCATTTCACGGACATACTCTACAGCGACGCCGAAGGTATATGCGATTTCCTGTACGGCCTGTGCGCCGCCCAGAGAGAATACATCGGAAGTGATGAATACGGTCGCTACGCTCGGTGCATTCTTGCGAGCCCAGCGGATGGTCTCTGCCATCTGGTCGTATGCTTTTTCAAGGCTTTCCTTATTCTTGCCATCAGTCAGCAGCTGTGTCAACGGGCTTCCACCGATCACGCCATGAAGCGCGGACACATCTTTTCCCTGTGCTTTGACTGCGGCAGCCACCATAGCAAGCGGTGCCAGTGCAGATTCGCCGGTATACATCATGAATGGATACTTTGCAAGATCCAGACCGTCCAGAAGGTTATGCACATCTTCGAGAGTGGTCAGAGAAACGCCGGTTTCACCTGGTTTTTCAGCATCAGTTACATCGATGCCATGCAGAGTGGATACATCAAGGCGTACATTGTATACCGTGGAACCACGATCGATTTCGTGTTTCAGGAGCTCATTATTTTCCTTCGGAAGTGCTTCATCACAAGACTGTGCAATGCCCCATGGTTCTTCTTTGTAACCATTGACTTTCTGGCCGCGCATGAAATCTCCCATGCCCGGATAGTCATCAGTCGGCAGGATCGCATCCTGTGCGTCCGGACCTGTACGCAGGGTATAAATCGGGCTGAAGGTGATCCCTTCATAAGTCTTGGTATACATCAGCTTATCGAACGGCTTGCCCTTCAAAAGAGCGTTGCACGCATCTACCCATTCCTCGTAGGTTGGCGGTGTGAATTCATCAAATGTGACCTGTGGGAAATCGGTTTTGCCTTCCGACTGTTTCAGAATCGCTTCCAATTCCTTATCGGTAAGCTGTCTTTCCTGATTTTCCGCGGATGTTGCTTTTGTTACTTCATCCATGAAATAGTTCCTCCTTTAATAATTTATGGTCACTCACTGACTTGCCAGTGCAAATCAATCAGAGCGCCCCTTTAGACAATTTCACTCAGACAGAAAGTTCACCTCCTTCAGGTTCACGTCTTGGTCCTACCATAAAAAAACGACTGACCCAGTGGGGGCAGCCGGAAAATAATGAGACCAGGACCGATCTCAATCCCCTCCCCATCTCTCGCAGGTTGACGGAAATACTGATCTTCTCACAAGCCATGATCTTAGACAGAATCAAATCATGTCTTGGATAGATCCCTACTTCCTTCGCGGTGATTCATTGGCAGATAGTTCTCCTGGCTCGGACTCCTCATCTCTTCACGCCTTCCCAGACTTTCGCCCAGTGACATATCTGTGAGAGACTCCTCCTTACAGTGGCGGGACCGCTCCGGCTTTGACCGGATTCTCTTTTATGCTTTCGCATCTGCCAGCCATATGAAATTGTCTAAATGACTACAGTCTCAGTATAATTCATATTCTTCTCAGTGTCAATCAATGTTTTTCTTCGTCTTATACATTTCCTGTTAATGTTATATCTAAAATAACAATTTTTGCATTGAACAGCACCTATGAATTATATTATAATAGTTTTGTATTGAGGTTTTCTTTTATTATTATTGCTTTCGTTCTCATACAAGGAGCTAACTATGGCACTCGATCCGAAAACAAAAGAAACCATTAGAGAAGAAGCCCTTCGGCTTTCTAAAGAATTTGCTGAACTTGATGGCAGGCGCCCGCGCGTTCTCCTCATAGAAATGGAAAACGATCTCGAAAGTGATCGTGAAGAACGAAAACTCGCTGCCAATGCGTTTGCAGACTCCGGCTGGGACGTCGACGTCAGCCCGGCGCAGCAGCCAGAGGATGCCGCCAAGGGAGCAGCCGACAATGACGTTCACTTCGTCTTCTACACCACAACCGGTGAAGCAAGAGGCAAGAATGCTGTCGCCCTCTCGCGTGCCCTCGCCCTCTATGGCCGTGATGACATCCTGATCGCTGTCCATCAGGTGCCAGCCGAAGAAAAAGAACCTCTCTTCCGCTACGGCATCCTCTGTGCCTTCGCCAAAGACTACGATTACCTCCAGGCTTCCCTCACCATGCTCCGTATCTTGATCGCAAGAGAAAAGCAGGAAATGGAAGAAGAGGATGCGTACTGAGTGAGCAGTGACTAGTGACTAGTGACTAGTGACTGGTGACTGGTGAATAGTGAATAGGATTAGCTCAAGCAAGACATCAAACATCAGACCTCAGACTTCTGCTCAGAATATTCACATCTGAAAGGCAGAATGTGCCGCATATGCCAATTCAAGCACCTGCTATACATGGAATTAAGGAAACGCTGATTAAATCGCAGAGTCAGCTTTTACAAGAATTTTTAGGCATAGCTTCGTCATAGCCTTCCTTATATAGCTCGCTATTCGCGTCAGGTTATTCCTCGCTATGCCTAAAAATTCAAGAGTAAAACCTGACAACGATTTAATCAGTGTTTCCTTAACACCATCCTTCGTGTCGTCATTCTGAGCGAAGCGGAGTGATCTTTTTTCATGTGTCTTCCATCGATGATCTGAGGCATGAAAAAGGGGATCCGATACAGGCAAGAAAGTGGTAAACGGTGTTTTATGAAGCTCATTTAATCCTTGAAGCCAAAATAGAACTAAACACAGGTGGGAGAGCTACGCTCGGATCAAAGGCTCTTTTTTCAAGCGACGATGCTCCCTTTCTAAAAAATGAAAAACCGGGGTGTTCGATTTTTTTGAACACTCCGGTTTATTGCAACAAAAAAGCAGCGCTTACGCGCTGCTTTTTCATATCGGCTATTAGCCAACGGTGAAGAGAACGTCGCCGCCCTGTACGGACTGGCCTTCGGATACCGGCATGCCGGTGATCTTGCCATCGCATGGAGCCATGATCGGGTTGCCCATTTTCATAGCTTCGAGAACGAGGACTTCGTCGCCGGAAGCAACTGCATCGCCAACATGTTTGTTGATGCGGATAACTTTGCCCGGCATCGGAGCTTCAACGGATTCGCCTGCACCTGCAGGAGCTGCTGCCGGAGCTGGAGCCGGAGCCGGTGCTGGAGCCGGAGCCGGTGCCGGAGCTGCTGCTACCGGAGCCGGAGCAGGAGCTGCTGCCGGAGCCGGAGCTGCTGCTACCGGAGCTGCTGCTGCAGCGCCGCCGTCTTTAACTACTACATCGTAATCCTGGCCGTTAACTGTTACAGTAAATTTTCTCATTGTCTTTCCTCCTAAATGATTGTACTTTCAACTTTCAATTAGAACTGCTGAGTGCCGGAAACGCCTGCAAGACGAGATGCAGAGGTCCAGCCACTTCTAGCTGCCGGGCGGATGGAGACGATTTCGCCGCCACCCATAGCAACGATTGCAGCAGCGATTGCTGCTACAACTGCACCATTGTCAGCTGCTTTAGGAGCTGCTGCTCTAGCTGGAGCTGCCTTCTTCGGAGCTGCTGCCGGTGCCGGTGCTGCGGACTGATTGAGAGATGAACGTACCTGCCAGATCATGATCAGCGCTACTACTGCTACGATAGCAGCAAATACCGCGATATACATAACTGTGTTGTTATCCATCTGTACCCATCCTTTCAATTAGAGTTTTTCTTGCAGCAAATATTACAGCGGAATGTTGCCGTGTTTCTTTGCTGGATGTACTTCGTGCTTGGAAGCAAGCATCTTCAGTGCATTGATGATTGTCGGACGAGTGTTTCTCGGATCGATAACTGCGTCTACATAGCCACGTTCAGCAGCTTTGTATGGAGTTGCGAATTCTTCGACGTATTCAGCTGTACGCTGTTCTTTGTTCGGGTCTTTCTTGAAGATGATGTTTGCAGCGCCTGCAGGTCCCATAACAGCGATTTCAGCGGTTGGCCAAGCGAATACCTGGTCAGCGCCCTGTTCACGGGAGCACATAGCGATGTAGGAACCACCGTAAGCTTTACGGAGGATCATGGTGATCTTCGGAACGGTTGCTTCGCAGTATGCGAACAGCATCTTAGCGCCGTGACGAATTACGCCAGCATATTCCTGCTGTTTGCCTGGCAGGAAGCCTGGTACATCGACAATGTTGACAACCGGGATGTTGAAGCAGTCGCAGAAACGGATGAAACGAGCGGATTTATCGGATGCATTGTAGTCAAGGCAGCCTGCCATGAATGCTGGCTGGTTTGCAATGATACCAACGGTCTGTCCGTCGAAACGTGCGAAGCAGGTAATGATATTCTTAGCGAATTCTTTAGCTACATCGTAGTATTCACCGTTATCTACAACGGATTTGATAACGTCATACATGTTGTATGGAGCGTTGGAGTTTTCTGGCATGATGGTATCGAGAGCCGGATCGGTTCTGGTCGGATCATCACCGGTTTCAACGATAGGAGCATCTTCCATGTTGTTGCTCGGCAGGAAGGAGAGCAGGTAACGAATCTGTTTAATGCAGTCTTCGTCGTTGTCGCAAGCGAACTGAGCTACACCGGAAGTACGGTTGTGGGTCATAGCGCCGCCGAGAGCTTCAGCGGTGATCTTTTCGCCTGTTACGGATTCAACTACTGCCGGGCCGGTCAGGAACATCTGGGATGTTTTCTTGACCATGTAAATGAAGTCGGTCAGAGCTGGGGAGTATACAGCGCCGCCTGCAGATGGTCCCATGATAGCAGAGATCTGCGGAATAACGCCGGATGCAATGGTGTTGCACCAGAAGATCTTGCCGTAGCCAGAGAGTGCATCGACAGCTTCCTGAATACGAGCTCCGCCGGAATCGTTCAGGCCTACGCAAGGAGCACCGACTTTGAGAGCCAGTTCATTTACGTGAACGATCTTAGCAGCGTGCATTTCGCCGAGGGAGCCGCCTTCAACGGTGAAGTCCTGTGCGAATGCGAATACGAGTCTGCCGTCAACGGTACCGTAACCGGTAACAACGCCTTCGCCCGGGAGATCTTTCTTTTCCTGACCGAAGTTGTGGCAGCGGGATTTTACAAGGGCATTGACTTCTACGAAAGTGCCTTCATCAAACAGAAGAGCGAGTCTTTCACGAGCAGTCAGTTTGCCTTTTGCATGCTGTTTTTCAACTTTCTTTTCTCCACCCATAGCCTCTACGTGAGCGAGGTTTTTGTGAAGAAGTTCAATTCTTTCTGCAACAGTTGCCATTCTTACACCTCCAAAAATTTTAGGGACCCCCGTGAGGGGGATGCCTTACCCCGGTGGGCAAGGCATTTGCCATCGTTCAATTAAGCCTTGAAGGATGGGCCGCCTGGGCGTTCTGTCAGTTCAAGCAGAAGGCCTGTAGCCTTTGGATGCAGGAAAGCGATGTGACAGCCGCCAGCACCGATACGATATTTCTTATCGATGAGCGGAACTTCTTTAGCCTGCAGGTCAGCAAGGCAAGCTTCGATGTCGTCGACACGAAGTGCTACATGCTGGAAACCATTCTTGCCGCCGTTTGCTTTTTCGATGAAACGAGCAATCGGGCCGTCCGGAGTGGTGGAACCCAGGAATTCGAGTTCGCAAGCTTCGGTCTGAGCAGACGGTTTGAAGAAGCTGGTGGTTACATGCTGTTCTTCGACGGTTTCATCCGGAAGGGATGGATCCAGTCCAAGGATGTCTTTCATCTGCTGTTTGATAGCCTGAAGGTCTTTAACAGCAACGCCTACATGGTCCACACAAATTACTTTGAATGCCATAATAAACTCCTCCTTTAAAATTATTTGAATATTTTGCCTACAATGGAATCAACGACCGTAAACGGATCTGTCTTCCGTTCAAAGACGTCTTCCACGCAGTCACTAAATTCACCCGTCGAGGAAATATTTTCCTCAATATGACGGGAAATGCGATCGTGAATCATTTCGAGCATCTCGCTTCTAGCCCGTTCACGTCTTCTTTCTTCAAGGAGACCGGACTCTTCGAGGTACTTTCTATGTTCGCCCAGAGCTGCTACAACTTCCGCTACGCCCTGATCTTTGTTCGCAATCGTTCTCTCAATCGGAGGACGCCAGTTCTGAGCTTCGCCCAGATCAAGCATCATTTCGATTTCGACGTTCAAACGATCTGCGCCATCGCGATCACATTTGTTGATGCAGAATACATCACCAATTTCAAGGATACCTGCTTTGATAGCCTGAATATCGTCGCCTAGTCCAGGTACGAGCACAACAAGTGTCGTATCCGCATTTTTAACGATATCAACTTCTGATTGTCCTACGCCTACTGTTTCGATGAGAATAACATCGAGACCGAAAGCATCCATCAGTTTGACCGCATCTGCAGTCTTGCGGGAAAGTCCGCCGAGGCTGCCGCGCGTACCCATACTACGGATATAAACACCCTTATCCAAGGTCAGGTCGTTCATTCTGATACGGTCGCCAAGAATGGCTCCGCCGGAGAATGGACTGGTAGGATCGATAGCTACGATACCTACCGTCTTGCCCTGCTTACGGAACTGCTTAATGAGGGCATCTGACAGTGTGCTCTTACCCGCACCAGGCGCACCAGTAATACCGATGACCTGTGCACGACCGGTATGGTGATAGATTTCTTTCATGATATCTTCAAATCCATCCCGTTCGTCTTCAACGATGGTAATTGCTCTCGCTAAGGCACGTCTGGATCCATTCCAAAAATCCTTCATAGAAAATTCCATGGATGCACCGCCTTTTCGAAGAGTAAATAATATAGTTGCAATGGGACTGAGTATCCCCCCAGCCCCATGCAAGCTACATTTCAACTAATAAACTGTCAAGCTAATCAGTCTAAAAGTCGATTATTTTACGTTTTCTTTAATGAAGTCGATAACTTCTTTGGTTGGTGTGCCAGGAGTGAAGATAGCTTTTACGCCAGCTTCTTTCAGGCCTGGGATATCGGATTCCGGAATTACGCCGCCGCCAACTACGAGAACGTCGCCCATTCCTTTAGCCTTCAGTGCTTCAACAACTTCCGGGAAGAGGGTGTTGTGAGCGCCGGAGAGCAGGGACAGAGCTACAACATTAACGTCTTCTGCGTCTGCTGCTTCAACGATCTGTTCAACGGTCTGGCGAAGACCGGTGTAAATAACTTCCATGCCTGCATCACGAAGTGCACGAGCAATAACTTTTGCGCCACGATCATGTCCATCAAGACCCGGTTTAGCTACCAGTACTCTGATACGTTTGTCTGCCATTGTAAATTACCTCCAGAAATATTTGAGTAATGTAATTATCTTTGCTTCAGGCTGCCCTTAGATTAGAGGGTGTTGTGCGGTTTGTATTCGCCGTAAACTTTACGCAGAACGCCGCAGATTTCGCCTTCGGTGCAGTATGCACGTACGCAGTCGAGGATGACTGGCATGAGGTTGACATGGTCTGGGCCTTCAGCCGGAGTCTGAGCTGCTTTTTCAAGTTTAGCCAGTTCTTCAGCAACTTTAGCCTGGTCACGGTTTGCTTTATCCTGAGCGAGCTGAGCTTTCTTCTTTTCGCCAACGGATGCGTCAATCTTCAGCAGGCCGGTAACCGGTGGTTCTTCCATGGTGAATTTGTTGACGCCAACGATGGTTCTTTCGCCGGATTCAACAGACATCTGCCAAGCGTAAGCAGCGTCCTGAATTTCTTTCTGGATGTAGCCTTTATCAATAGCTTCTACTGCGCCACCCATTTCATCGATCTTGCGGATGTATTCTTTAGCTTCTGCTTCGATAGCATTGGTCATAGCTTCAACATAGTAGGAGCCGCCGAGCGGATCAACTACGTCAGCCAGGCCGGATTCGTAAGCTACGATCTGCTGGGTACGCAGAGCGATGGTTACGGATTCAGTGGTCGGCAGAGCCAGAGCTTCATCGCGGGAGTTGGTGTGCAGGGACTGGGTTCCGCCCATAACTGCTGCAGCGGTCTGGAGAGCAACACGGATGATGTTGTTGTTTGGCTGCTGAGCGGTCAGCATGGAACCAGCGGTCTGGGTGTGGAAACGCAGTTTCATGGACTTGCTAGCTTCTGCATGGAATCTTTCCTTCAGAATGGTAGCCCACAGACGACGGGATGCACGGAATTTTGCAACTTCTTCGAGTACGTTGTTGTGAGCGTTCCAGAAGAAGGACAGACGGCCTGCGAATTCATCGATCTTCATGCCAGCTTTCAGAGCTGCTTCGATGTATGCGATACCATCAGCGATGGTGAATGCGATTTCCTGAGCAGCGGTGGAGCCTGCTTCACGGATATGGTAGCCGGAAATGGAGATGGTGTTCCACTTCGGTACATTTTCGGAGCAGTATTCGAAGATATCGGTGATCAGACGCATGGACGGTTTAACCGGGAAAATGTAGGTGCCGCGAGCTGCGTATTCTTTCAGGATATCGTTCTGGATGGTGCCGCGAAGAGCAGTTGCCGGAACGCCCTGTTTTTCAGCTACAGCGATGTACATAGCCAGCAGTACGGAAGCCGGTGCGTTGATGGTCATAGAAGTGGAAACTTTGCCGAGGTCGATGCCGTCGAACAGTCTTTCCATATCGTAGAGGGAGTCGATAGCAACGCCTACTTTACCAACTTCGCCAGCGGACATTTTGTCGTCGGAGTCATAGCCGATCTGGGTTGGCAGGTCGAATGCGCAGGACAGGCCGGTGCCGCCGTTAGCGATCAGGTATTTGTAACGTTTGTTGGATTCTTCAGCGGTGGAGAAACCAGCATACATACGCATGGTCCAGAGTTTGCCACGGTACATGGTCGGCTGTACGCCACGGGTGTATGGATATTCGCCCGGGAATCCGAGGTCTCTTTCATAGTCGAAACCTTCGAGATCGAGTGGGGTGTACAGGTTCTTGTGTTTCAGACCAACTCTTTCCGGATGTTTTGCGCACTGTTTTGCATAGGTGTCATTGTAAGCTGCAAGTTTAGCTTTCAGGGATTCGTTAGACATGAGTTCATCTTCCTCCTAAAAAAGTAAGTATGTAAAACTCTAGGAAGCTTTTCCTTGACTTCGGTGGCCGCGACTTTGTGTTCTTCTTACCACTTACATAGGAACTATCTTCCCAATGGGGTCACGCAAAGCCCTTGGCTGCTGCAGTGCTCATTCGAGTCTTCTTACAGCAGCGATTGGGGACTCTTGCTGACCCATGTATTGACACTGTCGTGTGACAGATATCACCATAGGTAATTATACAGTATTATCTGTATTTGTAAAGCATTAAATGCCTTGCCTCATGCGGCTTCTTGAATAATTAAATTATTTCTTGAAGTGCATGTCGCCGGTTTCAGCGAGGCTTTCATGGAATTTGAATGCTTCTGCGAGGAGATGCGGGGTCTGGCTTTCGCCGCAAGCTGCGCATGCTCTTTCGTAGTAGTCCATGAGCTGATCTCTGAAAGACGGATGAGCGACGTTGTTGATGATGACCTTTGCTCTTTCTTTCGGGGACAGGCCGCGAACATCAGCGACGCCCTGTTCAGAAATGAATACATGGGTATCATGTTCAGTGTGGTCAACATGGGAGCACATCGGAACAACTGCGGAGATCTTGCCGCCCTTAGCGGTGCTGTGGCAGAAGAAGCAGGACAGGAAGCCGTTACGAGCAAAGTCGCCGGAGCCGCCGATACCGTTCATCAGCTTGGTGCCGCTTACATGGGTGGAGTTTACGTGGCCGTAGATATCCATTTCCAGTGCGGTGTTCATAGCGATGACGCCGAGACGACGAGCCACTTCGCCATTGTTGGAAACTTCCTGCGGACGAAGGATGATCTTCTTGCTGTATCTGTCGATGTTGTCGTAGAAGCGTTTCAGTCCATCCGGGGATGGGGAGAGGGAAGTACCGGAAATCATGTCGATCTTGTCTTTATCGATCAGGTCGAACATGCCATCCTGAATAACTTCGGTGTATACGGAGAGGTTCTTGAAGTCAGATTCTACAAGGCCATGGATAACAGCGTTTGCAACGTTGCCTACACCGGACTGCAGTGGGAGCAGGTTTTCCGGCAGTCTGCCATGTTTAACTTCGTTTTTCAGGAAGTCAATCAGGTTGTTGCCCATAGCTTCTGCATCGTCATCGAGCGGAGCGAGTGCACGGGTAACGTCTGGCAGATCGCATGGAACGATAGCAACGATCTTTGCCGGATCGCATGGGATGTAAGGAGTACCTACGCGGTCGCCAGCGGAAGTGATCGGGATCGGTTCGCAGTGCGGCGGGTTCTTACGCATGTAGATATCAGCCATACCTACGAGAGCCAGCGGCTGGGTGGTGTTGACTTCTACGATGACTTTCTTAGCGGTATCTACAAATACCGGAGAGTTGCCGATGGCAGTGGTGGTGTACAGTTCGCCGTTCGGTCCGATCTTGCAGACTTCAACTACAGCGACATCTGGGCCGGTGACACGTTCACCTTTAGCATTGGTGAAGAAGCCAGCACGGATCTGCTGAGCTACATGAGACAGGTGAAGATCGAAATAATCCAGAGCACCAGCATTGATGGCTTTTCTCAGGTTGCCATTGGTCTGGTATGGCATACGAACTCTTACGCCGTTCACAGCGATCAGTTCGCTATCGATCTGGGAGCCAGTGGAAGCGCCGGTCCATACGTCTACCTGGAACGGAGTTTCTTTCATACGTTCTGCGAGTTCATGCATGGTGATCTTCGGATAGCCGCATGGGGTGAATCCGGAAATACCAAGGATGTCGCCTGGCTGAATCATAGCTGCTGCTGTCTTAGCGTCGCAAATTTTTGCTTTCAGGTCTGCGCCTTCTACTCTGCTAAGGAATTCGCTATCATTGGTGTCGATCATTACTATCATCCTCCCAAAAATATAAAAATATCAAAAGTCCAGTACCTCTTTGAGCTTTCTCTATGGTCTGGAGCTTTTTGCCTCATAAAAACACAGCCGTGCTTCCGAAGTATATAAGAAAAAGGAGTCCTTTCTGCTTTCCTATGACCGCATGTAAACATGTCTCATAACATCAGAAAAACTCCTCCTTGGTATCATCGGTCTCACCGACTGTATTTGTGACCTCTTCAGTCATCACTGTTATTATATCACACTTTTTTCGAAAGGTTCGTAAAAAGTAAGTTCTTTGTTTTTAAAATTCTCATAGGGATGTTATAAATAATTCCTATTAGACAAATCATCATTTATGTGACTCAGAGTCTACAGGCTATGAAAGCGATGATCCTCGCAGTGTAGGTTATAGAAATGGTACAGGGGAGCGCCGCCGGGCCGCACTCGAAAGCTTCCTGCGAAGGTGATCTGTAAGGACCGGTGCATCGCTTTTGGCATCGCTGCCCCCTTCATGCTTTCCCCCGATAATCGCTCACCTATCCCCGCTTCCTACGCAAAGTGCGGAAAGGCTCCAGAAGCAGAAGGAGATCGAGCGTCCGAAAAGGACATGATCGCTCATGCTGATGACGGCGATGGCCATGACCATGAGCAGGCCGCCAAGCCCCATCGTTCGCGTGAAGAGGCTGGCCTTGCCCCGATAGAGCTTCCAGCAGAGGAAGCCCTGGGCGAAGAAGGTCAAAAGGAAGGCTGCTCCGCCTATGATGCCGACTTCGGCGAGCATATTGAGATACATGTTGTGCGCATGGAAGATGAGGACGTGCTCATCTTGAATGAAGAAGTTGTAGTCGGGATAGGCCAGATAATAGCTCCCCCACCCCACGCCGAGAAGCGGGTGCTCTTCGATCATGGCGATGGTGCTCTCCCACAGGGCAAATCGCAGGCCGACAGAGGTGTCTTCGCCGGAGAAAAGGGACAGAAAACGCTCGACCATCTGTCCGTGGTAGAAGAAGAGAACAAGAGGGATGAGGAAGAAAAGAAAGCCGAATCGCTTGTCATAGAAGAGGGTGAGCCCTAAGACGATAGCCGCAAGGCTCAGCCATGCGCCGCGTGAATAGGTCAGCGCAAGGCAGAGAAGCAGGATGAAGAGAATGATGGCAAAAGCCCATTTCCTTTTTTTCTGCCGCTCCCTGAGAAAGAAAGCAGTAAGGATGCTGATGATCATAACGGCATAGGCTCCGAGGAGATTCGGATTTTCCAGTGTCGAATACATGCGGCGTCGAAGGAGAGGAAATCTCTCGGGATCGACCCAGCTCTGCGCCGTCATATCAGCTGCCATGCCTGCCACATTCGCATACTGGATGAAGCCATAGGCGGCCACGCAGATGGCTCCTGCCAGGAAGGCATAGAGCGCCTTCTCCTTTTCTCGCACGGAGGAAAGAAGTGAAAGGATCAAAAGGTAGATCGCGGCATACATCAATGGCTGGAAGGCCCAGTTCATGAGTGAAAAGGCAGGATCGGGAGCGTGGAAGCCGGAGAAAAAGGCACACGCCAAAAAGACCGCCGGCAGTCCCCAGAGGCGAGGGCGCACGCCTTTCACTTCGCCTGTGGTGCAATGATTCACTGCCCAGAGAAGAAGGCATGGGAGAAGTGTCACGTAAAACACATAGGGATGAAGCGGCAGCAGAAAGAGTGTCGCATATAAAAGATTCTGAATGTTCTTTTTCGAAGCGAGGAATCGCATAGATGGGCTCCTGACATGGAAAATGATATTTTTTCTATGATCCTATCTCAGTATATCATTATATAGAATGGGGAACCGTTCAGCAATAGAGAATGGGAAAGGGTTCGGGGTTCGGGGTTCGGGGTTCAGGGTTAGCCCATGGGGCGGGGCGCCCTTTGATTGCGTGCGAAAGAGGTTCGGCAGGTTCTATGAGGTCAATGGGTAGGGCGGGGGCGGTGCGGCGCATAAGAATATAGAAGCGCCGCGGAGGTTTGAAATTAGGGAAACGCTGATTAAATCGCAGAGTCGGATTTCATATGGATTTTTATACATAGCTTCGTCATCATCTTCCTTAA
>UQRR01000039.1 GCA_900543455.1 uncultured Dialister sp.
TTTGGTTCGGAATAGTGTAGTGCTGGCGGTCTATCTATTGTTTTCGGTTGCTTGCTTCTTTACCGTACATGAGCATTTCCTGATGTACTCCATCACATAGTACATCGCTTTCTCTGCGGCAGCATAGCGGACACTCTTCCGGGAGCCCAGGAAATGTTCTTCATATACCTCTGTACCATATGCGCCGGAGACGGCGAGGAAGACGGTGCCGGAAGGCTCGCCGCGTTCCCCCTTTCCGGGACCCGCGTATCCTGTCGTCGAGACTGCAATATCTGATGCATACAGACGGCGGCTGCCCTCTGCCATCTCTTTTGCCGTTTCTCCGCTGACTGCCGTATAGCGGGAAAGTGTCTCCGAAGAGACCCCCAGCACATTTTCTTTGGCCTCATTCCAGTATGTGACCGCACTTCCTTTGAAATAAGCAGAGCTGCCCGGAAGATCCGTCATCAGCTTTCCGATGAGACCGCCAGTGCAGGACTCGGCAGCGCTTATGGAAAGATGCGTCTTCTCCAGAAGAGCCACGAGATCTTCCCGCACATGCTGCTCGATGTGATAGTTAGCTACGGGGAGCCGCTTCCTGAGCTCTGTCACTAGCGGCGACATCAGCGCATAGGCCGCCTCTGCCGTTTCCGCTTTCGCCGTCACACGAAGGGCGATATACCCCGGTCGTGCAAGAAGGGCGATGGTGGGATTTTCCTGCGCCAGGATGAGGTCCATGATGGTCTCTTCGATCTCCGCCTCCGTCCTGCCGGGGATCGGCAGGACCATGGAGCGGATCGTCCCCATCTCTCCCAACCGTTTTTTAAGTGAGGGGAGCATGTGTTTTTCTGCCATCCACTTCATCTCAAAAGGAGGTCCGGGAAGATGTACCAGAAGTTTCCCGTGATGCGAAAGGAGAGAGCCGCTGGCAGAGCCGGCTTCATTCCTGAGGAGCTCCGCGCCTTCAGCAAACCACGCTTGGCGCGATAAAGAGGGCAGATAGGGTCGTCCCTTTTCTTTGTAGTACGCAGCAAGACGCACTGCCTCTTCCGGAAAGAGAACATAGGGAAGCCCCAGTACCTCGGCTCCGATCTTTTTCGTGATGTCTCCCTGCGTCGAACCAAGGCCGCCCGAGGTGATGACAAGATCTGCTCGGGAGAGTGCCGTAGCAAAGGCCGCTCTCATCCGCTCCGTATTATCCCCCACCGTCGTCATAAAGGCGACAGTGAATCCATGTTCATTCATGAGCTCCGCCAGATAACGGCTGTTTTCGTTATCGATCTCCCCTAGCAGGAGCTCGGTGCCAGTGGTAATGATTTCAGTGATCATGCATATTCTCCTTGATGGGCTGTAGGAAGAAAAGGGATCAGGGTAAAAGTGACCGGCGGCTGGTGGCTTGCATGCTGCTTTCGGGCATCGCCCTGCCTAACTATTGGCGGCGAAGCCGCCACGAGAGCCTTGAACCCATACACCTGAACCTTGAACCGTTTATTCCTTCACTTCTGCGATCAGATCATACGCATATCCGTCGATGATATGGACATTCACGAAATCGCCGGGTTTCAGATCTCTCGGGTTGTCGATATACACATTCCCATCGACTTCGGGTGCCTGATAGGACGTACGGCCCTTGGCCTGTCTATGTCCCTCGCCATCCTCGATGATTTCCTCGACGAGGACTTCCGCGTCGGTATCAATGAGGCGTTCATTGTTTTCTTCCGAAATTCCGGCCTGGATCGCCATCAGCTGATGGTAACGGTCTTCCTTCACCTCTTCATCGATCTGATCTGTCATGCGTGCCGCAGGCGTACCATCCTGCGGGGAGAATGTAAAGGCCCCCATATCGTCGAATTTGATCTCCCGAATGAAGTCACAGAGCTCCTGAAAATCAGCCTCTGTCTCTCCCGGGAATCCGACCATGAGCGTCGTGCGGATGGTCATGCGCGGTCTGGCAGCGCGGAGCTTCCGAAGAAGAGCATAGATGCTCTCCGAGGAATCGCGGCGGTGCATACGAGTGAGCACGGCATTGCTGATATGCTGCAGCGGGATATCCACGTACTTGCAGATCTTATCTTCGTGCAGGATGACGTCCAGAAGTTCATCATCAAAGTAGGTCGGATAGAGATAGAAAAGACGGATCCACTTCACACCCTCGATCTTGACGAGCTCACGAAGGAGGCTTGCGAGATTCGTCCCGAGGTCGCGTCCGTAGCAGGAAAGATCCTGCGCAATGAGGTTGAATTCACGCACCCCTTCAGCCGCCAGACGTCTCACTTCATGGACGATGGAAGAGATCGGGCGGCTTCTCATCGGCCCGCGTACATAGGGGATGTAGCAGAACGTGCAGCCATTGCTGCAGCCTTCAGCGATCTTCACATAGGCGGTATATTTCGGCGTCAGCGAGGCACGCGGGATCAGCTCTTCATTCGCGCAGGGAATGGTGCCGAATTTAAACACCTTTTCTCCGCCATTGGCATAGGATTCATTCACGGCATCCAAAATATCCTGCCAGGAGTCTGTACCGATGAAAATATCGACTTCCGGGATCTCCTTCGCAAGCGCTTCCTTGTACTGCTGTGAGAGGCAGCCGGCAGCCACAAGACGTTCACAGACACCTGTTTTCTTGTATTCCGCGGTTTCCAGAATGGTCTGGATCGACTCTTCCTTAGCCGGATCGATGAATGTGCAGGTATTGATAATGATGACATGAGCTTCTGCCAGATCTTCGGTCAGTTCATAGCCGGCCTTCTCCATGATGCCCACCATCATTTCCGTATCGACCAGGTTCTTCGAGCAGCCCAGGCTGATAAATCCTAATTTCTTCGTCACTTCTTTGTTCCTCCAAATCGTACTTTTTCTCCCCATAGATTCAGCAGATCCTTTCTGCCTTCATCCAGATATCTTTTTTCTAATTCCCAAAAAACGAGTTCATTGCCGGCCGCATCGGGCTCCGCCGCATCATCATTCACATAGATGAAGTAGTTCCCGTTCTTTTCCATGATGCTTTTATATTTCGCCGAGTCCAGAAGCCAGTCTATCAGGCGCTCGCCCCGCTCAGGATGTGCGCTTTCTGCCAGAAGCCCTGTCCCATAAAGGTACCAGGGAGCGCCATCCTCCGGATAAATGATCATGACAGGCATTTTCTCCCGCTTCGTGCGAAGGACTTCATTCAGCCCGGAGATCCCGATGTCGCACTTTCCCATCGCCGCCATACGGGACGGCGTAGAGAGATACTTCCCATATTGTACAAGATGCTGCTGTGCCTTGCCCAAGAGTTCCATCGCATAGTCCGGCCCGAAGTGCTCAATGAGACACATCAGGAGATCCTTCGACATGTCGGCTGCGATGAAGTCCGTCATCGAAAGCTGTGCCTCTTCCCTCGTGAAGACCTCTGCCCACGTATAGGAAAATGGCTTCTGCTTCTTAAGAAAATCCGGATTCACCGCAAACACGATGGGATCCACCCAAAGACCTGTCCAATACGCCTCTTCATCCTTGAAAAGATTCAGCGCCGTATCTGTACGCGAGGATGAATAGGCTGCGAGCTCTCCGTTCTCTTTCATCCGCATCAGGATATCCTGACTGGTGATCACCACATCCGCTGCCTTTTCCTCAGCGGAGGTCTTCTTTAATAGATCTGCGCCAGATACATAGGAGATCTCCACAGCAAGCCCCTGTTCTTTATAAAAAGCGTCTTTCACCGGATCCAGCACATCCGGTGAAAGATCCGTCAGCACGACGACTTTGCTCACAGGATGCTGTTCCTGGCGCCGCTCTGCTTCCAGATTCTTCGCATAGCGGAGAATCCCCCAAAAAGCACCGCCTGCCAGCAGGAGAAACAGTAAGACGGAGCATAGACGTTTCAAGATGGATCACCTCATTTCGATACAGGCTCTATCAGAGAAGCGGAGAAAACGTGCAGCTGGTCCCCCATCCGCAGTCACAAGTATGGCGCTCTTTTCAGAAAACGCCATGCAGGTGAAGTACCGATTTCTAGTCCGGCGGCTCCTCCTTCTTCCCGCCTGCAAGAATATCAGAAAGCTGCTCCTTATCGACAAGAATGTCTCTTGGCTTTGCCCCTTCCGCAGGGCCTACGATACCGAGGCGCTCCATGGTATCCATAAGACGGCCGGCCCGGGTATACCCGATGCGGAATCGGCGCTGGAGAGCGGAGACAGAAGCACGCTTCGTATCGAGCACCCATTCCGAAGCCTCCAGCATGAGATCATCCTGCTCTTCGACCATTTCGTCCTCTTTCTCTGTTTTTTCCGGGATAGAAAGATCGATCGGCTCATAGACGACATGGCTTTCCTGACGGATGCATTCCGCCCTGACATAGTTCACCACATCCTCGACCTCTTCGTCCGAGATGAATGCCCCCTGGATACGGACAGTACTGAGCGCTCCCGCCTGCTTGAAGAGCATATCACCCTTGCCGAGCAGCGATTCTGCACCGCCCTCATCCAGAATGATGCGAGAATTAAGACCCGACTCGACCATGAATGCGATACGGCTCGGAATGTTGGATTTGATAACGCCGGTGATGACATCGGCTGACGGTCTCTGTGTCGCAAGGATCAGATGGATGCCTGCGGCACGCGCCTTCTGCGTCAGACGCTGGATCAGGACCTCGACTTCTTTGGCCGCGACGTTCATGAGGTCGGCAAATTCATCGACGATCAGTAAAATATAGGGCATCTTTTTGTCAGGATACAGCTTATTATACCCTTCGATATTTCGCACCTTCGCCCCGGCAAAGAGCTGGTAACGGGCCTCCATTTCACGGACAGCCCAATTCAATGTGCCCTGCGCCTTCTTCATATCCGTCACGACTTCCGTGCGCAGATGCGGGATGCCATTATAGACAGACAGCTCGACCACCTTGGGGTCGATGAGCATGAGCTTCACTTCATCCGGGCGGCTATGATAAATGATGCTCGTGATGATGGAATTGATGCACACGCTCTTGCCGCTGCCGGTCGAGCCTGCGATCAGAAGATGCGGCGCTTTCGCCAGATCGGTCACGACCGTCTTCCCGGTGATGTCCTTTCCCAAGGCCACAAGGATGTGGCCCTTGCCATGCTGAAAGGCATCGCTGGCAAGCACATCATGAAGCGGCACAGAAGCCGCCTTCGTATTCGGGATCTCGATGCCGACCGCAGATTTTCCGGGGATCGGGGCTTCGATGCGGATATGTGTCGCCTCAAGCGCCATGGCGAGCTCATTCGAAAGTCCTTCGATCTTGCTCACACGGACACCCATTTCCGGCTTGAGCTCGAAACGCGTCACCGTCGGCCCCACGCTGTAGTGAACGACCTTCGCCCGGACTCCGAAGCTGGCAAGCGTCGACTCGATGAGTGCTGCCTTCTGTCCTGCATCGGCCTCTCCCTGTCCCGCACCCGTTCCCGCATGAAGAAGCGAGAGCGGAGGAAACTGATACACCGGCCCCGTTTCCGCAGCTGGTGCGGGATGAGCCGGGTCTGCTGAGACGGGCGCTGGCGGTATCGGATGAATGTCCTCCTCCGGCTTCTCTTCCCCAGCCAGCTCTTCAGCTGGTTCTTCCAGCGGTTCTTCTGGCACTTCCTCCTCCGCTTCCGGCAGCGGAGGTATCGGCGGCTCTTCCATGTCCTTGACCGGCTCCTCTGGCGTCCACGGCTCTTCCTGTGCTTCTTTATCTGCTTCTGGGACAGGTTCTTCTATAGGCTCTTCTAAGGAAATCGGTGGCTCTTCTGCATCCGGCATCTGCGCAGGGACCGCCATATCTTCTGCCGGCAGTTCCTCATCCGGCGATTCTGCCGCATTTTCTTCATTCTTCTTGTAAATGAACTCCGTCGGCTTATCATCAAGTACTTCCAGCCGGGCAGCACTTCTCGCAGCATCCAGCGCCGCTTTCTTTTCCCTGAGCCGTGTGGCTGCGGCCTCGATCTTCTCACCTGTTTTCTTTCCGAGCACCTGCGCCTTCGAGCCCACCTTCTGCGCGCCACGCGAAAGCGACCAGTGCGTCAGCATAAGCACATCGATCACGATGGCCCCGAGGAGCACCAGCGTCGTCCCCCAGTATCCCATCGCGTCATGGAAAAAGACGCAGAATCCCGCCCCTACGATCCCGCCATAGGTGAGGATCGACTGGATATCCATTTCTCTTCCAAAAGGAACCAGAAAATGATGCACCGCCATGAAGAGGAGCAGCACCAGCAGGATGACCAGCGCAACGCGCCTGTCCCAGGAAATTCCTTTCGATGTCACGGCATAGCGCCCCCCGAAAAACATCATCAAAAGGGCGCAGAAAGGCGCGCCGAATCCGAAGAGGAAATGGCTGCCTTTATTCGTAATATCTCCGAAAAATCCGGTACTGTCGCTAAAAAGACTAAAGAGAATGAAAAGACCGAAAAGAAAGAGGATCACACCTGTGATCTCATAGCTCTTCTCCTCGCTCTTCTGCACTCTCGTCGTCCGTCTCCGGCTTGCTGTCTTCTTTTTCATGGATAAATGGTTATATCTCCTTTATTAGGTTCATGGTTAGCCCGTGGGGCGTGCTGCCCTTTGCTTGCATGTGAAAGAGGTTCAGCGGGTTCTGTAGGTTCAGAGGGTTCAGCGGGGGTGGTATTTAGTCACCAGTCACTTTAGATTTCTAATCCCTAATCACTAGTCACTAGTCTACCAGTCACTTACTTCCCTTTCTTCTCGCCCACCAGGCGCGCACCATGTCGCCTTCCTGCCCGAGCGGGCGGGGCTTGTAGTACTGGTGTCCTACGAGCTCATCGGGAAGGTACTGCTGCTCTACCCATCCGCCGAAATCGTGAGGATATTTATATCCGATGCCAAGCCCCATCTTCTTCGCTCCGCTGTAGTGCGAGTCCATGAGGTGCGCGGGGATGGACCAGTCCTTCCTTGTCTTTTCCTCCCCTTCAGCGGCAAAAATGCCGGAACAGGCACTATTGCTCTTCGGCGCCAGACAAATATAGAGCACGGCTTCCGCAAGGATGATCTGCGACTCAGGAAAACCGACCATTTCTGCCGCCTGCGCCGCTGATACCGCCACCTGCAGCGCTCGCGGATCTGCCAGACCTACATCCTCCGCCGCACAGATCATGATGCGCCTTGAAATGAAGGACGTCTTCTCTCCTCCGTCGATCATACGCGCCAGATAGTGCAACGCTGCATCAGGATCGCTCCCCCGCATGCTCTTGATGAAAGCGGAAACAATATTGTAATGGTAGTCCCCCTGCTTATCATAGCTGGAGATCTGAACACCTGCCACCTCGCCGATCTCCTTCTCTGTCAGAGAGCCTCCATCCATCAGCATGGATGTCGACTGCTCCAAGAGATTCAGCGCGACGCGCGTATCTCCCGAGGCGTAGGCGGCAATGAGAGCAAGCGCCTCCGGTTTTGCCGTATAGCGATGAATCGCCAGCCCATACTTTTCATCATCGAGCGCACGATGAAGCACCGAGACGATCGCTTCATCAGTGAGCCGCTTCAGATGGATCAGCCGCAGACGGGAGAGCAGCGGCCCGTTGATCTCAAAATAGGGATTCTCCGTCGTCGCGCCGATGAGGATGAATGTCCCATCCTCCACATAGGGCAGAAGCACATCCTGCTGTCCCTTATTGAAACGGTGGATTTCATCGATGAAAACGATCGTCCGCCGCTGGTAGTACGAGAGCTCTTCTTTCGCTTTGGAAACAACATCCCGGATCTCTTTGATCCCGCTCGAGGTCGCATTCACCTTGATGAAGCAGCTCTTTGTCATTTCCGCAATGACCGATGCGATCGTCGTCTTCCCGCATCCCGGCGGGCCAAAAAGAAGGAGTGATGGGATCGTATCCCGCTCTATCATGCGATAAAGGAAAGACTGCCGTCCAACGGCAGCATCCTGTCCGACGATGTCTTCAAGCCGCCTGGGGCGCATGCGATCCGCCAAGGGGGCATACCGCTTCCCCGCCTCCGGGGACATGTCGAATAAAGAGTCCATGTGTATCACATCTTTCAGAATTGAGAGCAGTGAAGCCGCGAAAAGCAGTCACTGCGACCGGTCATCCGTCACTGCTTTCTTGCCAAATCATATAATACCTTCGCCACCTGATCCGCACTGCCGCTCGGAGCGACGCTGCAGGCATCTGCCATTTTCTTCCGAACGAGCGGGTCACGAAGGATAGCACGTACCGAGTCTGCGAGTTCTCCCCGCTTCACCCATTCCGCGCAGCCAAGGTTTTTCATATGCATGGCATTCGCACGCTCCTGTCCGGGCAGCGTATTGACCAGCACCATGGGCAGATGCATCACCATCGCCTCTGTACACGTAAGTGCGCCCGGCTTTGTCACAAGGATCTCACTCCTTGCCATCATCTCTGCCACTTTATTTGTATAGCTGTGAAGCTCCACGGGATGCTTTAGCTTCTCGGCAAGAGCAGCCACTTTTTCGTAGAGACTGATATTCTTCCCGGTCACGACGATAAATTTCGAGATCTCTTCCACTTCATCGAGACGGGCGATATTATCCACGACATTACCGAGCCCGAGACCACCGCCCATGACGAGTACCGTCCCCTTTTCAAAGGGCTCTCTCTCCTTCGCTTTCTCGTAAAAAGCGCGGCGCACCGGGATACCTGTCACATGGATGCGGCTGCCATCGATATCATACGTCTCCAGCAGGTCCTTCAGATCCGGCGTCGCGACACAATACCCGTCAAGATAGCGGTCGATCCAGAGCTGGTGGATATCGAAATCCGTGATCACGCCGAGCAGTGGGATCGAGATCGAGCCTTCCGCCTTCAGAAGGTCTGCTGCCCCTGCCGGGAAAGGATGCGTGAAGATCATCGCGTCCGGCTTCGTGGTCATGATGAGATTCTTCATCCTGCGCTTAAAGGAAAGGGATAGCATCTTCTGCGAGAGCTGCCCGAAGCGGCTACTCTGCGAATCACTGTAGAGATGGTCATACATCTCCGGGAAGGCATCGATCATTTTGAGATAGCCGTCCTTGATGATATGGTCGATGGAGAAGAGATTGCTGGACACGAAGTCGAGCACCTGCACCGAGTCCGCAGGATGCGTGCGTTGGATTGCTTCCGCGATCGCACGCGCCGCCTGGCTGTGCCCCGTCCCGATGCTGGCCGTCATGATGTAAAACTTACGAGCGATCTCCATTTCGTTTCTCCCTTTCTATACGTTTCCACTTTCGATTATATCATAAAGGCGCAAATGGGCGGGGCTTGGGGTACAAGTCGTATCGAGCTATTCAAGAAAGGGCATGACGAAATCATGTATAAAAGTTCTTGTAAAATCTGCCTCTTCGATTGAATCAGTGTTTCCCCAGGGATTAGGAGCGTCGTGTGACTCTGGTTCGAGCCACAGTCTGAACCAAAAAATCCCCTCACGGCTCATGCCGCAAGGGGATCTCCTGTACCATCTTATTTCTTAGCTGCTTTCTTAGCTCTGGTTTTTTTAGCCGGTTTTACATTGACTTTTTCTTTCAGCTGTTTGGAAACGCGGAAAGCCGGAGTCTTGGAAGCCGGGATCTTGATGACTTCCTGCGTGGACGGGTTATGGCCTTCACGAGCTTTACGTTCACGGACTTCGAAAGTACCAAAGCCGATCAGCTGGACTTTTTCGCCTTTGGCAAGAGCACCGGATACGACATCGATGACAGCCTTGACTGCTTTTTCAGCATCTTTCTTGGTCATTTCTGCTTCCTGAGCGACAGCAGTGATGAGTTCTGTTTTGTTCATAACTAAACATCCTCCTTTAATAATGATGGCTTTTGCCAACAAAGAAGAGTGGTGCACAAGGCACACCGCTTCTCAGCTCCAATGGGCTAGGGGAGCGCTGATGTATCCGTCTTTCGGCAGAAATCCTGCCACAAGACCTGAGCCTCCTCGGGCGAGATGTCCATCAGGCTCTTCTCTCTCTGGAAAAGGCCCTTTTCAAAGGCTCTCAGCTGATCCATGACATATCTGGCGTAGCGATGGAGAGCCAGTTCAGGCTCTACCCCTTCTGCATTTATTACACGGTCTAACGCAAAAAGGAAACGCCCCGCCGAAAGCTCTTTGTCAATAGCTCCCTTCCCGTCTACGGCTGCCTTGATTTCTTCAGCACAAGACACAGGAAGTGCGCCACCCTCGAGGGCTTCTGTCAGTCCATGGGAACCAACTTTCCTTTGAATTATACATGCTAAAAGCAGACTTGGCAAGTCTTTTGAGACGCCGGAAAGCAGATATTTACGGTTTTTTTCCAATCTTTTCCGTGTTTCCCAGTCCCCAAGGAGCTTTTTGGTCTCTTCCACTGTGATTTTCTCGAAAACGAAGGGATGCCGGCGGATCATTTTCTCATTGATACCGTCTACGACATCCTGCATGGTGAAGAAGCCTTCCTTCTCCGCGAGGCGCGCATGAAAGACGATCTGCAGCAGCACATCGCCCAGCTCTTCTTTCAGGTTCACCATATCGTCCCTATCGATCGCATCGATCACTTCATAGACCTCCTGCAGGAAATAGGTGCGAAGCGATGTATGATCCTGCGCGCGATCCCAGGGGCAGCCGCCGGGTGCCAGCAGCGCATCCATTGTCTCTTCGAGCGGAGACAATGTGAATGGCGTAGGTTCTTTCCCCCTCGCTTTGCGACTGTCAAAAAGAAAGAGGAATGGCTCCTTCCCCTGGTCATGCCTGAATTCATCGATAGTAAGCCTTTGAATATGGCCTTCCGAAGAGAGAAGGATGAGTGTGCTCTCCTTCTCATACAGCATAGAAAGTCTCGATGACAGAATGGCCCTTCCCTCCTCTGTCACATCCTTCAGGATGAGAAGGTGCGGCAAAGTTAGGGAGATCGACGCTGCCTCTTCCCCGCCTGCGATGGTCAGCGATTCATCCTCATGAAGCAGCCCCTTCATGGAAAGGAACGTGAGTGTTTGTTGTATAGTCATTGGCATCACCTCGCTTGGATCTTTGCTGTCATTATAGCATAAAATGACCGGCTCTATTTCGATGGATCGCGGAAGAGGCTTCACAGAGCCCCCATCACTTTTTATTCTTACGGTTAAGCGCCCTTTGCCCAAAATAAAAATCCGTCCGTGACAGATCGTCATAGACGGATTTTTATGGATTAAGCGTTTTTAGCTGCTTCGCAGATCTGGGTGAAGCCGGCCGGATCGCTGATAGCGAGTTCGGAGAGCATCTTACGGTTCACTTCGATACCAGCACGGGTCAGGCCAGCGATGAGCTTGCTGTAGGTCAGGCCGTTCTGACGAGCTGCTGCATTGATACGAACGATCCAGAGCTTACGGAATTCTCTCTTCTTGGATCTACGGTCTCTTCTAGCATAGTAGAGAGCCTTCATGACCAGTTCGTTTGCTTTTCTGAACTGGGTGTGACGAGCACCTCTGTAGCCCTTAGCCAGTTTCAGAATCTTCTTATGTCTTGCATGAGCGGTAACGCCGCTTTTTACTCTTGCCATTCTCTTATATCCTCCTTATTAGCCGTTTGGAAGCAATCTTGCTACACGTTTGTAATCAGACTTGGAAACCAGTGCTGCTTTTCTGAAGTTTCTCTTTCTCTTCGGGGACTTCTTTTCGAGAATGTGGCTCTTGAATGCTTTGTTTCTCTTGAACTGACCGGATCCGGTTTCAGTAAAACGTTTTGCCGCAGCGCGACGGGTTTTCATTTTCGGCATTTTGTACTCTCCTTTGTTATGCTTTTGGGGCAACGATCATTGTCATGTTGCGCCCTTCTAATTTCGGTGGCTTTTCGCGAACAACGGTATCACCCAGTTCTTTAGCGAAACGGTCGAGAACATCCTGTCCAAGTTCTGGATGGGTCATTTCTCTGCCACGGAACATGATGGTCACTTTGACTTTGTTTCCATCACCTAAGAAACGCTGCGCATTCTTCAGTTTGACAAAGAAATCATGGTCTTCGATATTGGGACGAAGCTTGACTTCTTTGATCTGGAATACTTTCTGTTTCTTCTTGGCTTCTTTATCACGTTTCTGCTGTTCATATCTGTATTTGCCATAGTTCATGATACGGCATACGGGTGGACGGCCATTCGGTGCCACCTCTACGAGATCAAGTCCTTTTTCTTCCGCCATGCGAATCGCTTCATGGAGCGTCATGATCCCCAATTGTTCATTTGCATCGCTGACGACACGCACCTCTCTGGCGCGGATCTGTTCATTGATGCGAAGTTCCTTACCTATTCTTTTCACCTCCGAAATAGAAATCATTGCAAGTGTAAAGGCGGACAGCATGTGCCGTCCGCCTTGAGTTCATACGTAAACCTTAGTAGCCTGCGCCATGTAAGGTGAGAAGCGGATGACTTCTGCTTGCAATCAATTACAAGGGATATGATACTACAGAAATCAGTGCGCGTCAAGTAAAAAAATAAAGGTTGTCGGATTCAGGGTTAGCCCCTCGGGCAGCTCCGTCCACTAATTATGAATGAAAGCTTTGCGCGAATGAGGAATTAGGAATGAGGAATTAGGAATGGTGGTGCCCTGAGCTGGCATTCCAGTCACAAGTCACTTGAGACTCCTAATCCCTAGCCCCTAGCCCCCAGCCCCTAGTCACCAGCCACAAATCACTTTTTCTTCTTTTCTTCCTTCTTCCGTCCCTTCTCTTTCTTTTCTTTTTCTTTCTTCGGCTTCTTGACCTTATGGTGTACGTCTTTTCCCGCCTTTTCGCCTTTGACATCACCCGCAGCTTCGATGGCCTTTCTGTCTTCTTCGGCTTCTTCGGCGGCAAGACGGCCGGACTCTGCGTCTGCCGCTTCCTGCTTTGCCGTCATGGCTTCGGCCTGCTCTCGATCCACGTCGCCTTCGCTCATTCTGGGCAGGATGACGGTGACGGTCGTGCCTTCCCCTTCGGTACTTTCGATAGAGAGCATGCCTTTGTGCTTTTCTACGATATGCTTACAGATGGCAAGTCCGAGTCCGCTGCCGCCGGTCGCTTTGTTGCGGCTCTCTTCGGCGCGGTAGAAGCGCTCAAAGACGCGCCCCTGCTTATCCTTCGGAATGCCGATACCTGTATCCGATACCGTGAGGATCATCTTATCCTCCCCTTCCGGTGAGAGGCGTGCGTATACATCCCCGCCTTCATGGTTGTACTTCACTGCATTGTCCAAGAGATTCATAATGAGCTCGGAGAGAAGTGCCGCATTGCCATAGGTGTAAAGCGGGTCTGTATCCACATGTACCTTGACATGCTTGGCATCTGCCTGCGGAGAAATGAGATCGGCTGCATACCGCACAAGGCTGTCCACAGAGACAGTCTTCCATGTGATGGTGGTCTCTGTCTCCTCGATCTTGGAAAGATGCATGATGGTATCGATCAGTGTCAGCATCCGTTGTGATTCATTCACGATGCGGCTGCCGAAGAGACGCACATCCTCCGGCTTCTGGTACATGCCATTGGCAATCATTTCTGCAAACCCGCTGATGGAAGTCAGCGGTGTCTTCAACTCGTGCGAAACATTGGCGGAAAATTCGCGGCGCATTTTTTCAGCCATGTAGGAAGCCGTCATATCACGAAGTACGATGAGAAGACCGGATTCTCCGTCAGTGAGTTCGATCCGATTCATGACCATGCGGAAGGGCTTATCAAAGAGGCACATGGTGTACTCCTGCTTCCCCTCGCTGTGGTAGGCTTTGCCGATGACGCGAAGCCAGTCCTCATCATGATACAGGCTTGCTATACGGCGGAAGCGCTTGTTTTCGTTCGGATGGAAAATATCTTCGATCGTCTTATTGTAATCGATGATCTCTCGGCTACCATTCAGAAGGATGATGCCGTCTGTGATGGTGTCGACCACGATGCGGATCGTATTTCTTTCCTCTTCGATATCTTCCATATAATTCTCGATATCCTTGTGCTGCTCTTCGACCTTGCGGATGAGGGGACGCAGCTCCTTATATTCAGGAGGCAGCGCGTCTACCTTTTCCCCCTTCATGATACGCTGCACGAGCTCTCCCAAAAGATGGAAGGGCTTCAAAATGTTTTCCGTCTCCCGTTCCGCCGCAGCCAGACAGCCTACGGTGAAGACCAGAAGGAAGATGAAGATCTCCGGCAAGTAGGAGGAGTAGCCTTTGTAATTCACCATGCGTCCGCTTGAAAGCCGGAGTACCGTGCCGTCATCTGCTCTGACGGCATAATAGCTCTTCGGCTTGTCAAAGGAGTCCTTATGCACTTCGTGTCCACTGCCTGTCGCAAATGCCGCCTTCACTTCGCCGCTTGCCTTGTAATCCTCCTCTTTGTGGTCACTGTCATAGATGACAGAGCCATCGGTATCGAGCCAGACAATGTGAATGGCACGTTCATTGTCTTTGAAAATCCAGTCCAGATACTCGATGCTGCTCTCTTCCCTGTCTCTGGAAATCGCACCGGAAACGACACGCGCCGTGCGCCCGAGCTCTGCACTGATCTGCTCCTGCATCCCCTGGTAATATAAGATGGCCGAGAGTATAAACGTCACGACCACGGATATGATGCCCATAAAGAGCAGACTTTTATAAATTCTTCCTCTCATGTGTTTCTCCTACGTGAGTTGTATTAGCAGAAATATAAAATAGAGCAGCATGGCCGCCTATGCATGCCCCATAGGTAATAGGTTCTAAATCAGGGATTAGGGATGAGTGGCCTTGAGTGACTTGTGACTGGTGACTGGTGACTGGTGACTAGTGACTAGTGACTAGTGGCTAGGGATTAGGTTTGCGATACGAGAAAATCGCTAATTTCAAACCTCCGAGGCGCTTCTAATTTTTATGCGCCGCACCACCATTTCGCATTTCTCATTTCTAATTTCTCATTCAAGAGAGGCTTTCATCCGCAATCCATGGGCGCCCCGCCCACGGGATAACCCAGAATCCTCTCCCCCTATTTTCTATCCCCCAGCCTGTAGCCCACGCCGCGGACCGTGCGAATAAGAGAGCCTTCTTCCCCAAGCTTCTGACGAAGGCTCATGATGTGCATATCGATGGTACGGCTTTCCATTTCAAAAGGAGAGTCCCACACCGACTGCATGATCTGGTCACGAGACAGGACGATGCCCTTATTCAGCAAGAGATAGCAGAGCAGGTCGAATTCCTTGAGTGTCAGCTGGATTTCTTTTCCGCCTGATGTGACGATATGCTGCTCCTGATCGACGACGATATGACCATAAGAGAGTAGCTTCTTATTCGGCTCCGTCGCTTTTTTAGCTCGGCGAAGGACCGAACGGATCCGCGAGAGCAGCTCCATGATGCCGAAAGGCTTCGTCACATAGTCATCTGCTCCGCAGTCAAGCCCCTTTACGATGTCAAACTCACTCGTTTTCGCCGTCATCATGATGATCGGGACCGTCTGCATCGCTCCGCTCCCCGGTGCTCTCATTTTCTTCAAAATGGTCAGCCCATCCTCCCCCGGGAGCATGATATCAAGGAGCAGCATGTCAGGTATATTTTTCTGCAGTGCATCATACAGCGCATTGGCATCACCAAAGCCTTCGACCTTGTACCCCTGTCCCCGGAGTGCATAACTCACCAGCTCGCGAATACTTTCATCATCTTCTACACAGTAAATTAAGGGCATGATTTGTCTCCTGTTTCATGATCGAAAACATTCAATTTTAGCAATAGGCATCAATGAGAAATTAGAAATGCGAAATGAGAAATGGTAGTACGGCGCACAAATTATATAGCGCCGAAACGAATGAAGGAAACACCGATTAAATCGTTGTCTGATTTGGCTCTTGTATTTTCATACAACGCAAGAAATAGGGGGCGCGAATAGCGAGCTATTTAAGGAGGGTTATAACGAATCATTGCATGAAAATACATACCAAATCAGATTCTGCGATTTAATCAGCGTTTCCTTAATTATCTTACCCCATGCGGCGCCCTATTATTTTTTGCGCCGCTCCTTCATTTCTCATTTCTAATTTCTCATTTCTAATTATTATGCTATCCAAAAGCCGGCACGCCAGAGACCTTGATCGTCTCTGACCCGCCGGTGAAGTATTCCTTTTTATTTTATCATATGAAATCAACCAAAGTGACCGGAAATATAACGGATCGTCCGTTCTTTCTGCGGATTCTCGAAAATCTGTCTGGTTTCGCCGTATTCGACCATTTCACCAAGATAGAAGAAGGCTGTCTTGTCAGCGATACGCTGTGCCTGCTGCATGTTATGAGTGACCATGATGACCGTGTAGCGTTCCTTGAGCTTTACAGCGAGTTCTTCGATATGCGCGGTAGAGATCGGATCGAGGGCAGAGGTCGCTTCATCCATCAAGAGAACATCCGGCTCTACGGCAAGGGCTCTGGCGATGCAGAGACGCTGCTGCTGACCGCCGGAGAGACCGAGGGCAGACTTATGCAAACGGTCTTTCAGTTCGTCCCAGATGGCAGCCTGACGCAGGCTGCTTTCTACGATCTCATCCAGATCCGCTTTCTTGGTGATCCCTTTCAGTCGGGGACCATAAGCAACATTGTCATAGACACTCTTCGGGAAGGGGTTCGGCTGCTGAAAAACCATGCCGACATGACGACGAAGCACGATCGGATCGATATCTTTATAGGCGTCGACACCGGCCAGAAGGATCTCTCCTTCCACGCGGCAGGACGGGATGAGGTCATTCATGCGGTTCAGAGAACGCAGGAAGGTCGATTTCCCGCAGCCGGACGGCCCGATGAGTGCGGTGATCTGGTTCTTTTCAATGCGAAGATTGATGCCCTTCAGCGCCTGAAAAGAGCCGTAGTAAAGATCGACATTCTTGCAGTCGAAGCTGATATTGTTATAGACCGAGATGGCCGGTGCTTCGGCAGGAGCCGGGACCGCGACGGAATTTCCATTATAATACATTATGCATGTTCTCCTTCTGTTTTCTTAGTAATGTAGTGACTGATGAGGCGGGCTCCGATGCTGAAGGCCAGGACCATGAGCATCAGGACAGCGGAAGCTGCTGCTGCTGTATCAGCGGCGGATCCGCCGACGCCCTCGGTGCGGGACGCCCAGACCTGCAGAGACAGGGTTTCCCCCGGGCGGAACGGATTCAGCGGGCAGACCGGAGAGGTGATATCCCACACCTGCCAGCTGATATCGGTACTCATGCCTGCAGTGTAAAGGAGCGCGGCGGCTTCGCCAAAGCCTCGTCCGGCTGCCAGGATGATGCCGGTCACGATCGGTCCGATGGCTGCCGGCAGCATGACCTTCCAGATGGTCTCGAAGTGGGTCGCCCCCAGTGCAAGGCTGCCTTCTTTAAACCCATGCGGCAGTGCTTTCAGCGCATCATAGGTGGTCGCAGTGATAAGCGGCAGAGACAGGACGGACACCGCCAACGCCCCGGCGAAGAGGTTCCACTGGGAACCGACCATGATGATGAAGACCAGGTAGCCAAAAAGGCCGACTACGATCGAAGGGAGAGAGGACAATGTCTCGATGGCGATGCGAAGAGCATTGATGATGCGACCTTCCGGCGCATATTCTGCCATGTACACGCCGGCAAAGATACCGATCGGTACAGAAATTACAAGAGAGAGGAAAACGAGATAGACAGTGTTGAAAAACTGATTTCCGATGCCATTTGCTTCAAAAGAGAAGATCTCAGGACGGAAGGCTTTGATGCCGCCCCAGACCACATACATCGTAAAGGCGATGAGAAGCAGGACGAAGGCTCCGGATACCACGTAGAAGACAGCCGTTGCAAGATTGTCAGACATATGCGCCCGCTTGAGCGAGCCGCTCACGTGACGAAGCTCGTCTGCCGAAAGGGAAGAATTCGGGTTCATCAGATTTTCTCCTTTCTGGCAGCGATCAGATGGATGATCAGAATGAAAAGAAGGGACACAATAAAGAGCAGAAGCGCCATGGACCAGAGAGCTGCATTGAATTCGCCGCCATCCATCGCGCCGCCCATATCGGAAGCGATCGCAGACGTCAGGTTGTTCGTCGGGTCAAGCAGGCTCTTCGGGAATGCGCGCATCTTCCCGATGACCATGGAGACCGCGAGTGCTTCACCGAAAGCTCTAGCCAAGCCGAGCACGATAGCGGTCAGGATGCCGGACATCGCAGCAGGGAGAAGCACTTTGTAAATCATCTGCCAGCGGGTAGAGCCAAGGCCATAAGCGCCTTCGATATACTTCTGATTCACACTGCGGATGGCATCGGCAGAGACGGAAGTGATCGTCGGATAGATCATGACGGAAAGCACGATCGCTGCCGCCAGCACCGACTGCCCGTGAGAGCGATCGAATACCTTCTGAATGAGCGGTACCAGAACGACCAGCCCGACCCAGCCGTAAACAACAGATGGGATCCCAACGAAGATTTCTACCGCCGGACGAATGATCTTTTCTCCGATTTTAGGCGAAATCTGCGTCATGAAGATCGCCGTAGAAAGGCTGAAGGGGATGGCAATGACCAGTGCGACCGCGCAGGTCAGGATAGAACCCCAGATGTAAATCGCCGCACCGATCTGGCCGCCGCCGACTTCGGTATCCGTCGGCTTCCAAACCGGAGAGAAGAGAAACTCACTCACCGAGTGATGAAACTGTGTAAACGAAAGCATGCCTTTCGCCAAGAGGAAGCAGCCGATGGCGATCGTCAGGACGACCAGGAATCCGCCGCAGAGAGTCGAGAGGCTTTTGCCGAAGTATTCTCTTCGGAACATATGCTGGTTCGTACTGCTGCCCTCCATATTGACTCCTTTTTCAAAAATCGGGACCATAAATCATTCTCCTTGATAGAAACGGGAAAGGCGGCTGCCCAAAGCAGCCACTTTCCCCGTATTCTGTAAGCGTTATTGCAAAATCGTATTTAATTTGTTTGGACAAAGGGCTGAGCTTAGCAGTCAGGCATTACAGGTGACTGGTGACTAGTGACTGGTAGCTAGGGATTAGGTTTGCGATACGAGAAAACCGCTAGTTTCAAACCTCCGCGGCGCTTCCATAT
>UQRR01000040.1 GCA_900543455.1 uncultured Dialister sp.
CCAACCCACAGCAACGTTCGTACATTGTATCCATGATATACCTCCGGGTAAAAAGTACGACGGGTCTCCCATAGTAAGCTTACTTTACTATACATCCTTTATGGGGCATATGCCCTAGATAAAATGTGGTTCAATAAAGGAGACCAGAACAGTTTGGAGAGCGGGCTTAAGCGCCCAAGGGGGAACGAACTATGTCGTCGTCTCCACCCTAATGATAGCAGAAATCCGTTTTCGTTCACAGTGGCGCCGCAAGGCGTGATGGTTTGGTAAAAGAGATAATATCTTCAAAACCTCCTGATCATGATCAATAGGTTTTTGCGGCTGCGGACACATGATACACCTTGAATTACATTTTTCTGTAATAAATAAAACATTTTGCTTCGATTGAATATTATACACACGCAATATTCTTCCGTCTGGCATAATTTGCAATATATCGCCTTCGTTAAGTTCACCTAGTGCTGCCGTAGGAACGCGCGATACCATCGGATATTCATATCCATCAATTGCCTGATCAGACAAACTTACCGCCAAATGTTTCCCTGCTTTAGGATTTGTGTAAAGTCCTATTGTTTTTTCTGAAAATATCTCCCACCAATTTATTTTTTTCTTAGAAAAGCGTGCAATAATTGGTTTGGTTATATTTGTACCTATTCCTCGTGTTTGCCACATTGCCAATCCTCCAAAGGCCGTCTCTGAACCCATGACCAAAGAATTGCGATTTTCTTAGGATCATTTTCTTTTATAATATCAAGAATAACTTTTATTGCGCCCTTATTTCTTCTACAAAATCCACTATCATATCGTTTCCCCATTAAATCGCCAGATTCTGTATAATACCGAATAGGATCTGCACCACAATATGGGCTATATGCACAAGTAGAACATCCGGGCATAGATTCAACACAACTATTTTGTACTAAATCTTTCATTACTTTCGATGAGAAAATTGTCTTAAAATCATCATAATATACATTTCCCATCCTAAAATGACAATCGCCCATAGCTGCCAACATACGCCCTTCATCAGATGGATATACATCACCATTATAATAATAGATAGCACCAGCAATTCCAGCTCCCGTAGGAGACTGCAAATCTACAAATCCGGTAGAAAAAGGAGTCATGATTCGCTCAAATATTAGAGCAGCATAAGACTCTGCAAAAAATGTCCCATTCTGGTTAATTGTAAAAATATATTCCAATGCATCTCTATATATTTGTACGAACTCTTCTAAAGAATAGCCCAATTGTGCTTCATTCTGTTTTGCATATCCATAAGGATTAAGCGCACGCAAAAAAACATTATGAAATCCAAGTTTCATATAATGATCAATAACTTCAGGTAAATGATGCAAATTATCTTTGGTTATGGTCAATAAAGCATTGACGCTATTATTCCCCTTAATTTTTCGAACCTTCTGTAATGTTTCAATAAAATGTTCATAAGCACTTGAACCATCTAATGCATGTCGATGTAAGTCATAAAAAAATTTAGGGCCATCACAAGAAGACGATATTTCTACATGATGATTTTTGCAAAATTCAATTTGTTCATCAGACAAATTAATTAAATTAGTACAAATCACAAAATAAATGCTTTTCTTTAATCCTTCTTTGACTTTTTTCTCTCCTTCTAAAACAAAAAATTCAAGAACAGTCCAATTCAAAGATGGCTCTCCGCCTTGAAATTCAATTTTAACTTCAGATGAAGGCGATTGCAAAATCACATCAAGTACATGCTTTGCGGTTTCCAAGGACATATCTGTTTCTTTAGAAACTAGATTTTTAGAGCTAGCATGACAATAATCACAATGGCAGTTACAGCGCAAAGTTAAAACGACCATATGCAAAGTTGTAAAATATCGTAAAAAATCTTTTCTACTTCTTAATTTCACTGCCAATAAATTTTCTACTAAGTCCTTATTATCCGCGGAACTAATAAAATGATGGCTATATAAACCGATTTTGGCTCTTTCCGTCAATTTATCATAATTTTCCGAAATTAAGCACTCGAAATCATCAGGGGATAAAAATATATGCTCTCCCACCATATTGATTAATAGAAATGAGTCATCAAACGTTTCAAATAAATATGGATATTGTATGGTTTTCATATCATTTTACCTTCAATGGTTCAAATGCCTTTTTATAAATAATATCTCGAATTTCTTTTGTTCTTCGCAAAATTTCCAACCTAAGTTGTTCATCCAGCAAGTCAGCAAGAATTTTCTCTATATCATCTCTACTTGGTTCTGATAAATTGCTATGCTTCCTTACACTAAAACTTACATATTCACTATCTATCGAATCAAGTGATATTGCAAAACGGCCACTGTATTTATATGCTAAAGAGATTATTGCTTCCCGTTCATAAAGTCTCTTTGATAAAATAATTTCATAACCATCCTGTATTTCCTTTATACACTCCATAAAAAATCTCCTATAAAAAAACAAGCCACAATAAAGCAGCTTGTTTAAAAGTGTTAATACCGAGAAGAATAATGAGAATAATGAGACCTGTGGGAGGTATGCGAATAATGAGAAGTGTGATAAACTCCCATAGCATTATCAAATGGCTCACTCGAAAAATTCAAATGTTTCTCAAATGAAATTTGCTGACTCATATTTTCTTGTAAAATAATGGGGGTAGTATCTGTAATATTAGAAAACTTTTCCATATCTGCTGATGTTGCTTGTACACTCGTACCCGCCGATACAAGTCCTAACGAAAACAATAATGTACCTAATTTTCCAATAATTTTCATTTTAATCACCTCTCTTGAGCTACATAATAAATAATCTTTTATAATCTTATATTGCCAAAGTTCATTTAGTCAATATCTTTAAATTCTATATACACCCCCCCCGAAATTTATATTTAGGCAGAATGTGGGCAATGCATAGTATACGCCAGTGTACTGTGCATTAAATGTCTTCCTAACCCCTATCCCAATAATGTTCGATTTCTCATATATTTCCATGAAAGCCAAAAGGAATCGCGAATTGCGAACTATTTAAGAAGCGTGTTTGAAAGCACATGTAAAGTCAAACTCTCCGATTGCATCCGTGTTTTCCTACAGCTCAGTCATGCAAAAACGGGTGCGTGAAAGCCTTCTGCTTTCACGCACCCGTTTTATCCTGTGATCAATATAGAGCTTCATTAGCAATGACGAGGCGCTGTACCTGATTCGTTCCTTCATAGATCTGCATGATCTTGGCATCACGCATGTATTTTTCATTCGGATTTTCACGGGAGTACCCATTACCGCCCATGACCTGCACCGCTGTCGTGGTGACTTCCATCGCTGTATCCGAAGCGAAACATTTCGACATCGCGGAGAACATGGACGCCCTCTTATCCCCCTGCATCTTCAGCCAGCAAGCCTTATAGACAAGCGCGCGTGCTGCCTCTGTCTTGGTGACCATATTCGCGATCATTTCCTGTACCATTTCAAAGGAAGCGATCTTCTGGCCGAACTGCTTTCTCTGGTGTGCATAGTGGATGGCATTTTCCAGTGCAGCCTGTGCGATACCGACAGAAATTGCACCGACAACCGGACGGGATGTCTCAAGCGTCTGCATCGCGATGCGGAAGCCCATGCCTTCACGACCGATGCGGGCGCTTGTCGGAACGAAGCAATCATCAAAAATGATTTCCGAAGTAGCCGAAGCACGGATCCCCATCTTATCCTCTTCCTTACCGATGGAGACGCCCGGCGTATTTCTATCGACAGTGAAAACAGTCAGACCACGAATGCCGCCTGATTCACGGGTATTGGCAAAGAGTGTGATTTTATCACAGATCGGCGCATTGGTGATGAAGCACTTCGTACCATTCAGGACATAGCCGCCGTCGACCTTCTTTGCCTTACAGGATACCGCGCCCGCATCAGAACCTGCCCCCGGTTCCGTCAGTGCGAAGCAGGCAATCCCGCCGTTATTCAGGCAATCGAAATATTCCTTCTTCTGTTCATCGTTGCCAGCGAAAAGGATCGGGAAAGAAGCGAGCGAATTGGCAGCACAAACAGTCGCCGTACCGGCGCAGCCCTTTGCGAGTTCTTCACTGATCATCGCACCCGTCAAAAGATCAAGTCCTGCTCCACCATATTCCTTCGGGACAGCCAGCTGAGTCATACCGGACTGTTTCAAAATCTTCAGCAGCTCCGGATCCATGACACCGCTCTTGTCGATGTCCAGAGCGCGCGGCGCGATCTCCTTCTGTGCGATTTCCTTCGCCAGATTTACCAGCTCCTGCTGCTTTGCATCTAATGTAAAGTCCATTCTTGTTCCTCCATGAAATCAAAGTGCTTCTTCTGCCAGGGCTTCCCCTAAAAATTTACTATATTGCTATTATTATAACAGATATGCTGGGCTTTCGGATGGAAAAATATAAAAATACTTGCCGAATCTGATCCTGCAAGCGGATCATGATTTCCCGCTTCATCGCTCCCCCATATGCTTTGGAATACCAGAAAAATCACTGCTTCCCCTTCTCTTTAAAGCCATGGGAGCTTTCCCTGCATGATACCAACAGTCATTTGGGAAACTGTCCTCGTCCATCTCCCCACAAGTCTGTATTGGTACAGGTCGCAAATATCATCGCATGGATGGCGGCTCGAAATCTTCCACCTGAAAGACACGCAGTCGGGATCATGGGCATATTGGTACATTGCCCCGTCCATGTAGGCTCTCGCCTTCTCAGTAAGGGCAATTCGTTTGGCAGAGTATCAAGCTCCCTTTGGTGTCCACGTCAATGGCTCTCTACCATCTCCACATTGCCCTTTGAAATGGCGCTGATGATGCCATTATGGGCTGCCTTTTGCCCGGGGTGGTAATTTACCGATGTTCCTTTGCGCATCGCACAGGGCGCGTTTGAACGCGTTCCCTTGGTAGTCTTTAGACAGAGCAGGCTGTAGAAGGCGGCAAGCGTGCTTTGGTTGTACCGTCAAGCCTTGATGACAGGCAAATACGTTTTTCTAACGAAGAAGATGATGAAGCCCGTCACACTGCATCAAAAAATGCCATCCCGTCATGCGCTGCGGAATGGCATTTTCTTGATTTGGTAGAAGTTTTGGTAGAAATGATGAATTTTATGCGAGTTAGGTAGAAAAAAGAAAAGCCCTAAGTCATCCATGACTTAGGGCTGAATGTCTGGTGGATCATCAGGGGTTCGAACCCCGGACACCCTGATTAAGAGTCAGGTGCTCTACCAACTGAGCTAATGATCCGTTTCAACGAGATTTATTATACTCGTTTTTCTTACTTTTGTCAAGTTCCTTTTTCAAATCTTTTCATTTGACTTGGTTTCAAGAGGTCTTGTCTCAAGCGATGTTAAGAGTATATCATGTAGCTTCATTTTTTGCAAGGGGTAAAATGAAGTTTTTTGAAAAAGAGACGTTTCCTTTCAATAGTGGATCCCATACTTATGCTTCAGCTCATCGATATCCTTTCGCATGTCACGATCACATTCTTCCAGTGCCATTTTCAGATTGGGAAGCTTTTGTCTCACCATGAAAGCCTTCTTCGCGCTGGACATTTTATAAATGCGGGCCAGTTCTTTCTTGTAGGATGCCATGAATTCCGCCAGCTCTTCAGGGGAAAGCTCCTGTTCTTCATTCAGATCGTCTTCTTTCTGATCCATTCCATGTTCTCCTTCCCTGGGAAACGCTGATTCAATCGTTATCAGATTGAATCAGCGCTCCCCTTGTTTTCTTTTATTGTACCATGAATCCGCCCTCTCTGCCTGTAAGAAATAGCGGCCATTTCTTTTTTTGAAAATAATTCTTAAAATACAGTGGAAATATAAAGTACCATTCAGTATAATAAAGGAAGGCAATCATATAGCTTTTATTCACCGATCAGCTTATATATTGTATACACTATATCAATGTTACATTGAAAGGAAGGTATCATTATGCCGCTCGTAGGAACTACTGAAATGTTTAAAAAGGCATATCAGGGGCATTATGCCATTGGTGCATTCAATGTGAATAACATGGAAATCATCCAAGGGATCATGGAAGCTGCCAAGGAAGAGGAGTCTCCGGTCATTCTTCAGGCTTCGGAAGGCGCCCGCAATTATGCCGGTCAGGAATATATCGTCGGCCTGGTCAAGACGGCTCTTCAGGATTATCCAGAAATCCCGACCGCACTCCATCTGGACCATGGCTCTTCTTATGAAATCTGCAAGGCCTGCATTGACGGTGGTTTCACTTCCGTCATGTATGATGGCTCGAAGCACTCCTTCGAGGAAAATGTCAAAGTCACAAAGCAGATCGTCGAATATGCCCATGATAAAGGCGTCGTGGTAGAAGCCGAGCTCGGACGTCTGGCCGGTGTAGAAGATCTGGTCAGCGTCGATGCAAAGGATGCGATCTTTACGGATCCGGAAGAAGCTGCTGAATTCGTAGAGCTGACCGGCTGCGACTCTCTCGCTATTGCGATCGGCACCAGCCACGGCGCTTACAAATTCAAAGGCGACCCCTATCTTGACTATGAACGTCTGGAAAAGGTCGGCAAGCTCCTGCCGGACTATCCGATCGTCCTCCATGGCGCTTCTACCGTCATTCCGGAATTTGTAGAAAAGTGCAATGCCTATGGCGGAAAAGTCCTCGGTGCGAAAGGCGTCCCGGAAGACATGCTCCGCAAGGCTGCCACGATGGCTGTCTGCAAGATCAATATCGACACCGATATCCGTCTGGCTATGACAAGTGCTATCCGTGAAGCGCTCTCCAAGGATCCGTCGAATTTCGACCCGAGAAGCTATCTGAAGCCGGCCAGAGAAGCTGTGAAGCAAATGGTCATGCACAAGATCGAAGCTGTCGTCGGCTCCGCTCATACCATCTAATCGGCCAATCAAAAAGCAGCCCTCAAGGGCTGCTTTTTTGTTTGCTTCTGATTCACTGATTGATCAGATTTCTTGCCGTCTTCTTCAGCTTCGAAAGCGCTTTCCCTTCGATCTGACGGATGCGTTCGCGGGTCACATCGAAGTATTTTCCCACTTCTTCGAGCGTCCTTGTCTTGCCGTCTTTCAGCCCGAAGCGCAGCTCGAGCACCTGTCGTTCTCTTTCCGTCAGGCCTGTCAGGAGCTCTTCGATCTGCTCGCGGAGAAGAATGCTGCCGGCGGCATCATCCGGCGCGGTAGCTTCGTTGTCTGGGATGAAATCACCCAGATGGGAATCTTCTTTTTCGCCGATCGGTGTTTCCAGAGAAATCGGATCCTGCGCGATCTTTTTGACCTCGCGTACTTTGGCGAGTGATACGCCCATGGCTTTGGCAAGTTCTTCATTGGTTGCCTCGCGCCCATTTTCCTGCAGCAGCTGGCGAGAAATCCGATTCAGCTTATTGATCGTCTCTACCATGTGTACCGGCACGCGGATGGTGCGCGCCTGGTCTGCAATGGCGCGTGTGATCGCCTGCCGGATCCACCATGTCGCATAGGTCGAGAATTTATAGCCTTTGGTATAGTCGAATTTATCGACCGCTTTCAAGAGTCCCAGATTTCCTTCCTGAATGAGATCCAGAAACTGCAGCCCGCGCCCCAGATATTTTTTGGCGATGGAGACCACGAGACGGAGATTCCGATCCGCAAGCTCTTTCTTCGCGTCCAGCGCTGCTTCCTTTTCTTCAGGAGCTGCATCCGCGCGCATCCCAGCCTCGACCGTCTTAGCGAGCACGATCTCTTCTTCACTGGTCAAAAGGGGCAGCGCACCGATTTCCTTCAGATACATTTTTACAGGATCATCGATGGAGATGGTATTGTCCAGATCGGGCACAGGCGTGTCTTCTTCAGCTTCTGCCTCAGCTTCTTCCGCTTCTTTGACAAGCTCAGCCGACTCCTCTTCATCTATGAAATCGAAGGAATCATCCACTTCTTCATTAAAGTCGACTTCCAGCTGGTGGATGTGAAGCGCTTCATAAAGTGCAGACAGATCTTCCTCTCCCAGATTGTGCATGGAAATGAGCTCCATGATGTCCTTATTCGCCACCAGCCCGTCATGGGATTTTTTCTTCAGCTCCTGAATCCATTTTTCAAGTTGAGTCATTCGTTCAGCCATTTTTATATCCCCCGATACTGGTAATCCATTCCGGCGATCATGTCCATCTCTGCTTCGGAAATGTGGTATATGCAAAACAAACAATATTCTTACTGAACCGTCGATAGTGATGGGCGGCAGATGCCGACGTCCCCTCGCTATCACGCCCTTCCCAGTGCCATGATCTCTTTGCTGAGGCGGATACAGATCATCTGCTCTTTTCTGGCCTCTTCCGGATCTGAAGTCATGAGAGACTGGACTTTTTCTGTATGAAGACGATACTCCTTCTGGAGATACATCTTCATCAAAGGCCATATATATTCCTCCTGAGGGACAGAGCCGGGCGGATCCCCCTCCATCGCAAGCTCTGCCAGAAGCGGTATATCCTCGCGAAGGAGCTTCCCCTCCACCGCCTGTTCCGTGATTTCTCCCTCCATCGATTTCATCGCATCAAAGAGTCTCTGCCGGAAAGGCGAGGTGAATGGATAATTCTTGAGTGACTCCCAGCCCTCCGGAAGTGTATGGTAACGAAGGCAGTACTTGAGAAGCCCTTCTTCCAGAAGCTTCTGCTTCTTTGCCTGCGGCCCATTGTCTGTCGTCGGTGCTTCCGGCGGTGTTTTCTGGGAAATATATAGGGTCGAATGATTTTTCTTCGCAAAAGAGAGTGCTTCACTTCGGATCATCCCCTCATCCATGTGGAGCGTCATCGCCATTTTGCGGATGAATGAATTGAACTGGAAGGTATCCTGCTGCGCGAGAAGTACAGCGAACATCTCATCAAGAATGTGATGCTGCCCGTCAAGCGTCGATGCATCATACTGCCGTTGCAGCGCGCCAAAGAGATAGTCCAGTGCGGGCTGCGCTTGCGCTACTGCTTCTAAATAGGCCTCTCCGCCATGAAGGTTGACGAATTCATCCGGATCCTTGCCCTCACCCACGAGTGCTACGCGCAGCTTCAGACCCACCGCGCCAGCGATTTCCAGCGCCCGCCGCGTCGCATTCTGGCCGGCAGCATCCATATCATAAGAGAAAACGATCTCATCGGCATACTTTTTGAGAAGCCTTGCCTGTTCTACCGTGAAGGCTGTCCCGAGGGAGGCTACTACATTCGTGACGCCATGGGCATGGAGGGAAATCGCATCCATGTAGCCCTCGACCATGATCGCCTGCCGCTTTTTGCGGATTTCCGGCAATGCCTGATAGATCGCAAAAAGAAGACGGCGTTTATTGAAAATCGGGCTTTCCGGCGAATTCAGATACTTCGGCTTGCTGTCATCCATGACACGACCGCCGAATGCCACCACGCGCCCTTTGAGATCCAGAATGGGAAACATGCAGCGATTGCGGAACATATCAAAATAGTTTCCATTCTTGTACCCGCAAAGACCGCAGGCTGTCAGTATCTTCGGATCAATCTGCTTTTTCGTCGTGAAATCATGGTATAGACGATGCCAATCCGCCGGCGCAAAGCCCAGCTTGAATTTTTCTATGGTTTCCATCGAAAGGTGACGCTTCTCGAAGTACGCCATTCCCGCCTGTCCCATCTGCGTCCGTGTAAGGCAGTTATGGAAATAAGAGCCTGCAAGCTCCGTCACCTCCAGCATCTTCTTCATCATGGCCGCCTTCTGCCGTTCTTCCGGAGAGATCTCTTCCGTCGGCATATCGATATGGGCATAGTCAGCTACCCTCTCGACAGCCTCCATGAAGGTGATCCCTTCCATCTTCTGCAGGAAGTGGAATACATCTCCGCTCTCGTGACAGCCAAAGCAGTAATAAAATCCTTTTTCCGGAGAGACTGAAAAAGAAGGAGTTTTCTCCGGTCCATGAAAAGGGCAGGAGGCGAAATAGTATCTTCCTTTTTTCTTCAGATCGACATACGAGCCGATGATGTCATTGATATTGACACTATCCTTCAGCCGCTGCAGAAAATCATTGCTCAGTCTGACCATAACTCCTCCTTTCTGTAAATCATCGTTGAATTGGTCGACAGCCGCATAAGGTGGCGGATCCGCCGCGAATATGGGGCGATACCCGAAAGCAGTATTCTAGTCACCAGTCACTCATACCTGCTTTCAAATACGCTCAAGGGGCAGCGCGCCCACAGGCTGACCATAAAGCCGAACCAATCCTTTGCATGTAATAAAAGCACCGACTACTGCAGAAAACACAAAGGTCCTACAAGCATCGGTGCCATAGGGATAAATGATGAGCGGCTGCGCCGGCTCACACTTTCACATCTTTAGTTAATTCCTGCCAGCGCGCCAGAAGGATCTGCATATAGAGCCTTGATTTCAAGCCAAAAGAAGCAAGCGCATAGCCATCAGATACCTCGACCAGAAGCGTCTTGCCTTCATCCGTGATACCAAAGTCCAGTGCATAGCCGGCCGGAGCGGAATGATAGGCAGCAACGGCTGCTTTAAGAACTCTGGGATCAGGGAAAATGTCCCAGCGCCCTTTATAGGGGCACAGGCCTACGATTTCCCCCTGAAGTACCCAGAGACGCCATTCGGAGATGAAATTCACACGGCTGCTGCACCAGACATCGATATCTTCGAGTCCCCCGCCCAGCTTGATGAGGTCTTCCGACTTGTCAAGCACCGTGCCGTGGAATCGCTTCACATCCTCCACCGGTTTGACGAAGACATGCCAGTCTTCCGCATGGCTGGTGATGGTGAAAAGCGTCGATTTCCAGATCTTTCGCCCGACGAAAGGCATCAGCTCATCCGGATAATCCAGCGGCACCAGCTTTACGCCGAATCTTTCGAGTGCCACCTTCACATCAGAAAATGTCCCCACCACAAGATCCTTCGGATCATTATCGGTCAGGGAATACACCACTTTATAGGGCTTCACAGGGATATCCAGCTCGCTGGCGCCTGCATAGGCAGCATAGCAGCTGCGGTCATATAATTCTCCGGTATGTCTGATACGGATATAAGCCTTCATGCACTCCCCTCCTTCGCTTTCATTTCAGGCAGAAATAGAAACTATTCCTACTACTACAAATTCAATCATACCATGAATGATTTCTTTTTGCCAGTGGGGAAACATGTTTTTATACAAATCCCCTATTGTCAGACCTCTTGGGCAGGGCCATCACGAAAGCATCTTCTGCAAAGATTCTCGAGGTGCAGAAGGTCGTACAATCCCACGGGGAAGGGGCACTCCATTTCATCCAAGAACCATTCCCAGATTTCCTTCCGCCACGCAAAAAGCCCCCGCCGAAGCGGGAGCTTTTTCACCAGAAGTAAATGAGTGCAACAAGTGCAACGATGAAGCGATAGATGGCAAAGCCAGTCAGCGTCGAAGTATTCAGGAATTTCAGGAACCAAAGAATGGATGCATACGCCACGAAGAAAGCGGTCACAAATCCGACGGCCAGAATGCCAAAGTCACCCATTTCAAGATACTTGATCGTTTTCAGAAGGTCATAGATGCAGGCAAGGAACATCAGCGGGACCGCCATGATGAAGGTAAAGTCTGCTGCCGCTTTTCTGGAGATTCCCAGAAGCAGGCTGCCGGCGATGGTGCTGCCGCTTCGGGAGAAGCCCGGCCAGAGAGAGAGGCACTGGAAGAGCCCGATTTTCAGCGCCTGCTTCCATGTGATGTGGTCTACATCTGTCACAGAAAAATGCTTATGCATTTTTTCTGCTGCGATCATGAAGATACCGCCCAGCACCAGACCGATGATGACCGTCATGGGGCCAAAGAGCGTATGTTTGATGAACCCATGGAAAACAAGCCCCAGAAGGCAGGCGGGAAACATGGCGATGGCCAGATTCAAAAGAGAGGGGCCCTTTGTACGAAACCAGTGATGGGTATTCAGGATAAAGGTAAATTTTTCTCTGTACACCACGAGAACGGAAAGGATCGCACCGAGCTGGATAAAGACATCGAAGAGATCGGCGAGCGTCCCTTCGAACCCCAGCATATGCCCGACGATGATCATATGTCCCGTCGATGAAACTGGAATATACTCTGTCAGCCCTTCCACGATGCCGACAATCAATGCGCAAAAATAATCGTACACGATAACACCTCAGATTGCTTTACTACTATTAGTGACTAGAGAGACCAGCTGCTCATTCACTTTCTCCGCTGCGGATTCCCGGCGCACACGATGCCATCCACTTTCTTATTCTTGAAATAGAGGATGAGTACGTCCTTCTGCCCTTTAGAGAAGTACACGTAGGCCGTGCGCGGGCTGCCCGTGGAAGTATCCAGTTCGAGTTTATGCGGCGCGCCGTAGAGCATTTCCGCCGTCGACTGATCATCTCCCAAGGCAAGGCCTCGAGGCGTCAGCATCCGGTCATCTGTCAGGAAGAATGCTATGATCCAGTGCTCCTTCTTTGTCATGCGGACGCCATAGCCCTCATAATACCAGATTTCCTCTCCGGGGTTCATCATCTTCCGTTCCCACTCCATGAAAGAGTAGTCTTTGAAGCGCCGCCCCAGAGAAAGGCCCGCCAGAGAAAAATCTTCTTTGGGCAAAAAGTCATGCCCCTCTTGCGCTTTTGCCACGCCCAATTTCTTTTCAGGCCGGTAAGACACATGCAATGATTTTACCACGTTCTTATGAATTGTGAAAGAAATTTCTTGATTCTCCGCTTCATAGATCAGAAGGAAATCCCTTTTTTCGCCATCCCAAAGAAGGCGAAGAGGACGACCATAGGCACGCAGGACAGCTTCGCGCGAACTTCCCGCATGAATGCCGCGCAGCGTTTTCAGATCCTTTCTCTCACTGCGATACTCGGTAAGGCCGATGGGCGGTGCCGTTTTCCCCATGACCTTCCATGCGCTCTCTTCGGTAATCGCATGGTTCACGCGCGCCGTGAAGTCCTTCCATGTATAGGTATCACTCACACTGCCGCGCGAGATGGCATCCGGCACGCCCATCTTCTGGATAAGAGAAGCCGCACGATCTCCCAGGGTCATACCGTGCAGCATAAAATCATCCCTTGTAAGCGGAGAGGCATCGATGGGAAGAAGCGGGACCTCGGCGACCTCCTCTTTCGCTGCTTTTTCCTCTGACGCCGCGATAGTCTTCTCCGACGGAGCCTCTGCTGATACCGGAAGAGCCGTTCCGCTCGCATTCTGCTCCGTCGCTTCGCATCCGGCAATGCCGAGAGCGCCGAGAAGAAGTGCCAGTAGATATATGCGTAGCTTCATCATTTTCTCCTTTTATCAAAAAGCCATGATCCTTGACTGGCAAGTCATAGCTGAAAACTGCCAACAACAGTATTATGCGTGCCATGCCTCTCATCTGTCAAGCAAAAGAGAGCCTCCGCGACAGGGAAGGCTCTCTTTTCAAGTTTTCTTTACGCCTTTTTATATTTTTTCACAAAACGGGCGATGCGTTTGAGCGCTTCGGCGATATTCTCACGGCTGGCTGCGTAGGAAATGCGGATGTGATTCTTCCCCTGCGGTCCGAAGCAGGTACCAGGCACGACACCGACTTTTTCTTCCGAGAGAAGGCGGTCGCAGAATTCTTCATCATCCATCCCTGTGCAGCTGATGTCTGGGAAAATATAGAAAGCGCCCTTCGGCTTGAAGACTGTCAGGCCGATATCTACCAGACCCTGATAAATCATTTCACGGCGAGCCGCATATTCCTCAAACATCGCTTTTACATCATCATCACAGTTTCTGAGTGCCTCGATCGCACCATACTGGCTGGTCGTGGATGCACAGAGGATTTCATACTGATGCACCTTATAGATTTCCTCGAGCGCTTCGCGCGGAGCACAGATATAGCCGATACGAAGGCCCGTCATGGCATAAGACTTGGAGAAACCATTCATGACGATCGTGCGCTCCTGCATGTCAGGCAGCGAGGCGAAGCAGGTATGCTGCCCCTCATACGTCAGATCGCAGTAGATTTCATCCGCGATGACGATGAGATCATGGGCCTTGGCAAAAGCAGCGACCTTTTCCAGCGACGCTCTATCCATGATGGTTCCTGTCGGATTATTCGGGTATCCGATCAGGATGGCCTTCGTCTTTGGCGTGACTTTTTTCTCCAGCTCCTCCACCGTGAGACGGAATTCATCCTTCGCATAGGTCGGTACCAAGACCGGTACACCGTGCGCGATGGAAACGCAGGCCGGATACGCCAGGTAGGCAGGATCCGGGATCAGCACTTCGTCTCCCGGATTCAGGAAAGTCGTCATGACAAGACCGATGGCTTCTGAAACACCGACGGTCACCATGATCTCATCCTGCGGATCGTAGGTCAGGCCATACCGCTTTTCAAAAAGCTTTCCGATCTCTTCACGAAGCTCAAGAAGTCCCCAGTTCGACGTATAAGACGTTTCCTTTCTCTTCAGGCTGTCAATGCACGCATGGATGACCTTGTCAGGAGCCGCATAATCCGGTTCGCCGACCCCCAGAGAAATCACATCTTTCATAGAGCTGGCCAGATCGAAAAATTTGCGGATACCGGAAAATGGTACCGCTTTCACATCGCTGGCAAATTTATTGTCCCAATTCATTGGTTATCGTCCTTTCAATTCTTTTGTTGGTTGTTTGATTCTATGCGTGGAAATCGGTTGAACAGTTTCAACGGGTTCAGGAAGTTCAACGGGGGGTATCCGAAGGACTGGGGCTAGGGAAACACTGATTCAATCGCAGAATCAGTGTTTCCCTGGCAGTTTTCCCGTTTCGGAGGTCCAAACATCGCCCGCCTGAGTGCGAATGACAAAGATTTCTCGCTATCGCTCGAAATGACGACACGAGAGTCTGACGTCTTCTAGTCTTCTAGTCCCCAGTCACTAGCCCCCCAGTCATTCCTCCGCCTCTGCCACTGCTTTTCCAAGCTCTTCGCAGTTTTGGAGCGCGGTCTCATCCGGATAGCCATACGCAAGGAGCGGATGTGCCGGGAATCTGGCTCCGGCAAAGTGCAGCTCATTATACCAGGAATTCAGCCACGCACCGCGGCTCCAGCCGCACGAACCGAAGATGCCCATGATCTTTCCCTTGAGATAGGGCTTCAGCTTATCACAGAAAGGCTTCATCTGTGCCTCCTCGATCACCTCCACCCCCCAGGCCGAGCAGCCCAGAATGATATGGTGGCAGGTATTACCGATTTCCACGGGATCCACATCCGATACCGGCGCCAGCAGCACATCAGCTCCTGCCTTTTTAGCACCGACTGCGACAGCCTCCGCCATAGCTTCCGTATTCCCTGTCGCAGAATAATAAATGATCGCTACTTTCTGTCCCATCTTGACCTCCTCTTGTCGGATGATTCCGTTCATCCCATCTTTGATGAAAAACGAATGACGAAAGTTAGGAGTTAGGAGTGAAGGTGCAGCGCATGAAAATTTGGAAGCGCCGCGGAGTCTTATACATACAATAAGAACCGTTTTATAATAAGGGGTATTGGGGCGCTATATGAATTGTGCGCCCCTTCCACCACTCCTCACTCCTCATTTCTCACTCCTCACTCACGAGGTACATGTTCTCCAATGGTTTTCCCCACATGTTGAAAATATTAAAAAAGAGCGCTCCTCGGAACGCCCTTTTTTATATAGTCATTACGCTTTAGCAACGGTTTCGCCAAGAGCTTTGCAAGCTGCCAGTGCATCGTCGTCCGGATAGCTGTAAGCTTTGACCGGTTCAGCAGCGAGTTCGATGCCTTCATCGGTGAAACGCTGTTTCCAGTTTTCGATCCAGTCGCCCTGATTCCAAGCGTAGGAGCCGAAAATGCCGACAACTTTGCCTTTCAGTTGCGGAAGCAGTTCAGCAAAGAATGGTTCGAATTCATATTCTTCCAGTTCTTCATTACCCATAGCCGGGCAGCCGAGAATGATGTGATCGAAAGCTGCTACATCGGAAGCCGTGGTGTCAGAAACGAAAGAAAGGGTCGTTTCTGCGCCAGCTGCCTTAGCACCTTCTTCTACAGCCTGAGCCATAGCTTCTGTGTTGCCGGAACCGGACCAGTATACGATTGCTACTTTTGCCATTTGGAATTCCTCCTATTACATACCAGTACATCTGAGAAATCTGATGCCGCCATGGCATCCATATTTCCCTGAATTTACTACACTTACATATTAAATGTTTGAAGCCACCTTGTCAATGGTGATTGCCGCTTTGATTCACTCCCACTCCGTCAAGGATGTCCCACGTTTTGCCAGATCGAGCAGGCTGACCTTTTCAGGGAGTTTTCTCTTCTGCACCATGGCCTTCACCGACGCGGTAAGATCTTTCTGATCCGCATCTGTATTGATGATACCGAGCGTCGTGAAATAGCCATCACAGGCAAGGACGATCTGATACGCCTCATGGTAGGTGATATCCTTTTCTTTCGTCGTGATAACGACAGAGCCTTCATAGCGTAGATGCTTCTTATCCCTGCTCTTTACCAGAGGTGCTTCTCCCTCAAAAGAGGCTCCGGCCTTGACCAGCTTTTCATTGAGGTCGGCCGCGATGAGATCCAGCTGTGCTTCCGCCGGATCATCCTTATGATTCACCGCTCCGATGCCGAGAAGATAGGATACACCGAGCTTATGCGACATCGCCCAGCCATAGCTGAAATCCGGCGGCTTCGCATACGTCATCGTGTAATACACACTGCTCGTCATACCGTGCCGCAAAAAGAATCGCTCCGTCCCACCCGCAGAAAGGAAGGGCATTGCGGCCTGCGCGCCTTTTTCAAAGGTTACATTCTTTGGCACCGTCATGCGCCCGATGCCTTTGAGATCCAGCGTCTCCGCTGCCAGAGAGGACATCGGCAGCAGGGCTGCCACGAGAAGTCCGGCGCAAACGCTTTTCCACCTCTTCATATCAGCCGTTCTTCTTGGCGAGCTTCGCCCAGGTATCACGCAGACCTACGATGCGGTTGCAGACCAGATGACCTTCCGTGCTGTCCTTGTCGATGATGAAATAGCCTTTTCGGAGGAACTGGAAACGATCTCCGACCTTGTACTTTTTGATTTCCGGCTCTGCCTTGCTGTGCTTGATTTCCAGAGAGTGGGTATTCACTTTTTCCATGAAATCGCGGCCATCATCCGTATCATCCGGCGGGATCAGGTAGTCATAGAGGCGAGATTCCACATCGACCGCTGTATCAGCGGCTACCCAGTGGAGCGTCCCCTTCACCTTGCGATCCGCTCCCGGCGTACCGCTTCTTGTGTCAAAGTCGACCGTGCAGTGGATCTCCTCGATATCGCCATTGGCATCCTTGACGACATCCTCACACTTCACGATATAAGCCCCCTTCAGGCGGACTTCCTTGCCTGGTGTCATACGGAAGAATTTCTTCACCGGTGTTTCCATAAAGTCTTCCCGTTCGATATAGAGAGTTCTGCCAAATGGTACCTGACGTTCTCCGGCCGATGCATCCTCCGGATTGTTCTCCATCGTCATCTCTTCGATCTGTCCTTCCGGATAGTTGGTGAGGATGACCTTCACCGGATCGACGACCACCATGAGGCGCGGAGCTTTCGCTTTCAGGTCTTCACGAATGCAGTATTCCAGCTGTGCGATATCGACGAGATTATCTGCTTTGGCGACCCCCACCAGCTCACAGAAATGACGCAGCGACTCCGGCGTGTAGCCACGGCGGCGGATCCCGCTGATGGTCGGCATACGCGGATCATCCCAGCCGGAAACGAGGCCGGCTTCTACCATCTTGCGGAGCTTTCTCTTGCTCGTGATCATCGTCCTCACGTTGAGGCGTGCAAATTCGATCTGACGCGGCTTTTCCGGCCCGTCGAATGCCTGCAGGCACCAGTTGTAAAGCGGACGGCGTTCTTCAAACTCCAGCGTACAGATGGAGTGCGTGATCCCTTCGATGGCATCAGAGAGCGGATGTGCAAAGTCATAGAGCGGATAAATGCACCAGGTATCCCCCGTTCTATGATGGGTCGCATGCAGCACACGATAAATGACCGGATCTCGCATAACCATATTCGGCGAAGCCATATCGATCTTGGCGCGAAGCACCTTTTCCCCATCCTTGTACTTGCCTTCCTTCATTTCCTGGAAAAGCTTCAGGTTCTCTTCGACGCTTCTGTTTCTGTACGGACTTTCCTTGCCAGGATGCTTCAGATCACCACGGGTATCATGGATTTCCTCGCTCGTCTGGTCATCGACATACGCAAGGCCCATGCGGATCAGCTTGCAGGCGAATTCATACAGCTGCGGGAAGTAGTCAGATGCATAATGCACAGGTTCCTTCCACTGGAAACCAAGCCACTTCACATCCTCCAGAATGGAATTCACGTACTCAACCTCTTCCTTTGCCGGGTTCGTATCATCGAAGCGGACATTCGTCTCTCCGTGATACTTCTGTCCAATGCCAAAATTGAGACAGATGCTCTTCACATGCCCGATGTGAAGGTATCCATTCGGTTCCGGCGGGAAACGCGTCAGCACCCGATCATTCGCATAGACATGATTTGCAATATCTTTATTGATTTCCGCTTCGATAAAATTCGCAGTTTTTCTTTCTTCTTCCATTCTTCTCCTCCGTTCTGTCATTATACCTTCAAGGTATTTTCACTTTATTTTAGCACAACCATCCATAGATAGGAAAGAATGAAATGGGATTTTTTCAGAAAGAAAGGGCAAGCCATTTTCAGCGAGTTCAAACTGACGCCGATACGATAGCTACACTGAATGTGCTAAAATAACGGTAAGCGATATGCCAATCAATTCCAAACTCTGCGGTGCTTTCACTTTGTTATGCGCCGCACCACAAGTTTGAAAGCAGGGATGAGTGGCTAGGGATTAGGGATTGGGGATTAGGAGTGACTAGTGACTGGTGACTGGTGACTTAAATGCCACTTTCGAGCATCG